>JAGPBO010000049.1 GCA_018063305.1 Cyclobacteriaceae bacterium
TTCGCGGGTGGTGCGGTTGCAAGCGGGTGCGTAAGGGCGGCAGTCTGGAAGCCATCACGCGGCCATTCGGCCGTGGAGCAAAATTTCTGCTTACCTGTATGGTCATCCTGGCCTTAGCAGTGACCCCACAATTCATGAGTCGATAGTGAATCATTAAACTCCTCCTATGCAGGTTCATTTGAGATCTCTTAAACTGGCGCACGTTTGTAACGCATACTAATCAGGTTAATTTTACAACAAATAACTTTGCTTGCAATACAGACACATCAAGCCGCTCATAGACTATTGTTTAATAGTACTTCTATTCATTCCGCTCATGGCGCTGCTGTTGCTCATTGTGTTGGGATACGGGCTCACGGCTGAGTTTCCAATTTTCTTTTCACAGAAACGGATCGGCCGAAAGAATAAACAATTTACGCTTTGGAAATTCCGGACGCTGTCACCCGATCAAAATAAACCTCTTCATCTTCGCGAATTTGTATGGGGCAACTTTTTAAGACAATCGAACCTCGATGAGCTTCCGCAACTCTGGAATGTATTGAAAGGAGAGATGTCATTCGTTGGTCCCCGACCGTTACCGGTTGAATACTCCACATTCTTTTCGGAAGAACAAAAAAGGAGACATGATGTTTTACCGGGAATCACGGGATGGGCACAGGTCTCTGGCAAGAATGATATTTCTTGGCAGCAAAAATTTGAACGTGATCTTTACTATGTAAATAACATCTCCTTTTTATTAGATCTGAAAATATTACTTAAAACATTTATTTTAGTCCTTTCTTTTAAGAAAGACACTTCTCTTCACGAAAAGAAATTTACCGAATGAGTTTGAAAGATATAGCTATTGTGGGTGCTGGTGGATTGGGTAAGGAGATAGCAGTACTCATACATCAGATCAATCAAAAGGAGTTAACCTGGAATGTAATTGGCTTTTATGATGATGCTGTTCCAATAGGAAACAAGGTAGCGGGCCATTTAGCGTTGGGAAAGATTGCTGACCTCAGCAAGATAGATTATAAACTGAATGTCGTAGTGGCAGTGGGCGACCCGACAATTAAAGCAAAGATCGTATCGGGAATAACGAATTCTCAGATTTCATTTCCGGTTTTAATTCATCCAAAAGCAGGTGTGGGTTTAGGAATTGAACTGGGTGACGGAACCATTATTACAGCCGGTTGTCAATTAACCATTGATATAAAAACAGGAGCGCACGTACTGATCAATTTAAACTCAACCATCGGCCATGATGTTTCCATCGGAAACTTTTCTTGCATTATGCCAGGCGTACATTTGTCTGGGTTTGTTATTCTCGAAGATCAAGTTTTAATTGGCACCGGAGCTTCCGTACTACAACATCTCCGAATAGGAAGTGGCGCGCGTGTGGGGGCAGGAGCCATTGTAACAAAAAATGTGGAGAACAAGAGCACAGTGAAAGGTGTACCGGCAAAAAAATAATGAAAGAGTTTATTCCTGCGTTTCGGTTTTTGGGTGTCTTTCTGGGACTCTATCTCGGATTAAACCTTATCTATGGGCTATGGATTTCCTCCTATCAGGGATCGGCTGATTGGGCTACCAAGATGGTTACGGAACAAACATCTTTCGTTGTCAATCTTTTGGGAGAACAAACGTCAACCCAGCCTAAGATTTCTGCACCCACAATTTCCATCATGAAGGATTCGCAATCAGTCATCAGTGTTTTTGAAGGATGCAATGGAATCAATGTGATGGTTGTTTTTGTGTCGTTTCTTTTTGCCTTTCGTGGCAAGGCGAAACAGCTCGCCTGGTTTTTACCGATGGGCATCGTCATTATTTATTTTGCAAATCTGCTGCGGGTCGTTGCGCTCTATTATGTGGCCGGATATTGGCAACGCTATTTTTATTACGTGCACAAATACTTATTCACAGCAACTATTTATCTCATTGTGTTTGCGCTTTGGTGGTGGTGGATGGAAAAGGTAAGCGGATTTTCGGTTAAGAAACTTATCAATCCAAAGCCATGAAGCGCTACATGATACTGGGCTTCGCACTGCTAGCCTTGGTTTTGATTTACTTATTTCAACGGGTAAGCTATGCGGATATGTTAAATTCAATCTTACCCGAAGTATTGAAAATCAGAAATGCCAATGCCATCTTCATTTTTAATCGTACAGTTAGATTGATCTTGAATGACACGGCATGCATGGTCATTATTTGGACATTGTTTCAGCAAACAAAGTTTTTAAAAGCAGCTTTTCTTGTCTTCTTGGTGGAGCTTTTAATTATTCTTCCGCTATACTTTACTGTAAAACTATCGTTAGAGGGCGACTCCGAACTATCATCTCCTTTCTTGTCACAAATCCATCGCATGATTGTGAATCCGTTGTTGATGTTTCTATTAATGTTTGGTTTCTTATATCAGAAATTAAATCCAAACCCCTCTCCCCGGTGAGAGGGGCTAGCCTGCCCGCCCGCCCGAAGTTTTACGGAGGCGGGGGGTGAGGGATACTCCTCAATCTCCATTACTATCCAATTTACTGCTTACCGCTCACTGAATACCGCTTACCGCTTACTGATTACCGCCTACCGCCTACCATTTACTATTCCCCATTTTCCCATTACCTTTCGAAACTAAGATGTTGTATCGAATTCCACTTTCCTATAATCCCATTGATGTTGATGCTTTAACAAAAGTGTTGAAGTCTTATGAGGGAGTGCATCACAACCAGATCATCACAGATTTTGAAAATGAATTAGCTACGTTGACAGGCATGCCGCATGTAGTGGCTACTAATTCGGGTACAGCTGCTATTCACCTGGCATTACTTGCATTGGGGATTGGCCCCGGAGACGTGGTAATAGCTCCTACCTTCACCTATGTGGCAACCATTAACCCGATTCTGTATGTCGGTGCAACACCCGTGTTGGTGGATTGTGAACGGGAGACCTGGAACATGGACCCAGCCCTGCTCGAACAAGCGATAGACGCGCAAAAGAAAAAGGGAACTCTTCCCAAAGCGATAATCATTGTCCATACCTATGGAATGCCAGCCCAAATGCAGGAGATCTTGGAAATAGCATATCGCGAAGGGATTGATATTATTGAAGATGCTGCGGAATCGCTGGGAGCAACCTATCATAATAGGTTAACAGGCACCTTCGGGCGAATTGGAGTTTATTCATTTAATAATAACAAGGCAATAACCACCTATGGCGGTGGAGCTTTGATTACAAAAGAGCCTCAATTAGCTGAAAAAGCACGTTTTTATGCTTCTCAGGCGCGTGAGGATCGGCCGTACTATGAGCATCGCTCCATTGGGTTTAACTACCTGATGAGTTCTTTGAATGCCGCGATGGGTTTAAGCCAATTGCCTCTCTTGTCCAATAAAAATTCAGCTCGACAAGCTGTTTTCAGTCGGTATAGAGAAGCTTTAAAAGATAAATGCAGCTTTCAGGTCGACACAGAAATTAGGATCTCCAACCGCTGGCTTTCTGCTTTTGTGTTTGAGGACAGTAAAGACAAAGACTTGATTGCCAATAATTTAAAAAACAATTCCATTGAGACAAGACCTCTTTGGAAGCCGATGCATTTACAGCTCCTTTGCCAAAGTTCTCTGAGTTTTTTAAATGGAAATTCGGAAGAGTATTTCAATCGGGGCTTATGCCTCCCTTCTAATAATGGAATAGACGAGCAGACTGAGGTCATTCGATTAATTGAAATGTATTGGACGCAGGGTTACAAAATAATGAACAAGTAGTATGTAATGAGAAGGTAAAAAGTTCATATTTTGTTTATCTTTGATAATTATTGAATCCAGATTGAAGTGAACTTATGAGAATATTGATCGGGTTATTTATTCTAATGACGAGTTTAGGCGTACAGGCTCAAACGGTTTCTTCGGGTTTAGGATCTGGAAATTGGAATGATCCATTATCCTGGACTCCAAATATTGTCCCCGTTTTTAATAATACAACATCAATAACCATTCTAGCGGGTCACACAATTACAGTAACTGCTCCAGTTACAATCGACCAAACAATTATACAAGCAACTGGCGCGGTAATAATAAATCCTGGGGTAACGTTAAGCGTAAACAATGGCGGTAGTACTGATTTATTGGTTAATGGTGCATTAACAGTTAATGGCACCTTAATGATTTCTGGGGGTGGGAACAATGTCATTATTTTCAACAACGCCAGCTTGGTAAACAATGGGACAATTACTCATACCTCTGGAACGTTTAATCTCAATGGCACCACAGCAGTTACAGGAACGCCTGTTTCGACTTCTATTTTCAATGTTGCGTCTTCGGGTGGCTCCACAGCCACCTCGTCCATAAACATGACAATTAACGGCAATCTTGGTGGAACGGGGCAATTTACGTCAAGTGCAACAACAACTTTCGCTGGTACTACGCTGGTAACGGGCGGTGGAAATAAGACCTTTAACGATGTTACTATAACAGGCAGTGTATCAGCCTCCACAAATGTTAACCTGTTTGTAACAGGTAATTTTACGAATAACGGTACCCTTAACTTTACAAGCGGCAGATGGACGTTTAGTGGAGCGGCTAAGTCTATTAGCGGTTCAGGCCCTCTGACTAATTTTTTTAATGTTACAATAAGCGGAACTATCTTTAACATCATTCCCTTATCTGTTGATGGTGCCCTCACAGTTTCATCAAGTGGTAATCTGACTGCATTCGGGTTGATTACAGGGGTTGGGACTATCACTGTCAATGGTATTCTTACGGCCAATGTCGGTTTAGACGCTCAAGGCGCACTTACCGTTACATCGGCAGGTTCTTCAATGACCAGCAGTAGCGTCCCTTTTACGGTAGGCGGACTGCTTACAGTAAGCGGGGGAGGTGTTTTATCAGCTAATGCCGGATTTGATGCGGCCGCTGGGATAACCGTTACCGGAGCAGGTTCATCGATGACGGTAAGCAATGCACCTTTCACAGTGGCTGGAACTTTAAACACAACTGCGTCTGGTACTTTTACCACAAACTCATCAGCAAGCGGCACTATTTCAGGAAATATGGCGGGTACTGGTGTTTTTACAGCAAACGGACTTGTAACTTTTGATAGCAACACACAATTCAGCGGATCGGGTGCCAAAAATTTTAATAATGTGATTGTATCAGCCACGGGAACGCTTACTTCCACAGGTACGGTAACACTATCGATAGCGGGTGACTTAACGAACAACGGAACAATTAATTTAACAAGTGGCACGCTTGGATTTACGGGAACGTCTAACAACATTCAAGGAACTCCGGTTTCTACGACCTTTTTTAATATAGCAATTAATAATAATGCGGCAATTACTGCCAGTATCCCTTTTACCGCTTTGGGTACTATCAACATTACTAGCTCTATTCCTATCGGAACACTCACAACAAATTCTCCCTTTACTGTAGGCGGAACATTAACAGTGGGTGGTAACTTAAATTCGAATGCTGGCTTTACAGCTAATGGGGCAGTTACGGTAACAGCAACAACCGGTTCGCTACAAACAGCTACCGCATCTTTTTCCGTGGCGGGTACCCTCACGATCAATGGTTTTCTAACCGCCAACGCAGGTTTCAGCACTGCGGGTACAGTTACAGTTAATAATACCGGATCTCTTACAGCAAATACTTCCCCATTTTCAATTGGCGGTTTATTTACAGTCAACGGTCCCGTTATCGCTAATGCTGGGGCCGATCTTACCTTATCAGGAGCAAGTAATTTCGCCATTAATACAGGCGGAACTTTTACATCTTCTGTAACCGTAATTTTTAACGGCACAACTACCTTAACGGGATCGGCAGCAGCCAACGCGAGAAACTTTACTAACCTCCGGGTCAATAGTGGTCAATCTTTGAATGGGGTTGAAGATTTTATTGTCGGGGGCAACATTGAAAATAATGGCGGCACAATTAATCTTACTGGGGGTACGGTAACCTTTGCAAGCAATGGATCTCTTTCGGGAACAGGCTTACCTACAACAACCTTTAATAATTTTATAATAAACACGGGCAATACGCTCAACATTAGCACCTTCCCATCTCTCATTACAATTACCAGCGACTTAACCCTGAATGGTAATTTAAATCATACCGCAACAAATATAATTTCTATCGGAGATGATCAATTGGGAACAACCGGAAATTTATCAAGCCTTGGTACAATTCGTTTTGCCGGAACAACTAGCGCATTTACAGTAGGCGGAACCAAATCATTCACCAATCTTACAGTGGGCGATGGTGTGGGTGCCGATGTGTTAAGTGTTGGTGCTAACTCTAATTTTTCGATTGATGGAATTTTATCGGTTGCCAATGGCTGTACCCTTAATGCGGGAACAGGAAGCTCAACAGTAACATTTGGAAATGGTTTGCCAAGTACAACCTCAAGTATTACGGGTTCAGGAACTATTAATTTTGATGGTCTCACAATTGCCTCAGGTCATACCCTCACTTCTTCTTCTGGTACAATTGAGCTAACCGCGGATTTAACCAATAGTGGTTCGTTCAACCATAATTCGGGTACCGTGTTGTTTAGAACCGCTGGTGTTAAGAACATAACCGGAAACTCTACAACGTTCAACAACATTACGGTAGGCAGTGGAGTAGGAAGTACAACTGTTATCAATAGTATGGCCCCACTAAATCTTCGAGGCCGTCTTACCTTGAATACAACTGTGGTAAACACATTCACTACAGGCAATAACCTGGTGCTTTTATCTACCTCTGATAACCCGGCCGATGACGCAACTATTGGTCCGCTCAGAGGTACGGCTCTTGCTGTTCTTAATGGAACTTATACTGCGCAAAGGTACATGAGCAGCGAAAATAGAATCTGGCGTTACATTGCTTCACCTGTGGTCGGTTCAAACGTGGCTCAGCTAAAAGCTGCGTTTCCGGTATCCGGAACATTCTCAGATCCTTCAGCCTGTCCGCTTTGTCCACCTACTCCCGCTTACAATCCGGCCTCACCTTCACTGTATTACTATAATGCCCCTACGCAGGCGTATGTAGCTTACCCAACGTCTGGAACTGCGTCTGCCAATTTACTTTTGAATGGCCGTGGGTACTCAGCATTCGTGCGTCAGGATGGACTTACTGGTCCGGCTACTATAAACTTTACAGGTACACATCCGGCAACTCCGGCCCTTGCCACGGGTCTTCCATTGACCGTTGCTGCTGCAGCCAATGGATCTAGCCTGATAGGTAATCCGTACCCATCCGCTATTATCTGGGATCCGGCTAATGCTTCCCTTTATCCAAATACCACAAACATTGTTACTACTGCAAAGGTCAGGAATAACGGTACGGGTGGACCTGTTTTTGTTGATGTATTACCGGGCGAAACAATTGCTGCAGGTCAATCTTTCTGGGTTACAACGAGTGCGTCTGGCGGGGGCGTATTGAATATCAATGAAAATGCTAAAGTAGCCTCTTCTACAACCAATTTTTATCGCATCGCTGCTGATGAGGTGGATGAACTCGTAATCAATATGTATAAACCGTCCACCGGGGTAAGTGACATAACCAGGCTTAGGGTTCAAGATGGTTCACTCACATCACTTGATAATTTCGATGCTGAAAAATGGGATAATAAAATTCAAGGTGGTGCCAATCAATTTGATCTTTCAACTATAACTGCCGATGATAAATCGGTAAGCACGAATTCAGTACCTTCTTTAAGTTGCTCTCAACAAATAAATTTAAAACTAACCGATCTGTTATTTGATGCGGATGGAAACCCCGAAGCCTCTGCAAACTATGTGATCGATTTTAATCCAGCGGGTGCTTTTAGTAGTTTAGTTTGGACACTGCACGATAAAGCAGCAAATGGGGGCAGTGGAGCAGATATAAACGTTACTACCAATTCTAGTTATAATTTTACAGTTGATAATGCGATTCCGGCTACCCAGGCTTCCGATAGATTTTATCTTGTCATCTCAGCGCAAGCAATTAATCAATCGGTAGGGGTTACTGCTGTGGCCACAGTTTGCGAGGGCACTAATTCGGTAATTACATTAACAGGAAGTCAAGATGGAATGACCTACGGAGCAGAGGTAAATGGCCAATCTTATACCAACCTGGCGAAGGGTAATGGTTCCGATTTATTATTGGAATTAGACGACCAATGGTTGACCAATGGGACTAATGTTGTTAAAATAATTGCTAATTCCGGTTGTGTTCAAAGTTTTTTAACATCATCTGTTTCCATTGATAAAAATAATCTCTATCAGGTAGGATCTGTTGTGGACGCGAGCTTATGCAAAACAAGCTCTGCGGTGCTAACGGCTACCGGGGCACCGGGGGATGGATCATATCGTTGGTATGCAACCGAACAAAGTTCTACCGTGTTAGGAACGGAAGCTCAGTTTACAACTCCTACTATTTCAGAAAACAGTAACTTTTATGTAACGGTAGCCAATGCCCAGGGCTGTGAAGGGAACCGGGTTCCGGTTAAGGTATTGTTTGTTGATTTGAATCAAGACCTTATGGTAATAAGTTCTGCTGATCAGATTTGCAAGGGGAACAGTTTGACATTCTCAGCTGGCAATGATCTAAGTGGTGGATCTTTTAACTGGTATGATTCTGAAACTGCAAGTACACCACTGTTCTCTGGTCCTGAATTCACAACGCCAGTATTAAATGAAAGTAAAGTATATTTTGTTGCCTACACAACAGTGTCAGGTTGTGAGGGAGATCGCCAGGAGGTAATGGCTAACGTGGCCAACTTTAATCCGATTCTCAAAGCAAATCCTGTTACTTCTGTGGTATGTGAAGGCACCTCGCATGTATTTACAGTTTCAGGTGCAGCCGGATCCACCTATCAATGGTTTGATTCAATAGATAGCACCCAACCAATCGCGGAAGGAGAAATCTTTGAAACGCCACCGCTAAGCAGTAGTCAGAATTATTTCGTTAGGGCGATGAATAGTCTGGGTTGTTCAAGCGATAAGCGTTTGGTTGAAGGATTAGTGGATAGCTCTAATCCAATCCCAAATTTTAATTCTTTATCGGATGAAGTTTGTAAAAACTCGGTCGGACGGGTAAGTCTTACTGCCCTGGATGCGAATAATAAGAATTACAGATGGTATGAGTCAGAAAGCTCAGTGGAAGTGAAGGGCGAGGGACTTGAATTCACAACAGATTTGTTGGATGCCGATAAGACGTATTATGTAGGAGCCTTGAATGCCAATGGTTGTGAGGGCACCGAACGAAAATCAGTTGATGTTAAGGTGAAAAAGCTAGTAGATGCTGTAATTGAAGATTCATCTTTAGATATTTTATCGTCTAATTATGAAACAGGGAACCAGTGGTACCTGGACAATGAAATGATTATGGGAGAAACAAATCGTACCCTCATTGTTAGAGAGGTAGGTATATATGATTTGAAAGTATCCATGCAGGGATGCGAAGTGTCAACAACAAATACAGTGTTAAGAACCGAAGTGGTAACTGGTTTGGAAGAGACATTACAATCGGTTGACATCTATCCAAATCCGGCAACGGAGATTATAGTAATTCATGCTTCAGGTCAGGATGCGATCTCATTAGATCTTATTGATAGTGGAGGTAGAATAATTAACCAAATGCAACTTCAATCGCAAGGGGACGGCACGTGGAAAGGTGAGCTGCGGGTAAATACCTTGGGAAAGGGTCTGTATATCTTGCGACTTACATCGGGTAAAAAATCGACAACTCATAAAGTGATCATTAAATAAGATGAAAGCTCGTGTAATCATTACCCTCATAGTTATACTATTTAGCACAGTGCTAATGGCACAGCCAGGAGATCCAAATGTTGACCCTGATGTTCCTATTTCTGGCATTGAAATCCTTTTGGCCGCAGGTGGCCTGGCAGGTTTGAGAAAGTGGTATGTATCCAGAAAAAAATCAAACTAAGTTGTTAGGAAAGTGAAAAGTTTCCCGATTCTTCTCAGGAGCCTTAAAATTCTTCCACGTTGGGTTATCGTTCTTATTGATTGTTCCTTTATTTTATTCTCTACGCTCTTAGGCTTTCTGCTTAGATTTAATTTTTCTACTTCAGATTTAGTAACGAATCATTTTAAGCAAGGGATTTTAATTTATACTTCTTGTGGTTTACTGGCCATCATGGTCACGGGTAGCTATCGGGGTATTATCCGATATACGGGCTTACAAGATGGGGTACGGATTTTCTTTATGCTGCTGCTTAATGTGGCGCTCGTAAGTTCTATCAACCTGATCACCTTATACTCAAACGGTACATTTATTATTCCATTCTCGGTAGTACTGATAAGTCTATTGTCTTCCTTTTTATTCTTATTCAACTACCGCTTGCTGGTCAAATATATTTTCACGTATTATCGAAATGCCATTATCAAGAAATCCAGAGTACTGATTTTTGGTGCGGGCCAAACGGGGATCATCACCAGGCATGTGATCGACTCAACCCCTCGTATGCAGAGTGTTGGATTTCTGGAAGACAATCCCAATAAAATTGGAAAGGTGGTGGATGGCACCAAAATATTTGATGCCCGAAGGGATAATCTGGATCATTATTTTGATGAATTGAGTATTGATGAATTAGTCATTACCGTTCGGGATATTTCCTTGGAACGAAAGAATGAACTGGTTGATGCTTGTCTTCGCAATAAAGTGAAAGTGCGTACCGTGCCTCCCGTTGAAAAGTGGGTGGGCGGAGAATTGAGTCTTAATCAAATAAGAGAAATAAATATCGAGGAGTTACTGGGCCGCGAAGCAATCCGGTTAAACAATCCTTCGATTGTTCAGGACATAAAAGGGAAAAGAATTTGCATAACGGGTGCCGCTGGTTCTATAGGTAGTGAATTGGTACGCCAGGTAGCCTCTTACGGTCCTGAGCGGATTGTTCTGATTGACCAGGCAGAATCACCCCTTTATGAAATTGAACGCGAGATAAAAGGACTCTTTAACGTGAGAGTTATTCCCTATTTGGCTGATATAACCAATAAGGATAGAATAGCGTCTATATTGGATGAAAACAGGCCGGAGATAATTTATCATGCGGCAGCCTATAAGCATGTTCCTTTGATGGAAGGAAATCCAAGTGAGGCAATTCATTGCAATATTTTGGGTACTAAAATTTTGGCTGACTTGGCTGTTCAATGTAAGGTGAAGAAGTTTGTCATGATTTCGACAGACAAAGCAGTGAATCCTACCAATGTGATGGGTTGCTCTAAAAGGATAGCGGAGGTTTATGTTCAATCTTTGAATGAGAACTTAAAAGATCAAGGGAATTTTATTACCGCCTTTGTGACTACCCGTTTTGGAAATGTGATGGGCTCCAATGGCTCCGTGATACCTTTATTTAAAAAGCAAATTGAAATTGGGGGTCCTGTAACGGTAACTCATCCGGAAGTCACCCGTTTTTTTATGACCATTCCGGAAGCTTGTCAATTAGTGCTGGAAGCGGGAACGATGGGTAAGGGAGGTGAGATTTTTATTTTTGATATGGGCAAACCTGTAAAGATTAGTGATTTAGCCAGAAAGATGATTTTGCTATCGGGAATGCAGCCGGGTAAGGACATAGAAATAGTTTTTTCAGGACTGCGTGAAGGGGAGAAACTGTATGAAGAACTTCTTAATCAATCTGAGGATACGATACCAACGCACCACGATAAGATTTTAATTGGCAAGGTTGAACCCTATGCCTATGAGGAGATCAACCGATACATCGAATTGTTCTTTGATCTTGTTCACGATAAAAATGAACTGAAGATGGTTGCTTTAATGAAGGAATTAATTCCAGAGTTTAAGAGCAATTATTCTCGCTATGAAATTCTAGATAAGAGGTAGATTTAGATTTAATCGAAATCTATTTGTTTCTAACGCCACCCTTTTTATTGTATCGATAATTGGCGCTACGTTTTTTACTGTAGGTACGACCGCTGTTTTGTCCTCCAAGATCCCAAGGTAAGTAGTATTCAATCTTTACATTCAAAAGCATATAACCATCGTCTTGACCAGAGTTTCCACGTTGCGTTCCGGCAGGTGCCGCAGGTTTACCTATCTCCGGCCTTCTGTCCGACAAAGCGGCTGCGATAGGGTCAGAGAATGCAGCTGGTCCCAGGTGAATGGTACTAACATCATCTAAATAATCTGTGAAAATCTTGCGATAACCTCCCTCAAGCGCAACGTTGAAATTAGGCCCTGCTTTGAACCTCACGCCCAATCCAAAGGGAATAACAACACCAATCCGACTATAGTCAGCACCTTCTGTGTTTAGGGGCTGTAAGGCATATTTTGTACCCTGGTACTCTGTAGTTGGATTAAAATAAAGTAATCCAACACCCCCAAATCCATAGGCATTAAAATAGGGTCTCCGATAATAGCGATTTCCATTGGGGAACAGATTAAATGCACCGGTAAAACCTAATTCTACATTATTCGACTTAAAGGATAGGTTTCTTTGAACCCGACTGTTGTCATCGGCTTTTGAATCATCCCCCTGCAGCGTAAACCAAGTTAATTCAGCTCTTGCGCTGATTCTTGGAGTAAAATAATACTGTAGTCCCGCGTTTATATTTGGCTTTGCGTCAATGTAGTCACCGGGGTTAGCAAGTTCCCCAAAATAGGTCGAAGTACCTGTTCCTACCACAAGAATCATAGCTCGATCCTTTCGCACAGCATAGAAACTTTGCCCAAAGGATACCTCAGCAACAAATATCAAAGCAGATAAGACCAACAATTTCCTCATAGGAATGCTTTAAACACCCAATTTATGTATTTTCTTTTAATTAGGAAACCCACTAAGCCAACACTTCCGTAATTTTCTCGGCTGCATCTTTCAATAATATGGCTGAAAATACCTTTAACCCTGATTCTTTAATAATCTTGGCCCCTTCTTCAGCATTCGTGCCCTGCAAGCGCACAATAATGGGAACAGGTATATTACCCACCTTTTTATAGGCCTCTACCACACCACTGGCCACCCGGTCGCAACGAACAATCCCACCAAAAATATTGATTAAAATAGCTTTAACATTGGGGTCTTTTAATATAATCCTGAATCCTGCCTCCACGGTTTCCGCATTGGCGCCACCACCCACATCCAAGAAATTAGCAGGCTCACCACCCGATATTTTAATAATATCCATCGTAGCCATAGCTAAACCTGCACCATTAACCATACACCCAACATTGCCGTCAAGTTTCACATAGTTTAAGCCAGATTTACCCGCTTCAACTTCCAACGGATCCTCCTCCGAAATATCTCTTAATTCCTCCAGATCTTTATGGCGGTACAAGGCATTGTCATCCAGGTTCACCTTGCCATCAACAGCCAAAATTTTATTGTCAGAGGTCTTTAGCACAGGGTTAATCTCAAACATGGAGGCATCTAACCCGATGTAGGCTGCGTAGAGCGCATTCACAAACTTTACCATTTCCTTAAACGCATTTCCTTCTAACCCAAGGGCGAAGGCCACCTTGCGTGCCTGAAACGGTTGTAACCCGATGGTCGGGTCGATCCATTCCTTGATGATCTTTTCCGGATGGGTTGCCGCCACTTCTTCGATATTCATACCGCCTTCGGTAGAGGCCATGATAACAGGCTTGCTGGTAGCGCGGTCAAGAAGAATACTCATATAATATTCCTTTGGCTCACTTTCACCAGGATAATAAACATCCTCTGCGATAAGAACTTTATTTACTTTTTTTCCTGCTGCTCCGGTTTGAATAGTAACCAACGTTCCGCCCAATATAGCTTTTGATTTTTCGAATACCTCATCGGTGCTTTTCGCGATCACAACGCCTTTAGATCCGGTCTCTTTTACAGTTCCTTTTCCACGTCCACCGGCATGAATTTGAGATTTGACAACAAACCATTTAGATCCTGTCTCCGCAGTGATTTGTTTTGCCGCGGCTACAGCCTTGTCTGGAGTATCAGCCACAATGCCTCGCTGAACAGCAACGCCAAATTTATGTAGAATGTCTTTTGCCTGATATTCGTGGATGTTCATAAAAGAATTAGTTTTGGAGGCAAGCTACTTTTTTTAAACATCTAATTCAAGAAATAAATCTACCCATGCTGAAAGCGGAAGGGCTAAAAAAATCCTACGGTGCACTCAATGTGTTGAAAGGGGTTGATATTGAAATTAATAAGGGAGAGGTCGTTTCCATTGTAGGCGCATCGGGTGCCGGTAAAAGCACGCTCTTGCATATTCTGGGGACATTAGATAAGCCCGATGAAGGGCGGCTGTACCTGGCAGGGAAGGAGGTCTTTACTCAAAGCGCTAAAGACTTGGCTGATTTCCGAAACAAGAATCTTGGCTTTGTCTTTCAGTTTCATAATCTGTTACCCGAATTTTCTGCGATGGAAAATATTATGATTCCAGGATTAATTGCAAAAACGGAGGAGAAGAAAGTCAAAGATCGATCTTTAAAATTGCTTGAGTCGTTGGGATTAAAAGACCGTGCTATGCATAAACCTTCTGAACTCTCCGGAGGCGAACAACAGCGGGTAGCGGTAGCCCGTGCGCTAATCAATGAACCAGCCTTGATCTTTGCTGATGAGCCCAGTGGAAATCTTGATTCAAACAATGCGAAAGAATTGCATCAACTATTTTTTAAACTTAGGGATGACTTTGGTCAAACCTTTGTGATTGTGACGCACAATCAGGAGTTTGCCGCAATGACGGATCGGAAGCTTGAGATCAAAGATGGAAAGATGGTTAACTGAAATACAGAATTATACGTTGACCATTTTCAATTGACCTTCAACTATTGTCTGTATCCTTACAGACCCTAAATAATTTCGGTCTGTAAGGATACAGACCGAGGATATGTCAAAGATGGAAGAAATAGTTAACTGAAGACAGCTTATGTATGAGCTATTGTTAATTGACCATTATCAATTAATTCCTCAACCTCCACATGGCCTTTTGAATTAATGGAAGTAAGGATCACGGGTTTTGTTTCGTTGATCAGTAGGGGATCATACTTGGCAGCTACACGAATATAGTTCTCAGTAAATCCATGCATCAGTCCATCCTCTACATCATTCTCAAAGAGCACCGTAAATGATTTATTCAGATTGGCTTCATAAAAGGCTCTTCGCTTTTTATCAGAAAGGATATGAAGCATTCGCGAACGTTCATTTCGCTCTTTCATAGGTACAACTTGCGGTAGCGATACGGCTAAAGTGTTTTCCCGTTCCGAGTAGGTGAATACATGTAAGTAGGAAATGTCAAGCTCATTCAGAAACTGATAGGTTTCTAAAAAATGTTCTCTGGTTTCACCAGGAAAGCCAACAATTACATCAACACCGATACAGGCATTTGGCATTTTTTCCTTTATCTTTTTAACCCTGTCTGTATATAGTTCACGCTGATATCTCCTTCGCATTAATTTTAAAATCTCATTTGATCCGGATTGCAACGGTATATGAAAGTGTGGAACAAATCGATTTGATTGTGCTACAAAATCAATGATCTCATCGGTTAGCAAATTGGGTTCGATAGAAGAAATTCGGAAACGTTCAATTCCTTCTACCGCATCTAAGGCCTCAACTAAATTTATAAACCGTTCTTTTCTCTCACCTTGTTGTAAGCCAAAATCTCCCGTGTTGACACCGGTTAATACAATCTCTTTTACGCCCTTTGCCGCAATCTCATTGGCATGACTGACCAGGTTCACAATGCTGTCACTTCGACTTGATCCACGGGCTAAAGGAATCGTGCAAAACGAGCAGGAGTAGTCGCACCCATCCTGAACTTTTAAAAAAGTACGGGTACGATCCAACAGCGAATAGGAAGAATTAAAAGTATTAACGGAATCAATCTCAGAGGCAAAGACCACCGGCTGTTCCGGACGCACAAAACCATCGAGTAACTCCGCTAACCTGAATTTTTCGGCAGCACCCAGCACGGCATCAACACCCGGAATCTCCGAAATTTCTTTAGGCTTTAATTGGGCGTAGCATCCAATAATGGCAACATAGGCATTGGGTGAAATGCTTCGCGCTTCGCGCACAATTTTGCGGCATTTTTTATCTGCATTTTCCGTAACGGAGCAGGTGTTAATAATGAAGATATCGGGCTGATCGGTAAACTCGACTTTCTGATACCCTTTCTCTTCAAATTTTCGCGAAATCGTAGAGGTTTCAGAGTAGTTGAGTTTGCACCCTAACGTATAAAATGCGACTTTCTTCATAATTTGTGCAAAGATAAGCGTTACGGGTATTTCAAAGAAATGAAGACAGGCATGACTCTTAGAAAATTCAATCGAATAGTAGCTGCTGCACTGTTTTTACATGTAATCGTGTCGCTTGTTTTTATAATGGCTCCGACTTTCCTGGCCTCATCCTACATTTCCAAAGTCTATAAGCGATACCTTTTACCGGGTCCTTTCTTTTCAGAGGATCGGATTTCCATAACACAAGCTTCATTAATCTCCTGGAAGGTAAAAAATCATTGGTCAGTTCCTGTCGATGCTACGCTGCATACCTACAGGGATTTTTTTTCAACGGGTAATCCAACTAGGATTTATCAAACATGGCTGGAGCGTGCGCTGTCCTATTATTGGCAGCAGGAATCAGATGAAAATAAAAAAGAGGAAAGGTTCAAAACTCTAAAAGAATATTATAAGAGTAAGTACATACCAAACCAGGCTGACTCTATTCAATTAATTGTCATCCAAAAGGAGAGTAAAGATTTTTCCATTCACGTGGATACACTAACCAAAATAAGATTTTGAAATCCACATTAAGAAATTTTGAGTTTTCATTCCAACTTCCTGAGCGAAATGAATTTTGGGTTTCATTTTTTTGTAAGTCGCTCTATGGTTTTCTTATCCTGAAGCTATTAATGAGTTGGTATGTACTTCGAGATATAGCGACTTACGCACCCTTTCAGTTCAATTCGGGGTATGCACATTTACTATACGCACCCTTACACTTGTTGCAGGTAAATCTTGCGTGCTATCTATTTTGCTTTCTTAGTTTGTTGATAATTTCACTTTTTGTTCGAATCAACTATATCAGTGCAATACTGATTTTTTGGTTCTCCATTTGCCTTAGCCGATTCATGTTTTCTATTCTGAATGGATCGGATTCGGTGCTAAACCTGTTCCTGTTAATAGCTGTGGCTTTACCATTGAGCCCGCGTTTGAAACCCATGGGCGTGATAACACAAGAAATTATTTCTTCGGTAGCGTTATTGTTTGCCAGGATATCTTTGTGCTTAATTTATTTCCTGTCGGGTTACGATAAACTTATGAGTAGTGCCTGGCGATCGGGTACTGCCATACACTCCATAATAAATCTGGATTATTTCTACAACCCCACTTTTATCTTCAGCGCAAGTAATACCTTATTTATGCTGATGGGATGGAGTGTAATCATTTTTGAGATTTCATTTTCACTCTTGATTTGGTTTAAAAAACTGAGAGTGTTATTCCTGCTAACAGGAATTCTATTTCATCTTGGGATAATCGTGCTCTTAGGGTTTCCTGATTTTGGTCTGGTAATGATTATTTGTTACGCTGTTTTTCTGCCAATCAAAGATGTATCAAAGGGCTAACAGAAAATCCTCAATTGATTTTATTTTCTTATCAAGCTGACTATTAACCAAATCAAATTCTTGAGCTGAATTTAATTTCGTGTGTACACTAATGTAGAATTTAATCTTAGGCTCGGTACCCGAAGGGCGAACAGAAATTTTACTTCCATCTTCAGTATAATACTGAATGACATCGGATACTGGCAGTGTTAATTTTGTTGTCTTTCCTGTGAGGATATCTGTCGTGGTACTTGATTTGTAATCGAGCGCGCGAACCACTTTGCTTCCCGCTATTTTTTCGGGAGGATTGCCTCTAAAGCTCTCCATCATTCTCTTAATTTCTATCTCACCCTCAGCCCCTTTACGAACCAAATTGATAAGGCCTTCTTTATAAAAACCATGATCCACATACATTTGAACTAACCATTCAAATAACGTATGACCTTCATCTTTTGCGGAAGCTGCCAATGCGGCAAAGAACGCACACGCAGACACCGCATCTTTGTCCCGAACAAAATCTCCAACCATATATCCATAACTCTCTTCCCCAGCAGCCACAAACTTTTTCTTACCCTCCATGGCGCGCATTAATTCGGCAATGTATTTAAAGCCGGTAAGTGTATTATGGCATTCAATCACCAGGTCATGGGCAATGGTATCTACCAATTCACTTGTTACAATTGTTTTAGCGATATATCCATTTTTTCTTTCTTCCGGGCTTAGGTTTTTCATGATGAACCACATCATCAGGCTGAAAGCCTGGTTTCCGTTTAGAAGAAAAAATTCACCTTGCGCATCTTTTATTCCAATTCCCACCCGATCGGTGTCTGGATCGGTTGCCATAATTAACTCAGCATTTACTTCCTTCGCTTTTTGCAGCGCTAATGCCATAGCAGATTTTTCTTCCGGATTGGGTGATTGTACCGTTGGGAAATTTCCATCAGGTTTAGCTTGCTCGTCAATTATAATCAGATTTTTAAATCCTAAACGTTCGAGGCAAACTGGCACCATGGTGATGCCAGCTCCGTGAATGCTGGAGTATACAAGAGGTATGGATGCTTGCCGCGCGATTGCATCTTTTTTAGGAATGAGTTTTTCAACTTCCGCATAATAAGCATTCTCAACGTCACTACTTATTATCTTGATTTTACTTTGATTCGCATTAAACTTAATATTTTCAAAGCCACCGATAGAATTAACTTCATGGATTACGTTTTTATCATGCGGAGGGACTAATTGCGCGCCATCCGACCAATAGGCTTTATACCCATTATATTCTTTGGGATTATGTGAGGCGGTGATTACAA
>JAGPBO010000050.1 GCA_018063305.1 Cyclobacteriaceae bacterium
GTACTATACGAGTCAGCACTTTTTTCTCGCCAAAGCGATCGCCCCATAAGCCTGTGGGAATTTCAAAAAGTGCATAGGAGATAGTGAAGGCGGCCAGTATCCATCCGAACTGACTTTCACTTAACCCAAGTTCTGCTGTAATATGAATGCCAGCAATTGAAATCGCATTTCTATCCAGAAAGGTGAGAATGGAGAGCAAGGACAGCAGCGTAAGAATTTTGTACTTGTGTGGCATGAAGACGTTGTAACACAAGGTTATGGTTTTAGTTATAAAATCTCAATGTGATCTGAAAATATCTGATTCAGGAGATAGTAATCTGGAGAGGATGGTGAAGATAAGAAGCCTTATAAAATGAAAAGCTCTGCAAGACAGAGCTTTTCACGTGTACCCGGGACGGGAGTTGAACCCGTACAGATATTACTATCCACAGGATTTTAAGTCCTGCGTGTCTACCAATTCCACCACCCGGGCGAATTTAATTTTGAACTCGAAATTTCAAATTCAAAACGACACCTCTTTAAAAAACAAGCCCCTCTCCAAAGAGAAGGGTTTGAAGTGTGTGAGCGGGAAACGAGACTCGAACTCGCGACCCCGACCTTGGCAAGGTCGTGCTCTACCAACTGAGCTACTCCCGCTTACGTCTTCAAATTGAGGGTTTTAGCATCTAAAACTCACTTTTTGAACCCCTATTGGTTATAAGGGACTGCAAATTTAATAGCCCCAATCAAAAAACCAATACGACTATTACAAATTCAAGAATTTAATCCCGCATTGAATTTTATTATTCTTAGAGTTTGAAAACAAGAAACCAGGTCTATCAGTTCTTGTTGGGTCAACAGGGTTTCTAAATGGGAAGCCAACGATGTTCTCTTATAGCCCGAGCGAAGCTTTTTTTGGGTGATGATTTTGGCCCCAGTTTGAAAATCAATATGCTGAGTAGGTAAGGAGTTTTTTCAAGCAATGGAGTTGTCGTTTAAAAGTTAATCAGGTTGGGTCACTCAGTTGCCAGAAGTAGTACTAAATTGACCGCCTAAAACAGATACCAAGAATTAATACCAAATACGTATTACTATTGAATTTAATTTAAAGTTAGATACTGTAATATGAGAATAGGATTGCGATTTGCAGCCTTCATAGTTTTGATTGGTTCATTAATTTCCGGATGCAAATCCAAAAGTAAAGACAATGTAGTAGCTGCAAAGCGATCAACGACTTTGCAAGTTGAGGCATTCCTGGTTCAATCAACATCAGTTTTCGAAAACATTGAATTGCCGGGCACCTTACTTTCCGAAGAGGAGACTGTTATTCGGCCTGAGGTTAGCGGAAAAATAATAAGTTTGAATGTACCCGAAGGATCATTAGTTTCTAAAAATTTCTTACTGGCAAAATTATTCGATCAGGACTTGCAGGCGCAGCTGGATAAACTTAAAGTGCAACTAAAGATTGCAGAGAAAACCGTTGAACGAGAAAAAGAACTACTAGAGATAAGTGGAATCAGCCAGCAGGATTTTGATTTAAGTGCGCTTACGGTGGATAATCTTAAAGCCGATATTCAATCCGTTAAAATAGCGATTTCTAAAACGGAGGTGCGAGCTCCGTATGACGGTCTGTTAGGATTGCGTAATGTAAGCTTGGGGTCATACATATCTCCAGCTGATGTTATCACAACCATTCGCGATGCAAAAAATCTCAAACTTGAATTTTCTATCCCTGAACGATATGCTCAAAATATCACCAAAGGGACATTGGTGGATTTTACGGTTGATGGAGGAACAAATACACATACTGCGGTGGTCATTGCTACAGAAGGAAATGTTTCGCAAACAACACGAACCCTGAAAATAAAAGCGACCGTAACGGCAAATCATAAAGAATTGATTCCGGGCCTTTATGCAAAAGTAAATTTAAAGGTAGGCCAGGATAGTCACGCGATGATGGTTCCGACACAAGTGATAATTCCAAAAGCACGGAACAAGCAGGTAATTGTACTGCGTAGCGATAGTGTTGCGTTTGCGATAGTAGAGACCGGAATCCGGGATTCATCGTATGTTCAAATAATAAAAGGACTGCATGTGGGCGATACCGTTATAACCACGGGCTTAATGGCTATCAGACCTAATTCGAAAGTGAAGATTACTAAAGTGAGTAGGATAGAATAAGTGGAGCACGGATATGAATATTTCTGAACTAAGCATTAAACGACCTGTACTCACTTTTGTGATGAACATTGTATTGGTGCTGTTTGGTGCGATTGGGTTTAGTTATCTGGGGGTTCGTGACTATCCGGCTATCGATCCACCCGTCATAAATGTATTCACTTCCTACTCAGGGGCCAATGCCGATATCATTGAATCACAGATAACAGAGCCACTCGAAAAGTCAATCAATGGAATTCCGGGTATCAGAAATATTTCCTCTACTTCTTCGGTAGGAAGTAGCTACATCAATGTCGAGTTTAATTTGGGTGTGGATATGGAAACGGCAGCCAATGACGTGCGGGATAAAGTATCGCGTGCCGTAAGGGAACTGCCACAGGATTTAACTTCACCGCCTGTAGTTTCAAAGGCCGATGCCGATGCGGACTACATTATTAGTATGACGGTGAGCAGCAATGCGCGCAACCCCCTTCAGTTAACAGAATACGCAAACAACGTATTGGTGGAACGAATGGAAACGATCGATGGCGTTAGTAGCGTGAGTGTATTAGGCGAAAAGAGATATGCCATGCGTATCTGGATGGATCCTACCAAGCTAAGTGCTTATAATCTTACCGCGCTAGATGTACAACGCGCTTTGAACCGCGAGAATGTAGAGTTGCCAGCTGGAAAAATTGCCGGCAATGCCACCGAGCTTTCGGTGCGTACGTTTGGCAAGTTATATACGGAAGAAGATTTCCAAAATGTGGTTATCAAATCAAGTGAGGTTGGCAATGTTAAAATAAAAGATATTGGTGAGGTAGTGTTGGGCCCCGAAAATGAAGAGTCCGTTTTAAGGGAGAACGGAGTGCAGATGGTTGCTTTGGGGATTGTGCCGTTACCGGGAGCTAACTATGTAAAAATAGCGGACGAATTTCGTAAAAGACTGGCACAGGTACAAGCGGAGATGCCGGCCGACATTCATTTGGATGTATCTACCGATCAAACTTTTTTTATTACACGATCTATTGAGGAGGTAGAAGAGACTTTATTTATTTCGTTCGTTCTTGTTGTGCTAATCATTTATCTATTCTTCCGCGATGCGATTATTGCCATACGGCCGTTAATTGATATTCCTGTTTCCCTAATAGCTACATTCTTCATTATGTACTTGTGTGGATTTTCCATCAATGTGCTAACCATGCTTGGTATTGTGCTGGCTACCGGACTGGTGGTGGATGATGGGATTGTAGTAACAGAAAACATTTATAAGAAGTTAGAGGGCGGAATGAATAAATACCGCGCGGCTGTAGAAGGCTCTAAAGAAATTTTCTTTGCCGTAATTTCTACATCTATTACGCTGGCCATTGTTTTTCTTCCGGTTGTGTTTTTGCCCGGGTTTGTGGGAAGATTGTTCCGTGAGTTCGGAATCGTAGTGGCCGGAGCCGTTTTAGTCTCTGCATTTGTTTCGCTTACGTTAACTCCCGTGTTGAGTGTAAAGCTAACCCGAAGCAATCACAAGCACTCCTGGTTTTATAATGTTACCGAACCTTTTTTTGTGGGTATGGAAAAAGGATATGCCCGGTGGCTGAAATACTTTCTTCAAGTGCGATGGATTGCCTTTATTATTATTGTAGTTTCTATTGGCACGGCAGCATTAATTGGGTTTAACATTCAACAAGAACTTGCCCCACAGGAAGACCGTAATCAGGTTCGTATTAATCCAACTGGAGCAGAAGGAACTTCGTACGATTACATGGATCGATATATAGAAAAACTGACCAAGTTTGTGCTCGATTCTGTTCCTGAATACAGAACAGTCGTTTCTAATACTGCCTTACGTGGCGGCTCACCAAATAGTGGTTCTGTAAAAGTAAATCTAAAAGACAAGTCGTTAAGAAACCGATCGCAGGAAGAAATAGCAGAATACATAACGAGCTATTTACCCATGTTTAGTGAGGGACGTGCATTTGTTTCGCAAGAACCAACCATTGCAGTGAACCGAAGAGGCGGGCAACCCGTGCAGTTTGTAATTCAGAATAATGATTTTGAAAAATTGAAAGAAGCACTTCCACGCATGGAAGAAGCCGCCAGAAATAGTGATGTGCTACAAAACGTAGATGTGAATTTAAAATTCAACAAACCCGAATTGTTGGTAAAAATTAATCGATTAAAGGCAACGCAGTTGGGTGTAAGCGTTCAGGATATTTCGCAAACACTTCAGCTGGCTTTTAGCAATCTTCGCTTTGGGTACTTTATGAAAGCGGGGAAACAGTACCAGGTAATGGGGCAGGTTACACGACTAAACCGAGATGATCCGGATGATTTAAAAAAACTCTATGTGCGCACAGCCTCTGGCGAATTAATTTCTATTGATAACGTAATTTCCTTGGAGGAATCAGCAACGCCACCTTCGCTCTATCATTTCAACCGCTATAAGTCTGCTACCATAACCGCTACTCCGGTTTCAGGAAAAACAATTGGTGATGGAATTGAAGCCATGAAAGAGATTGCTGCAAAAGAGTTAGACGATACTTTTTCCACTTCGCTTTCGGGGCCATCGCGCGATTTTGCGGAAAGTTCGGGTAATACGTCATTTGCTTTTATTCTTGCCTTGGTGCTAATCTACCTGGTGCTTGCTGCACAGTTCGAAAGTTTTATCGATCCGTTTATTATTATGTTCACTGTGCCACTGGCAATCTGCGGAGCCTTTCTATGTCTGTATATTTTCGGTCAGACCTTTAATATCTTTTCACAGATTGGTATGATTATGTTGATTGGTCTGGTAACAAAAAATGGAATTCTGATTGTTGAATTTGCTAATAAAAAGCGAGAAGATGGTATGGGAAAATTTGAGGCGGTGAGTGAGGCTTCGCGACTTCGTTTACGCCCCATTTTAATGACAAGTTTGGCTATGGCAACCGGATCATTACCCCTGGCTTTATCATTAGGTCAATCATCATCCAGTAGAATGCCATTGGGAATTGTTATTGTTGGTGGTGTCTTGTTCTCGCTTGTGTTAACCTTGTTTGTTGTACCGGCTATGTTCACGTATTTATCGCGCAAGAAAAAACATATTGCCATTCAGATGATTGAAGGAGTTCCCGATTCGCAGAAGAGTTTAAGTATATGATTCGTTTTTGGTTTGTCGTCTTTTCATTAGTTATTATTTCTAAGGTTCATGCTCAGGATAAAATTTCTGTAGAGCAAGTTATCCTTACATCATTGCAAAGAAATTATGATATACAGCTAAGAGAAAATGATGCCATACCAGCTCATTATGAAGACCGACATTCCTACGGAATCTTGCTGCCCCGGCTAAATGGTCAGGGGGCAACAGTCAACAACAATAATAATAACAGAACGATTACGGCAAGTAACGTAGAAACCGTTCGCACTGGGGTTAGATCCGACAACATCAACGGATCCCTTCAATTGGCATGGACACTGTTTGATGGAACAAAAATGTTTGCAACTCGCAAGCGGTTGGATGAAACTGCAGAGCTTGCTGAATTAACTATTAAAGATCAGATTAATAATACGGTAGCGCAGGTAATCAATACATACTTTGGAATTGTTCGCGAAAAGCAACAACTGAAAGCAATTGGAGAGCAGATTGGCGTTAGTGAAGAGCGGGTAAAACTGGCAGAAAAAAAACTACAAGTGGGCACCGGAGGGAAACCTGAGTACCTGCAGGCAAAAATTGATTTGAATGCTTTTCGCACAGCCGCCTTGCAACAAGAGTCACTTATTTTACAGTTAAAGGAACAGCTAAATCTTTTGCTGGGGATGAGTTTGCCCGTTCAGTACGATATCTCCGATTCCATACCCATACAACTTGATCTCCAGGTCAGCGACTTTGAACAATCATTTGAAAAAACAAATAGAACGTTGTTAGCCGCAAAAAAGAGTATGGATATTGCGAGTGCTACCCTGTGGGAGACTAAAGCCATGCAGTCTCCGGTTTTTAACTTTACCTCAAACTACAACTTTTCAAAAACAGAAAACAATTTAGCTACCAGCGCAGTCTCATTACTTTACTCCCGCGTAAAAGGATTTAATTATGGATTTTCCTTATCTATACCAATCTTTAACGGTTTCAATACGCGCACAATTATTCAACGCGCACAAACCGGTGTGCAACGGCAGCAATTAATTTACGATCAACAAAAGTCAATCGCCCAGGTGGGCATAAGAAATGCTTTCATTAGCTACGAGAATGCCCGCCAAACATTGACGATTGAGGAGGAGAATATTATACTGGCAAAAGAAAATGTTTTTATAGCGCTGGAAGGATTTAAAAGAGGAATCACCACCTTTATAGAGTTGCGCACCGCGCAACAAAGCTTGCAAGAAGCTTATAATAGGTTGATTGCCGTTCGTTATCGCGCTAAGGTAGCGGAGACGGAACTTCTCAGGCTGCAAGGCGTACTAGTTCAGTAATTATTTCTTCTTGTTTGCAGAAATGGAGAACTTGCCTTGAAAAAGATTTATGAAAAAATTTCTAATACTCACTTTCTTAATGGTGGTGGCTTTCGCGTTTGCAGGCCATGCTCAAACCGTTTACTCATCTGCGAAAGGTGAGAAATACCACACGGCAGATTGTAAATTATCGGGCGATGCCGAACCCATGAAATTAGCGGCTGCAAAAAAAGCTGACAAAACCGGATGCGGGGTGTGTAAACCGGATGATCACTTTAAAGACAAGGTTGCACAATGCAAAGGCAAAACAGCCGATGGCACTCGTTGCAAGCGCATGACTTCAAGCAAGGAGCAAAAATGTTATCAACATAAGTCAACCTAATGGAACGAAGAAAAACTCATCCTGAAGGACCTGAGTTTTCACGCATTATTGCAGGTGCCTGGCGATGGCATACGGTTTCGCAGGACACCGTGGAGAAGTTAATTCATACCTCTTTGGATGAAGGGATCACCACATTCGATCATGCTGATATCTATGGCGATCATAGCAATGAGGAAATTTTTGGTAACGTATTGAAGAAAGACTCATCCCTTCGTGAGAAGATGGAGCTAGTGACCAAGTGCGGAATCAAATTTAGTTCTACCAAGAGACCAAAAGCCTGGGTGAAGCATTATGATACATCACGGGAACACATCATGTGGTCAGTGGAGAATTCATTAAAAATGCTGGGCACCGATCATCTCGATGCCTTGCTTATCCATCGGCCCGATCCATTATTTAATCCAACGGAAGTTGCTGAAACTTTTGATAAGTTGAAGGAACAAGGAAAAGTGTTACACTTTGGCGTTTCAAATTTTACACCAAGTCAGTTCACTATGTTTCAAACTTTTTTATCCTTCCCGTTAATAACTAACCAAATAGAAATTTCACTTTCAAAGGTTGATTCACTTTTTAACGGAGATCTTGATTTATTAATGGAATGCAAAACATCCGCCATGGCATGGTCACCTTTGGGTGGCGGTAAGTTGGTAGCTGGCGAACGCGAAATGTTCAGTAAGGCATCTAAATATAATGCCTCGTATAGTCAATTATCCCTTGCCTGGTTGTTACGGCATCCGTCAGTTATTTTTCCGGTAATTGGCACAACCAAACCCGAGCGTATTATTGAATCTGCGAAAGCATTAGCTATTAAACTTGACAGGCAAGATTGGTTTGAGATGTTACAATGGGCAACGGGGAAAGAAGTTGCTTAAGTGTTATATTTGAATAATGAAAAGAATTTTGTTTCTGATCTTATTTTCAGTTACAATCGCTGCGGTGGCGCAGGAGGTTGACTTGGTGCGATTAGCTTATACAAAGTCAGAGATTAAATCAGAACAAACAGGCATGACGGCTTCAGCCGATGGAAAGTATCTGGCTTTTGTTTTTAAAGATAAAACCATAAAAATATTTGATGTTGATGCTGCTCGATTTGTAAAACGATTTTCCGGTTCCCTTAGTGACGTATTCGATTTACAACTTACGCCCGATGGAAAGTTGGTGATGCTACAGGGCAACGAGGTTATTGTTCTGGATTGGAAATCGGAAACCGTGTTGGTGCAATTCACCACCACGGGTGTAATCACCAAGTCATCCTACCTCTCATCCTTAAATCTTCTGGCAGTAGGCCAACGGGAAGGGTGGGTAAGTATTTATGATTTGAACACACGAAAAGAAATAAATACGTTTCAATATAAGAAGCATCACGTAAGTGCGCTTGCATTAAACCCAAATGGAAAATCTGTAGCCGTAGGCGTAGTGCCAATTTTAAGTGAATTTAATCCCCTTAAGTTGTTTGATATAAAGACCGGCAACGTATTGGCCGAATCTGTAAAAGGAGTTTACCCGATGGCCGTGTATAACGAAGCCGGGGATCAGTTGATTGTTTCGAGTCTGAACAAGTTAGGAACAAAGACAAGCATTTTTATTTTGGATGGAAGCTCTTTGGGTAAGGTGCGCGAAGTAGATAGCAAAGCAGTGTGGGGCAATGCGATTATGCCTTACTCAGGAAAAATTTCGCAGAATAAACTTTTAAGCATCACGGCCTCCTTATCGTTTAATGTTTATGATCTTCAATCAGGTGGTATCGTGTTTACCACAAAATCCGATGGATTTAAATTGCCTTCTTATTATACTTTAGGAATTGGAAACGCGCATCCTTTCCCGTTAGGCAACAGCGGTAAATTTCTAATTAACTCATTGGGAAATAACATCAATCAGATTTATGATCTGGCCAGTAATTCTATTGTTGGTTATTTTTATTGCGATAGTAATGATGACTTCGCAGTGGTTTCCCGCGATGGGCGGGTAGAGGGAACCCAGGAGGCGCTTAGCAAAGTATTTTGGACGGCCCGAAACTCAGTTGTTCGTACTTCTCTCGAAAGTACCTACGAAATGGGCTTTACCCCGAAATTGCTTTCGCAGATAGTTTCAGAATCAAATTTGAAGCTAGCAACCTTTGAAGTTGAGAAGGTAGCTGATAAAATTCCTGTCGTTCAAGTCAAGTCTGTGAATGGCATTAACACCCCGGCTAATGCAACGTTTAATGCTTCTCAAAAGATGTCGAAGGTAACTTTTGAAGTAACGCAAAATGCCAGTGAGGTAACGGAACTAAAAATTTACCAAAATTCAAAACTAATTAAGAACGAACCCAACCAGGGTAAATCGGTGTATCAGGTAGATGTTTCGTTAACCAATTCTTTTGGTGAGCAAAATTATTTTTATGCAACTGCATCGAGTAAAACGGGAATTGAATCGGAGAAGGCAAAGTTTACCATTAACTATAAGGGGGCTACGGAAGCGAAACCAAGACTCTTTCTATTAACCATTGGAATAGATAAGTATAAAAACCCCAAGTACAATTTAAATTATGCCCAAGCCGATGCGGATGGCGTGGTGAAGATGATTACACTAAAATCACAATCACTTTTTAAGGAAATAATCCCCTACACCATCCGAAATGAAAAAGCTACAAAATCGGCCATATATGCGGCACTGGAACAAATAAAATTAAAAGCGCTAGAGCAGGATATGATTATAGTTTACTATGCGGGGCATGGTGTCATGTCTGGCGGTACGGATAAAGAGAAAGAATTTTTCATAGTACCGTATGATGTTACTCAACTGTATGGACGCGATGAAATGTTATTCGATAAAGCAATTTCGGCTGCAGAATTAAAAAAATATGCACAGGCAATCAATGCACAAAAGCAAGTGTTTATACTAGATGCTTGCCAATCGGCCGGAGCGCTGGATGCCTTACAAGAAGGGAGCCGTGGTGCAGCGGAAGAGAAAGCGATCGCTCAACTGGCAAGAAGCACTGGTACCTTTTGGATTACTTCCACAGGTTCGAATCAGTTTGCTTCTGAGTTTGCTAAACTGGGTCATGGAATTTTTACCTATGCGTTATTGGAAGGTATTGGTGGTGCAGCCGATGTAAACAAAGATCAACGCCTTACCATTCGCGAGTTGAGTACGTATATTGAAAATAAAGTCCCCGAATTATCCGAGCAACTGAAAGGCACCGCGCAATTTCCTTCCGCGTATTCATTTGGCAACGATTTTCCGATAGCTGTTTTTGAAAAGTAGATTTTTGCCACGGCAGGTTTGCCAACCTTACTGTGGCCGAGCCAAAAAGTTGCCAACCCTTCAATTAGTCCTTTTTATTTTTTTGGATTCAACTCGCTCGGATTGAATTTTTGTTTCTTACTTGCGGTTTAATCCTTATCATGTCCAAATCCACGGCAGCAAAGAAAATTACCGACCTCTCGGGTCATGAGTTTATAGAGATAATTGGTGCCCGCGAGCATAACCTCAAAAACATCAGCATTTCCTTTCCGCGCAATAAACTGGTGGTATTTACCGGCATTAGCGGCAGCGGCAAATCTTCTTTGGCTTTCGATACGATCTATGCCGAAGGGCAGCGCAGGTACATGGAAAGTTTTTCGGCCTATGCCCGAAGTTTTATTGGAAACCTGGAGCGCCCCGATGTTGATAAGATTAACGGACTTAGCCCGGTTATTTCCATAGAGCAAAAAACAACTTCGCGCAATCCACGATCAACGGTGGGTACCGTTACCGAGATTTATGATTTCATGCGATTGCTTTATGCGCGGGCCGGGGAAGCGTACTCTTACCTTTCGGGCGATAAAATGATTCGTCAGTCGGAAGATCAGATTCTCGATGCCATTATTAATAATTTCAACGGAAAGAAGTTAACACTCTTGGCTCCGGTAGTAAAAGGACGCAAAGGCCATTACCGCGAACTGTTCGTACAAATACGTAAGCAAGGTTTTTCTAAAGTGCGTGTGGATGGAGATGTGGTAGACATCACCGCCAAAATGCAAGTCGATCGCTTTAAGATTCATGATATCGAAATTGTTATCGACCGTATTGTGCCCAATGAAAAAGATCGCCATCGGATGGGTCAATCCATTGCCATGGCCATGAAGGAAGGCAAAGGGGTGATCATGATTATGGAGGAGAGCCAAAAGGTCCATCACTTCTCAAAATTTTTGATGGATCCGAAAACGGGGTTATCGTATGACGAGCCGGCCCCTAATAATTTTTCATTTAACTCTCCGTATGGGGCGTGCCCTACGTGCACAGGCTTAGGTGTAATTGAAGAGATTACCGAAGATTCTATTATCCCTGATAAAAAGTTAAGTATAAGCCGCGGGGGCATCTTGCCTTTGGGCGAATACCGCGACATTTGGATCTTTAAAAAAATAGAAGCCATTCTAAAGCGCTATAAACTCACACTTACCACCCCACTGAAAGATATTTCCAGGGATGCCCTTAAGGTATTATTGTATGGCGATGATGTGCCCGTGGCAGTGGCTTCCGTAAAATATCCGGGCACGGAGTGGAACACCCGCTTTGAAGGCATTATCAATTTTTTACAGAAGCAAAAGGATGAAGGAACGGAAGCCATTCGCAAATGGGTAGATGATTTTACCATCACTAAGATTTGCCCTGAGTGTGAAGGCACCCGATTAAAAAAAGAATCGCTACACTTTAAGCTGGATGATACCAACATTGCCCAACTGGCTGAGATGAATATCAGTGCACTTCAAAAATGGTTTGATGGGCTTGAAAACCGAATCAATGAAAAGCAGCGTTTGATTGCGGTTGAAGTGCTTAAAGAAATTCGGAAACGAATTGGTTTTTTATTAGATGTAGGTCTGGATTATTTACACTTGAATCGACCGCTACGTACTTTGAGTGGCGGTGAGGCGCAGCGCATTCGCCTGGCCACACAAATTGGTACCCAATTAGTAGGTGTGCTTTATATTTTGGATGAACCCAGTATTGGCCTTCACGCACGCGATAATGTAAAACTTATTAAAGCACTCAAAGATTTGCGCGATCTGGGTAACTCAGTTATTGTCGTAGAACATGATAAAGAAATGATGCTCGAGTCGGACTATATTATAGACATTGGCCCGGGTGCCGGCCGGCATGGGGGAAGTATAGTAGCTCAGGGTGATCCAGAAAGTTTTTTAAAGAGCAACAGCACCACGGCACAGTATCTGAATGGTGAGTTGCAAATTGAATATCACAAACAGCGCAGAGAAGGAAGCGGAGAGAAAATTTTACTCTCCGGAGCAACCGGAAATAATTTAAAGAATGTTGATCTGGAAATTCCGCTTGGTACCTTTATGTGTATTACGGGAGTCTCAGGCAGTGGTAAATCAACCTTGATTCACGATACGCTCTTTCCCATTTTAAATCAATACTTCTTTAATTCGCATACGGCTCCGCTGCCTTACAGTAAAATTGATGGCTTGAAGTTGATTGACAAAGTAATTGAGGTTGATCAGTCTGCCATTGGGCGCACACCCCGCTCAAATCCTGCAACGTACACGGGTGTGTTTACCGACATTAGGGATTTGTTTACGCAAATGCCCGAAGCAAAAATTCGTGGTTACAAAACCGGGCGCTTCTCTTTTAATGTTAAGGGGGGGCGTTGCGAAACGTGTGAAGGCGCGGGCTTGCGGTTGATTGAAATGGAATTTTTACCAGATGTGTATGTGCCTTGCGAAACATGCAAAGGCAAACGCTATAATCGTGAAACGCTCGAAGTACGCTTTAAAGGAAAATCCATTTCGGATGTTTTGGATATGACCGTAGAGGAAGCGGTGAACTTTTTTGAATACCAGCCTCGGATTTTACGCAAGATTCAAACACTTAGTGAAGTGGGCTTAGGTTATATTTCTTTGGGTCAGCATGCCACTACGCTATCAGGCGGAGAAGCCCAACGCGTAAAACTGGCTACCGAATTATCAAAACGCGACACGGGTAAAACACTTTATATTTTAGATGAACCCACAACCGGCTTACACTTTCAGGATATCAGCCATCTTTTAGATGTTTTACAGAAGTTGGTTGACAAAGGAAATACGGTATTGGTGATTGAACATAATATGGATGTAATTAAGTCAGCCGATTACCTGGTGGACTTAGGGCCAGAAGGCGGGGCAGGAGGCGGTCGGGTAATTGCCAAAGGCACACCCGAAGCGGTTTCTAAAAACCCGGCCAGCTTTACGGGCAAATATCTAAAGCCAGAATTGCGTTAATAGCGTAAACTGACTCAGGATACCCGCTTATGTAAGAAGAAAGCGTTCCGTTTTCTGATTTACTAACTTCGCGTAATAGTATGGTTAATAAGGCTCGTTTATATTGGCTAATGCAGATTGGTGGCTGGACGCTCTATGCGGCAGTTCAGATTGTTGCGGCCATTGCTTCTGCAGGTACCATTAGCACGCAGCGTGTTATCTTTCTAACCTACGAGGCCTTCTTTTGTTTCCTGTTAACGCATCTCTTCCGCACATATATGAATAATAACCGGTGGCTTAGTTGGGGTATGCCCCGATTGATTCCCCGCGTGTTGCTGGCCGTTTGGCTATTAGGTGTAGTCATGTACTTTTTGCGCATTCCGGTTTCCATTCCTTTGGGGTTATTCAGCCAATCCGTTGTGTTTGACCCGCATAATATTTTTGGGTTATCCTTAGTTTATGCTTTTTTCTTTTTCTTATGGTCTGTCTTTTATTTTATCTATAATTATTTCGAGCGATACAATAAGTCGCTAAAGATGGAAGCTTCCATCAAGCAGATTGAATTAAGCAACCTTAAATCGCAACTTAATCCACACTTTATTTTTAATGCATTGAATAGTATTCGAGCCTTGGTCGATGAGAATCCGGAAAAATCCAAACTAGCCATAAACCAACTGGCTAGTATTTTACGGAACTCTTTAGTCACTGAAAAAAAGGGACTCACCAAATTTGGCGATGAGTTAAAAGTTGTGCGCGATTACCTGGGGTTAGAAAGTATTCGCTTTGAAGAGCGGCTCAGAATAGAATTAGAGATTGATCCCAACTCAAGAAATTTTTTAGTACCCCCGCTTATGATTCAAACGTTAGTAGAAAATGGCGTGAAGCATGGCATTTCGAAATTAACCGAAGGCGGATTGATCCAGCTTAAAACCAAGGTGGAAAAAGGCAAATTGAACATCAATATTCGTAACAGTGGTCAATACCATATAAATAGTAATAAAAGAAGAGGCCTGGGACTGGTAAATACAGCCCAGCGACTTAAGCTGCTTTATGGAAACGAGGCCCACTTCGCAATTAGCAACGAAAACGATAATTTTGTACTTACAGAAATAACTATTCCACACTTACACACTACATGAGAGCATTAATTATTGATGATGAGCGCTTGGCGCGGAAAGAACTAAGCAAATTGCTTGAAGAACATCCATCCATTGAAATAGTTGGAGAGGCGGTAAACGCGGATGAGGCTGAGCAGATGATCACTGAACTTAACCCCGATTTACTTTTTTTAGATATTCAAATGCCTGGGCGAACCGGGTTTCAATTGTTGGAATCCCTTGAGTCTGTACCCTTGGTGGTATTTACTACTGCCTACGATGAATTTGCCTTAAAAGCTTTTGAAGTTAACGCCTTGGATTATTTGCTAAAGCCTATTACAGCAGAGCGGCTTAGCGAAGCAATCCATAAAGTAATGGAGAAGGAGCGAACTAAGGCTGGCCGTGGCGCAGGTAAAAAATTAGGCTTGGAAGATCAGGTGTTTGTTAAAGATGGTGAGCGGTGCTGGTTTGTGAGCCTGGCCAACATCCGATTCTTTGAGTCGGATGGTAACTATATTAAGGTATACTTTGATACCAACCGCCCCATGATTCATAAATCACTCAATGCGTTGGACGATCGGTTGGATGAGCGCGCATTTTTCAGGGCTAGCCGCAAGCACATCATCAACCTAAGTTGGGTTGAGGGTATTGAACCTTGGTTTAATGGTGGACTAATGGTAAAATTAAAAGGAGGCGATAAGGTGGAGGTAAGCCGTAGGCAAGCAGCAAAGTTTAAGGATATGATGAGTTTGTAGGTTAAAAAACTTGAACCGCTAAGTCGCGATGGCGCAAAGAGAATTTATCGAAATCTAAAAATCTAACGTATCAATTTGAACATTGCGGCTTTGCGGTAAAAGATTGAATTTACCTCTGACTCTGTAGAGATTATCTCTGCAAAATTCTGAGCGCTCTGTGGTTAATTTTACTATTTCAAAACCAGCTCAACTAATTCCTTTTCTACATTCCAGTCTTTAGCCAGTTTTAACATGGCGGTGGCTTCCATCTCGGTTACATAGCCTTTTACGTTGTTGGATTGCCAGACCATGGCAATCAGGCTTACGCGTTTATCTTTTGGGTAATCTCCAATGATGTTATTTAGAAATTCGCGTGCCCGATCAAAAGCGGTTATATAGTCTTGGGCTACAAAATCAAGAGCCCAGGCAAGTTCTTCTTTGGCATCTAACTCGGTAGAAATCTGATCCAGATCTTTTTTTTCTACCTCGTCTAGCCCATGGTAATGATAGATTACTGATTTCAGCAGCAAATGGATTCGTTTTTCTTCTACGGTCATGGGTTAACTAAAGTACCAAATTACGGATAAATCACAATTCAGTTTTTTCCGGAACAAAAAGTTCTGCGGCTATTTGATCGGCTAACAATTTACCGGACCTCGTTAGATAGATTGTGTTTTTATCGATCTTGATTAAATTCTTAGTAAGCAGTTGATTGAGATAGTGTTCGTTTTGCATTTTTAAATCATACTCAAAATGCCTGGTCAGATAACCAAGATCACACCCGAGGCTGGTTCGCAGTGAAATGAAAATGTATTCATTGATTTTGTTTGCCGGTGTAAGTACTTCCCGTTCATACGGGATACGGCCTTCAAGCAGTGCTTTACTATAAAGCGCGTTGTTATTTACATTAAATTGTCGGCTAGCACCATCATACGAATGAGCACTGGGCCCAATGCCCAGGTATTTTTTTTGCTGCCAATAACTGGTGTTGTGTTTGGACTCATAGCCGGGTAAGCAGTAGTTTGAAATCTCATAGTGGTGATAGCCCGCATCATGGAGGAAGTCCATAACCAATTCAAACTGTGTTGCGGCCTGGCTCTCGTCCATGGCCAGCAGCTTTCCTTGCTTAGCCCATCGGCCAAATACAGTTTTCTCTTCTAAGGTAAGTGAATAGGCCGAAATATGTGTGGGGTTGAGTCGTGTAGCTATTTCAAGATTCTTTTTAAGCAGTTCATTGTCTTGGTTTGGAATAGCAAAAATAAGATCGATGCTGATGTTTTCGATTCCGGCCTCGTGTGCCCATGGGATACAGTTTATTCCTTCCATGCCCGTGTGTGCACGATTAAGATATTTTAAGATGGTATCATCAAAAGACTGAATGCCAATACTGAGCCGGTTGATTCCCAGCGTATGGAATTGATCCAGTGATGCCGGATTAAGGTCATCGGGGTTTGCCTCTAACGTTATTTCTGGATTATTGGACAAAGAATAATGTTTGTTTATGGTTGCAAGAATCCATTCTAGCTCTTTTGGTGAGAGCAAAGAAGGTGTGCCCCCCCCGAAGTAGATTGTTTCCAGAGCCTCACCGTGCAGATAATCCTTTTGAATAACTAATTCGTCCACAAGATGTCTTATCAATTCCGTTTTATTATTCTGGTTCGTTGAAAAATGGAAGTCGCAGTAATAACAGGCTTGCTTGCAAAAAGGGATATGAATATAGAGGCCGGCCATGCGGCCCAAAGATAACAGATGGAATAAGAGTTGTGCGGATTTCCTTTAGCCGGTCTAATCTGATATTTTTGTGATCTCGTATGAGAGGTCTTTTTCTATTCGTAACATTTCTATGGGTTATTCCGCTGGCTTCAGCGCAGTCCACAACTCAATCGTATAACCTTCGTGAACAATGGCGCGTGCTGGAGAAAGACAAGTATGTAAAATATTCAGGGCAGAAGCGGAATATCATTCACTTTTCATTAGCTAAGTCAGACGGAGGCAGCAACCTGATAATTTTCGATCGGTCGGAGTTTTCTGTTTTTATTAATGGGAAATTGATAAAGCGATCGCTGGATACCATTCGTTGGAAAACGGATAGCCTGCTATCCCGGCATCAGGGAAATATTTTTATTAGCATTTATCAAAACCAACCTGTTTACTCATTGCAAACGCTATTGGAGCGACCCGTGCAGCCTTCAACATTTGTGAATCCTGTACGACAGACAGATTTTTTTAAAGACTTTGTAATTCTTGCTTCTTTTATTTTGATAGCATTATTGGCTGCTCTGTTTAGAATAAACCCACGGCTTACCTTCGACTACCTGAATGTTGTCAAATTATTTTCTGTGCAGGAGCGAGATGATGCCATCGTGGCGGGAAGAATTGGCTCTAGCGTAAATCTTTTCTTCTTTGGTTTTATAAGTTTTTTATTCGGTCTTATTTTAATCATCATTTTCCACCTGGCGTCTGACCGCATACCCCTGGCAGCAAATTTCATTTTCCACTCCACGCAGCAAGGGTTTCTCCTTTGGATTTTATTGTCGATACTGGTTTTCATAATTCTTGTAATGAAATTGATTTTGATTGCGGGCTTTGCATTGCTTTTTGGTTTAAGAGGCGCGGTGCGGTTTCAATTTTTTAGCTTTATAAGATTATTATTTGTCACTTCTATACTGATGGGGAGCATGGCACTTCTCTATTTTGTTTTTCGCACGTATAGTTCAGCGTTGTTTTATAACCTTCTCATACTATGTATTGTTTTTGTCCTGCTGGGCACAGTTTTTTTATTTTTGAAATTATTGACCCGAACCTCGTTCCCAATTTTTCATTTATTTTCCTACCTTTGCGCGACTGAAATCATCCCATTAATGATTTTGGGTAAAGTAGTATTATTTTAAGCCGAACCCGATACGTGTTGATATGACAGAAACTGCAACGGATAGAATGCGAAAAGTTAAAAGCATTCTAGTTACTCAGGAGGCTCCTACCGATGTAAATTCGCCTTATCTTAAGCTAGCAGAAAAGTATAATCTAAAGATTGACTTTCGCCCATTTATTCAGATAGAAGCAGTTCCTGTAAAGGAATTCCGAAAGCAAAAAATAGAGATACTTCAGTTTACAGCAATCATTTTTACAAGTCGGCATGCGGTGGATCACTTCTTCCAGATTTGTCAGGAGTTGAAAATTGAGATGCCTCCGGAAATGAAGTACTTCTGCATTTCTGATCAAACCTCTAACTATTTGCAGAAGTATATAGTAATCCGGAAAAGAAAAATATTTTCGGGGCTGAAGGACACCAAAGATTTATTGGAAATTATAAAGAAACATAAGAATGAGAAGTTCTTGTTTCCGTGTTCTGACATTCGTAAGAATGATATCCCCGATTTTCTTACCGAGAACGGTTTTGATTTTACCGAAGCCATTATGTACCACACGGTTGCCTCAAATCTTAGCGATCTTAAAAATGTATATTACGATATCCTCGCATTTTTCAGCCCATCGGGTATCAACTCGCTCTATATTAACTTCCCTGACTTTGTCCAAAACAATACCCGTATAGCGGCCTTCGGCCCTACAACAGCAAAAGCAGTTAAGGATGCAAGTTTGTTTCTGGATATTGAGGCGCCCTTACCCAATGCGCCCTCCATGACCGGTGCCCTGGAAGTTTACATTAAGGCAGCGAACGGAATTAAATAACTGATTAGCTCTTAAGTTTTTACCAAGACTATCATTTTATTACACTTTAATTACATTCTGATTGAAAGTGTCAATAGAATTAATTTATCTTTAAGTCCTGTTCAATCAGCAACTGTGAAGAAAGTCTA
>JAGPBO010000249.1 GCA_018063305.1 Cyclobacteriaceae bacterium
TAGACTTTGGATAGGAGGAAATAAAGGATTCAATATCACCAATATTAGAAGATGTTTTTACTTTTTGGTAGGATAAATCTTCCGATTGACTTTCAAGTTTTTTAATTCTATCCTGAAGGTAATTTATTAGAGAATCTGAAGAAAATTGATTTCGAAGTTGATACAAAGTATTTAAGTCAGCATTATTTATTTGATCTGTGGTTAACTTCAATGTTTGTGATTGAGCGGCATTGTTTAGGATAATTTTAAAATTGCCATCGGTATTCACCTCATAGAGTGTATCTCCTTTATATGCCTTGGCAATGCCGGATTCGAATGGTCCAGCTTTTGTAAAAATAGGTGCAGTAAGTGTATCACCTGTCAATGACAAATACCCAAAAAGATTATTTTGGGCGTAAATCTGAGAGCCGTCAGCCTGAGGTGGTTTTTTGAAATAATTATAGAATGCAAATACGCCTATAACTAACAATCCCAATACGCCAGCTGCCCAAAAAGCCAATTTCTTGCTGCTCGATTTTTGTAAAATTTTGATTTGAGCCTTTGCATCATCAATATAAGAACCCTTTGGAAACTGTTCTAAATATACCGAATAGGCAACAATAGAATGTGCTTTTCTTGCTGTGAGAAACTGTCTTTCATCGACAGAGATAACCACTGTCTTTACCTCATCATCTATATGATCAAAAGGCTTTTTTTCTTCAGCACCGCTTATTATAATAGTCTTATCCCCATCTTGATTGTCATATATACCCGAGGTTACACTAATTTTTTCACGGATTAGCCGATTGTAAATGCTGTTTGGATAATCTTTTAAAAATGATTCAAGCTGAATGATTTCACCGGTTCGCATCGCTAAATCAAAAGCTATTTTTTCCTCTTTATTTACACTGCGCTGTATTGAATTTGATTCCCTATTGAGTATTTGTAAAAGTTCGTCGGCAGTTTGTACCCGTTTAGTATTGTCGTAATTCAGGCAAAGAGCGATGATTTCCTTATAGGGGGAAGTAGCCAGGCCATCCAAATTCGGTTTTTCCTCTTGTCCGATCTTCTTGAAAATAAGGTTGCGCCGGGCATCTTGAGATAATATTGTTGAAGGAATATCGAAGAATTTTTTACCGGACAGTAATTCATAAGCGATTACACCAAAAGACCAAAGGTCCGTATTGGGCTTTAAGTCACTACCGAACAGTTGTTCTGGCGAAGAATATTCCAGGGTGCCTCCACTGATACTACTGGTGATCTGTGAATCATCAACTGCTACTTGCCTACTTAGCCCAAAGTCACTTATCTTAGGTACGAATTGGTCGTAGATATCTCTTACGATGAGTATATTGCTTGGTTTTAAGTCGCGGTGAATTATTTTGTAAGTATGAAGACAATTGATTCCCTCCAGAATACCCCTGAGAATAACCTCTTTTTGTTCAAGGGATAAAGTATGGGTATCTGCAAGTTGTTTTAAGTTGCCTTCTTCATAAAATTGCATGATTACAAAATCATGCAAACCTGTTTGAGTATTGTATTGGTAAGCGTTTAGGTAGTTTGCAATGTTCTTGTGTTCGGATATTTTTTTTATCAGATCAAATTCATTGATCAGGGAATATTTTTTGCCGTCAATGAATTTTACTTCGGAAATTTTAACTGCCCGCCAGACGTTGTTTACAGAATCATAGGCTTTATATACAGTTCCAAAAGCGCCGCTACCAAGCCGATCTCTTTGATAATTTATTAAATATCTGCCAAAAAATTCTTCCTGGGTCATTATAAGAAAGTATAAGTCATTGTCATTCAGCAAATGTAATAAAAAGTGCTGCTTTACAAAGTTTGTAAAAGTTAATGGTTGAATATACAATGGGATAGGTCATGATTTGATTTGGGATTTTAGATTAGGAAATGTCGGTTTGGAAAGGACTCCCCCTTGGCCCCCTCTTGCAGAAGCTAGGGTTTATACATAAGTATTTTTTCAATAAAAGGATTAATTAGAATATTAATATAATTGTTTGTTATTGAGTTACTTAAGAGCAAAATTAATTTTGCAGACACCCGAACGTAGGTTAACCTACGCTCAGCACTTCATAGCAAATGATGTACAATAATTTAAAGTAAAAACATAGATCGTGAGGCTCGGCGTAGGTTAACCTACGTCGTTGTGTCACCAAAGTTCACTTTGAACTTAACAAAAAAGATGTGTATAAACCCTAGCTTGCAGAAGGGGATATAGTTTTCATCTCACAGTTTTAGTTATGAGGTAGAGTTGTGGAATGTTGATAATTTTTTTTTGCCACGGATGCACGAATGATACTTAGTATCTGAGGGGATTCAGCGGTAAGTTTTAGAGCTAAATTTATCAATCTAATTTCAATAAATAAATTACTTTCCAACACTGGTATCATACATTTTCCTACATTTGAAAGCACCATTCTTTTAAGAAATGAATAAGCAACAAATACAATTACTTTTCCAACAGGTTTTCAATAATGAAGCCGACCTGTGTGTTCAATCTCCGGGGAGAATAAATATCATAGGTGAACATACAGACTATAATAATGGCTTTGTGCTTCCTGCAGCGATCGACAAAAAAGTGATGGTGGCTATTCGGAAAAGGGAGGACGATTTAATTGTCCTGCATGCTGAAGCTTTTTTAGAAAAGAAAGAGGTTAAAATTCCGGAAATGAAGCCACAAGGCGATTGGGCTGATTACATGCTTGGTGTCGTAGCGCAATTAATTAAAAAAAATTATGTCATCGGGGGTTTTGAAATTTTGCTCAAAGGTGATATTCCAATAGGTGCGGGACTTTCCTCTTCCGCTGCCGTGGAATGTGCGACTATATTTGCACTCAACGAACTATTCCATTTCGGTTTGGAAAAAATGGAAATGGTCCAAATGGCGCAGATGGCAGAACATGAATATGCCGGTGTGAAATGTGGCATCATGGATCAATTCGCAAGTATGTTTGGAAAGAAAGATCATTTAATTAAACTGGATTGCCGTTCACTCGAGTATGAATATATTCCTTTTCAAAACCAGGACTTTGTTTTGGTGCTTTTTAATTCCAATGTCAAGCATGCGCTTGTAGATTCTGAATACAACATCCGTCGAAATCAATGTAATGAAGGTGTTGAAATGATCAGAAAATATCATCCACAAATCAACTCGTTAAGAGATGCAGATACTGAGATGGTTGAAAAATATATAAGGCCACAAGATGAACTGATCTACAGACGCTGCCATTACGTCGTGTCAGAAAATATAAGATTGCTTCAACTTTGCGAAGCATTAAATCATAATAACTTAGATAATTGTGGTAAACTAATGCACGAAACTCACTTGGGATTAAGTGAAGACTATGAAGTAAGTTGTCCGGAATTGGACCTCCTTGTGAAGATTGCCATGGAGCAACCAGGTGTCATTGGAGCACGGTTAGTCGGCGGTGGTTTTGGAGGTTGCACTATAAATCTGGTTCGGAAAGAAAATCTAGAATCTGTCATATACGAGGTTGAGAACGGATACAAATTAAGTAGTGGCAAGGAAGCGACGACTTATATAGTAAATGTGGAAGACGGTACGAAATTGATTTAAAAAAATAATGCCTTTTTTTCTAAAAGGCTGCTTCCACCTCCACCTCCATCCGCTCCCCTGTACCTGGATGGACAAAACTAATCCATTCGGCATGCAGATGTAATCTGTCAGCCTTACCCCCATAAATATCATCACCTACGATAGGCGCATTGAGTCCAAGAATGTGTGCGGCATGAAGTCGCAACTGATGTGTGCGACCGGTATGCGGAAAGAAATGTATACGTGTTTTGTTGTCTTTTCTGTCGAGGACTTTGTATGTTGTTTTTGCGTATTTACCATGTTCATAACAAATCAATTGTCTTGGGCGATCATCAAGATCAACGCGCATTGGTAAAATAATCTCTCCTTCATCTTTTTCTACAATGCCTTCGAGTACGGCCAAATAACGTTTGTGAATGGAGCGGTTTATGAATTGACGTTGGAGAAATTTATGTGCCTCTTCTGTTTTAGCAATGAGCAGGATGCCTGAAGTGGACATATCTAGTCGATGTACTAGTAATGGACCTGTGGCATCAGGATATCTTGCCTTCATTCTGGTTTTGACAGAGTCTGTCAGGACGATGCCGGGGACAGATAAAAACTCTGCAGCTTTATTGACGATAGCGATGCATTCATCTTCAAATATCACTTTTACCTGTTCTTCACTGCCTGCCTGACTGAACAAAGGATTGGTTTGTACATCCAGGCCATTTAACATGTGAGTGAGGATGGGTAAACATTTGCTGCGGCAAGCCGGGTAAAAATGGCCATGCATGCGGACTTCAGCAGGAGGTGCTTGTCCCCACCAAAACTCTGCGATGGCGATAGGTTTTAAATTATGGAGGAAGGCGTATTGTAATAATTTCGGAGCACTACATTCTCCTGCTCCTGCGGGTGGTTGGATGCGTAAGTCTTTAACGAAAATATCTAGTAGGCTTTTTTTGCTTCCATGACCATTCAGAAATGCGTAATTTTCAAATAGTCTTTGTTGTAAAGCAGCTGAACCTTTGGCACGCGTATCTTTCAGTTGGAAGATTTGATCTTCAAAGACTTTAAATTCTGAACGGGCAATTTCAATGGCTCTTTTATGATAAGCTGTGAATTTCTTTAATTCTATTTGTTCGTCTTTGCTTTGTTGGGAAAGTTTGGCTTCAAGGGGTTCTGTTTCTTCGGGTTTAATTAGGGCATTTTCATGTCGAATTAATTTTCTATTAATTTTATTTAATTGAATTGACGCCTTGCGATCACTTACCCCTGTTTTCATTATTTCCTGCAACTCCGCAAGTTTGTTTTTAGCATCAATAAATTCCGGAGTCACTTCTAAGCGCTCAATCTCAAGCGTAAACTCGTGTATTTCTATTTCTCCTGTTAGAAAGAAACTGCCTTCTGACCGCATGTCAAAAACAGGTGGAACAAAGTATTGGTGATTATTTCTTCCCGCCATTTTTCCTGAGAAAGCTGCCAAATAACCAATTTTGCCTTCCTGATTCTGAACTACCATTACTCCAAACATCTTACCAATAACCAGGCCATTAGTCTTAGAATCTAAACCAAAATTGTGCTCAAAATCAGTCTGATTTAGTAAATATTCTTTCAATTCATCAGCCGCGATGATGCAAAGTGGATGAGGTTCGTAATAAAATGGATAGTTGAACTGTGAGGGCAGCACGATGTGAGAGATCTCCTGTTGGAAAGTTAAGAATTTAGATTTTGGATCTTGCTGTTGCATGGAGGGGCGAAGGTAGGTAAAGAAGGTGAGAAAGTGAGAAAGTGAGGAGGTGAGAAGGTGATAGGGTGATAGGGTGATAGGGTGAGAAGGTGATAGGGTGATAGGGT
>JAGPBO010000250.1 GCA_018063305.1 Cyclobacteriaceae bacterium
AAAAAAAATGTCGGATGTATTTCTTGCCCTTGTTCTTTGTCAAAGTATTTATGATAAGCACTATGAATGTCTTTATCAGCCAGTTTATTTACAACATCTGTGTGCGAACCAACTCTGTCTTTATAATCCCAAATTTTATTGCTGTTAAAGTCGCCAAGTAATATTGTTGATTGACCAAGTAAATCTTTATAGTAATTAATGGCAAACCAAATTTGTCCGATATATCGTGCTTCTCGAACTTGCTTATTATTCATGGCCCAAATAGCAAATAGGGTAAATGTTTGTCCCTTACCTTGTACTCGAAATGGAAGGATATATCGAAATTCTGAATTAAAGTTTGGAAGTAACTCAAATTTGTAATCTGAGTACGAGAAAACTCCGATACCCTTTTTACCCCCGTCACTGTACCAGTGAGTAAAGCGCGGTTTCATTGTATTCGGATGGAATTCTAATTTGTCTGGATGCTCACATTCCTGAATAACTAAAATGTCAGGTTGATGAGTTAAAATGATGTCCGCTTTCTTTCTAAAGGCTCCTTGACAATTCCACGATATTAATTTCATTCTAGTCTGCCAATTATTTAACTCTCGATGAATGACCTATAATATCGAATATACACAATTGCAAAATTATTTCAAGAGATTGCCTAGACCCTAAAATAAAAAATCCCGTGACACTCGCCACGGGATTCCTCTCTATTTTGCAAGCAGAGAGTTAGTAGTTCTTAATAACGATAGTACTCAGGCTTGAATGGCCCTTGTTGCGGAACACCAATGTACTTGGCTTGTTCTGTAGACAATTCATCCAACTCAACACCAATTTTCTTCAAGTGCAAGCGAGCTACTTTTTCATCCAAATGTTTCGGCAGCATGTACACTTCATTCTTATACTTATCTGTATTTGTCCAAAGTTCTAATTGTGCCAATGTTTGGTTCGTAAATGAATTAGACATTACAAAAGAAGGGTGCCCGGTAGCACAACCTAAATTCACTAAGCGGCCTTCTGCCAAAAGTAAAATTTGGTTTCCGCTCTTCAATGTATATAAATCAACCTGCGGCTTAATCTCATCACGGGTTGCATTCTTCTTCAACCAGGCCACATCAATTTCATTATCGAAGTGACCAATATTACAAACGATGGTCTTGTCCTTCATCATCTCAAAGTGACGACCTAAGATGATTCCAAAATTTCCAGTTGTTGTTACCACAATGTCAGCCTCTTTTATTGCTGTATCCATTTTCTTCACAGCAAAACCATCCATAGCTGCTTGCAGCGCACAGATCGGATCAATCTCGGTAACGATTACACGAGCACCCGCACCACGAAGGGAAGCAGATGAACCCTTACCTACATCGCCATAGCCGGCAACAACAGCAACCTTACCAGCCATCATTACATCCGTAGCTCTGCGGATTGAATCAACCAATGATTCTTTGCAACCATACTTATTATCAAACTTCGACTTCGTTACTGAATCGTTGATGTTGATAGCAGGCAATGGCAATTTGCCATTATGCTGGCGCTCCACTAAACGGTGAACACCCGTAGTTGTCTCTTCAGAAATTCCTTTGATATCTTTTACTAATTCAGGGAAACGATCCAACACCATGTTGGTCAGGTCACCGCCATCATCCAAAATCATGTTCAATGGCTTGCCGTTTTTAAACGCATGAAGCGTTTGCTCAATACACCAATCAAACTCTTGTTCATTCATACCTTTCCAGGCAAAAACGGGAACACCCGCCTTAGCAATAGCTGCCGCGGCATGGTCTTGTGTAGAAAAAATATTGCACGAAGACCACGTAACATCGGCACCCAGTTCTATCAAGGTTTCAATAAGTACTGCTGTTTGTATTGTCATGTGCAGACAACCAGCAATGTTGGCTCCTTTTAAAGGTTTTTTTGCACCAAACTCTTCGCGAAGAGCCATCAAGCCGGGCATCTCAGCCTCAGCTAATCTAATCTCTTTACGACCCCATTCGGCCAATGAAATGTCTTTTACTTTGAATTTTGTTTGTTCTGATACTGTCATGGATGTTAAGTTTTCGAGTTTTTAAAGCTTCTTTTGGAAAGAAAGCGACAAAGGTAAGATAAACGGATAAGAATTACCATTGGAATATATTCTCCTTTCGTGGTAAGTGCCTGATTTATATCTAAGTGATTTACCTGCTGAACCATTTTACTACCTATAGCTGTTTAATCTATAAATTCAATAATGAGCAAGCCAACAATTAAGGTTGATATAGTGTCCGATGTGGTGTGTCCCTGGTGCTACATTGGTAAAAGAAGAATCGAAAAAGCGATGACCGCACTCGCTGGTCAATTCGAGTTTGATGTAACCTATTTGCCTTTCGAACTAAATCCGCAAACCCCAAAAGAAGGGTTTAATCAAAAAGAATATTTGGCGAAGAAATTTGGAGGCGAAGCGCGCTATAATGAAATCACAAAACAGGTTAGCTCCGCAGCTGCCGAAGAAGGATTGGCTTTTGATTTTTCAAAACAACGTGTATCACCCAATACACGCGATGCCCATCGTATTATCCGGTATGCCAAAGAAGAAGGAAAACAGTTAGCCGTAAAAGAGGCTTTTATGAAAGCTTATTTCGAAGAAGGTGTTGATCTTACCAAAAAAGAAAACCTGATAGCCATAAGTGAAAAGGCCGGGCTCAACGCAGAAAGAATTTCTCAATTACTTGATTCGGATGAGGGACTCATCGAAGTAATCGCATTAGAAAGCACTAATCACCAACGGGGTATTTCTGGAGTTCCCTACTACATCATCAATAATGAATACGGAATCTCTGGCGCGCAACCTACGGATGTATTTATAAAGGCACTTACACAAATAGGAAGTGAACCTGCTGCAACCGAAGGTGAAGCTTGTGCAGTTGATGAATCAGATTGCTAATCTTTCTTTTTGATTAACTCCGAGTCTGTAATGATGGATGTCCACACACTGGTACGGCCATTATCCATGCGCGTCCAGATAGGAGCTATTATGCCTTTATGCGCATCAATATTATTATAATCGCCAAAAAATTTTGTGTCGGTAGGTATAAAGGGGCTTTCGCTGATTTTTGTTTCGGTAAAAACATTTCCTCCATCAGTCGAATAAGCAAGATATACATCAGTTTGTAAATCATCGTACGCTCTGCGATCGTAGTAAACAATATAAATGTAACCGGTGCCCTGATCAACTGCCATCCAGGGTAGAAATTGATGTTTACCAGGGGCATCTTGATTAATACGCATAGGTTGCGTCCACAAGTCGCCATGATTCGTTGATCGCATAAACCAGATATCCGTATCATCAACACCATTCGATTGATCGGCCCATACTAAATATAAACTACCATGACGCGGCCCTTTGCTTTGATCAATCATTAGTACAGGCATCCCGTTGCAACGGCTAATACCTGGGATATCCATCGACCAACCCCCTTGTTGTCTAGCAATTAGCAAATCATTGGTAAGCCATGTGGTGCCACCATCAAAAGATCGATCAAAATAAATATTTCCTTGGTTAGCCCAGACTAAAAAAACGCGTCCCTCTTCGTCTACAGCTGGCACAGCACCTTCGGTAGTATTGTCATCATCCACACAATCACCGGGGTTCTGATTAATTTGAATTGGCTTCGACCACTTCTTACCAGCATCGGTTGATTTACTAAATAAAATGTTAGACTGACAGTTTGGATCTTTCAATCCATATTTATCAAACTGTGTCCAGGTAGTATAAATATATTGCTTGCGCGGATGTACTGCCGGCCATGGCTTATCCTGATCTTTAGGAGGGTTGTTACCAATGGATACGCCCTTGTTCCAACTTATGCCGCCATCCGTAGATTTCTGGCAAACGATCCGATCAAGCCACGCATCGTTGCTTCTACCCTCTTTGCTGGGATCGGCTAAATGAAAAAAATACATGTGCCCTTTAGAATCTGAGATTACAGCTGGGTCACCATAGACTCCATAGGGAGATTCTAATTTGGTTTCTGCCCAGGTTTCTCCACCATCGAATGTGTATATAGCTCGATTAAGTACCACCCCAGCAACAATATTTTTAGGGTCCTTTTTGTTAATGGCAATGCTTGGCTCCAGAGGCGGATAGGTTCCATCTGCTTCCTCGGCCAATTTGATATTCTTGAACTGACCTTGCGCAAGAGTGCTTAGTGCGAAAAAAGAAACTAATAAAATCCGGCTCATAGTAGTTGGAGAATATCCATAGTAGATAGTATCAAAGGTACTTCAAACTTTTTAATATTTCGACCCATTGCTGATAGCCCGAAGTATTCAAATGAAGTCCATCAAAAGTATATGATAATTTTAGCTTACCCTGATCATCTAAAAATTTATTGTACAAATCGACATACGTGTAGCGTAACCTTTCGGCATATCGCGAAAGCTGATCGTTGATGGTCAGTATATGATTTTCGTTGTTAAACTGTTGCGGAAATTTTTCTACCGTATTATTCACGGGTAAAATACTTTGAACATAAATTTTAGTTTTAGGCGAACCTGCCTTTATTCGCGATACAATAGCAAAAATATTTTCAATGACAATTTCGTCTGGAATTTTTTTTGATAAATCATTGGTGCCAATGAGAATAAAAAGACTGGCTGGTTTCAGTTTTATAATTTCATCCATACGGGCTAAAACGCCAAACGTATTGTCGCCCGAAATGCCCCGATTGATAATGCTAGAGTCTTTGAGCAGTTTCTTCCAGTTCCCACCTTCGGTTATACTGTTTCCCAGAAAAACTACTTTACCGGGCGTAGTTACTTCCTTCTTAAATTTTTCCATCCGTACCCAATAATGTTCGGGCAGGTTGGGCACAGTATCATAAGTTCTCTTTTGGCCATAAGTTTCCAAACTTAAAAGCAGAACCATCACACTCATTAAGAAAAATGTGTTTTTCATGTTATCCTTTATATAAGTTGAAAATTAATGAGTTAGCATGCCAAAGGCAATGTATTTCTAGTAAATACAACCTAACGCCAGAATGTAACAAAATGTCTAACTGCCCCATCTTTTGCCGTCTACAAAATTGTATTTCGCAGGCTCAGAAACATTTGCTTTATTCCGTCAAAATCAAAATTAGCTACCCCATGAAATATTTTCTCGTACTCCTGCTCTTCGCCAGTTCATTCACGTTTGCGCAAAACTTTACCGGATTTTCTGGTAGCAGCGCATCAACACAGACCAAAGCCGAAGAAACTTTTCTAAAACAACAAGAAAGCGAACGCTACAAAAATCACCTTAAAAACCTGACGAAGGAACCCCATATTGCCACCAGCAAAGCCAACGAGCGGGTGCGTGATTACATCGCTGATGTGATGCGCAAAGCGGGGTTTCAAG
>JAGPBO010000051.1 GCA_018063305.1 Cyclobacteriaceae bacterium
ATAATATCACCCACTTTCAGTGTGCCTGCTTGCACCATTAACGTAGTAACATAGCCACGGCCTTTATCCAAAGATGCTTCTATAATGGAACCAATAGCTGCTTTATCAGGATTGGCTTTTAGATTTAGAATTTCAGACTCCAAAAGAACTTTCTCTAGCAGCTCGTCAATCCCCTGACCGTTCTTGGCAGAGATTGCCTGACACTGATATTTTCCACCCCAATCCTCAACCAAGATATTGATTTTAGAAAGTGAGTCTTTTACTTTTTCAGGATTAGCCCCGGGCTTATCTATTTTGTTAATAGCAATAATGATAGGAACTCCGGCTACCTGTGCATGATTAATGGCTTCTTTGGTTTGAGGCATCACATCATCATCGGCAGCTACCACAATAATTGCGATGTCGGTAAGTTTTGCACCCCGTGCACGCATAGCGGTAAAGGCTTCGTGGCCCGGTGTATCCAGAAAGGCAATCTTATTTCCATTCTTGGTAGTTACATCGTAGGCCCCAATATGCTGGGTAATACCACCGGCTTCCGAGTCTGTAACTTTTGTCTTGCGGATATAATCCAGTAAGGAAGTTTTACCATGGTCTACGTGACCCATAATGGTAACGATAGGAGCGCGTTCTTTCAAATCGGCTTCTGCCTCTTCTTCTTGTTCTTCCAGCTGCTCTTCTTCTGTGGAGCTGGTAAACTGAACATCGTAGCCAAACTCATCGGCAATTACTGTAATGGCTTCTGCATCCAGACGTTGATTTATGGAAACGAACATACCTAAACCCATACAGGTAGAGATAACATCGTTAACGGAAACGTTCATCATAGAAGCCAGATCGTTGGCAGAAATGAATTCTGTTACCTTTAATGTTTTGGATGATTCCTGCTCTTGCAACAAACGCTCTTCTTCAGCATCTGAAATAGCCTGACGTTTTTCTTTGCGATACTTGGCACCAGAAGTTTTTTTAGTGTTACCACTTAACTTGGCCAGTGTTGCCCGAATCTGATCTTGAATTTCTTTATCGGTTGGCTCTGCTTTTTGCGGACGAGGCACAAACGGTCTTGGAGGCTGTGAACGATGTCCAGGGCCTGGGCCACGATTTCCTTCATTAGCACTAGGTAATCTTTTGCGCGGCCGCTTTTGGCCCGAAGTTTTACTAAGGTCGGACGATGCAACAGGCTGCTCTTTTTTCTTTTCCGCAGGTAATTGAATCTTATCAACCACTTTCAACCCCTGCAGTCTGCCGGCCCTTGCTTTAATAAGTTCCAACTCTTGCTCTACAGGTTTTTCAACCGGAGTTTCTTTTATTACCTCTTTCGCTACTTCTTTTTCTGTTTCCTTTTCGGATTGTTTGATTTCAGCAGCAACTTCCTTTTTGGCTTTCTTCTTCTCCAGATCAATCTTACCAACCACTTTAAAACCTTCCAGTTTAGGTTTTTCAAGTTCAACCTTTTCTGGCTTAGGTTCCTCTTTAGGTTTTACAATATCCTTCGACCCCAGATTTTTAATAAGTACGTTCTCTTCCTCATCTTTCTTCTTGCGCAGAACTTCGGGTTCCGGTTTAACCGGATTAACCTCAATGTGCTTTACCCCAATCGTTAGTCCGGATGCTTCCGCCTTTTCTGAAGCGGATGAGGCATACTCCTTCGAAAGCATGGCAAACTGCTCGGAAGTAAGCTTGGCGTTAGGATTATTCTCTACATCAAAACCCTTTCCCGCCAAAAAATCCAAAATAGTATTATGGCCCACATTGAGTTTGCGAGATGCCTGCCCAAGCCGTATCGTCTTTTCTTCTGCCATGCTCAAATATCGCTATTTAAATTATTTTACTTTATTAATTAAAGACTAAACCTTACTCGAACTCTTTTTTCAAAACAGCAAAAACTCCTTCTACCGTTTCTTCCTCAAGATCTGTTCTGCGAACAAGCTCTTCTTTATTCAAGTTCAATACACTTCTTGCCGAATCTAAACCAATGCGTTTAAGTTCGTCAATCACCCAGCTTTCAATTTCATCGCTAAACTCATCCAGGTCAACATCTTCTTCTTGCTGGCCATCATTTTCTCTAAACACATCAATCTCCATTCCTACCAAACGGCTCGCCAGTTTAATATTTAAACCTCCTTTGCCAATGGCTAACGAAACCTGATCGGGTTTTAGATAAACCGCTACCCGACTATTTTCTTTATCAATTTTGATACTCACAATTTTAGCAGGGCTTAATGCCCGTTGAATATAGAGCTCAAGATTTTCGGTATAGTTGATTACATCGATGTTTTCATTTTGAAGTTCGCGCACAATGGCGTGAATACGCGATCCTTTCATCCCCACACAAGCACCTACCGGGTCGATACGATCGTCATAGGATTCCACGGCTACTTTAGCACGCTCACCGGGTTCGCGGACAACTTTCTTAATGGTAATCAATCCATCATATACTTCAGGCACCTCTTGTTCAAACAACCGCTCAATAAAGACAGGCGATGTACGGGAAAGAATAATTTTAGGGCTACCATTTACCATATCGACCATGTGTACCACGGCCCGAACGTTTTCTCCCTTACGGTAGCGATCTTTAGGAATTTGCTCTCCGCGTGGAATTGAAATTTCATTTCCTTCAGCATCGATTAACAATACTTCGCGGCTCAGAACCTGATATACCTCACCGGTGATTATCTCCCCGCCAATGTCTTTATATTTTTGGTAGAGAATGTCTTTCTCCAAATCTTTCACCTTTTGCATAAGGGTTTGGCGCGCGGTTGTTACTGCCCTGCGACCAAAATCTTCTAAGTGAATTTCTTCAGCAACTTCTTCACCTACTTCAAAATCAGGCTCTATTTTTTGTGCTTCTGTTAAACTGATTTTATCATGATCCCAAATGTCTTCTGAGTTGTCGTCAACAATTTCGCGGAAGCGCCAGATTTCAAGGTCACCCTTGTCGGCATTAACAATAATGTCAAAGTTGTCGTCTTCGACATACTTTTTGCGGATCATATTCCGGAACACGTCTTCCAGAATACGGATCATCGTAGGGCGATCGATGTTTTTTTGTTTTGCAAAATCTGCAAACGATTCAATTAACGTGGAGGTATCCATACATTGTTATTTAAAAGAAACCATTACAATTGCTTTTTCTATTTCACTAAAAGGTATTTCTATACTGTTTATTTCTACTTTTTTCTTTCCCTTGACTTTAGTCTCGGCATTTAACACAAGACCCGTTTCGCTTACCGCGGTTAGTTGTCCAGTCACCGAACTTTTATCCGTGCGCAATAGCCTCAGCGAACGATTAATGTTTTTAACATATTGTCGTTTTAGCTTCAGCGGTTGATCCAAACCGGGGGTTCCCACCTCGAGCGTAAAATTATCCTTGATGAGATCCAGGTTGTCCAAGTCTTCTGACAGCACTCGACTTAGGTTAGAACAATGGTCAATGGTAACGCCCTGATCGCCATCTATGAAAACAGAAACCTTATAGGGCTTGTGCTTACTGATTACAACATCAACAATAAAATGAGAAGCATCCGCTAGGTGCGATTCTGCTAATTCTTTTATTTTTTGTGCTATTTCCATCAAGTTCTTATAAACAAAGAGGGGACTTTTAGGTCCCCTCTTTTGATCTTTTTACCAAGAAGTGGTGCAAATATAAGTGATTTTTACTTTCCAACAAATTGTGCACTTAACTGGCTCACTTGTTATAAGAGTCAAAACTTTTATGATCTCGTTGATAGAGGACTTCTTTCGGTAAGGACTTGAAATATTCATACGTAATTTTCAAGCCCTCGGCCCGCGATACTTTGGGTTCCCAACCCAGAATTGTTTTTGCCTTGGTTATATCCGGTTGGCGTTGCTTGGGATCATCTTTGGGTAGATCGAGGTAAACTACTTTTTGTTTTGTGCCAGTAAGTTTTACAATCTCTTCGGCAAAATCACCAATGGTAATCTCGCTCGGGTTGCCAATATTTACGGGCTGTGCATAGTCCGACATGAGTAGTTTATAAATTCCATCCACCAAGTCGTCAACATAACAAAAGGAACGTGTTTGTGTGCCATCACCAAAGATGGTAAGATCTTCTCCGCGCAAAGCTTGTCCGATAAATGCCGGTAGTACCCGTCCATCGTTCAGTCTCATGCGGGGCCCGTACGTATTGAAAATTCGAACAATTCGCGTTTCCAAACCATGAAAGGTATGATAAGCCATAGTAATCGCTTCCTGAAATCTTTTGGCCTCGTCATACACCCCACGAGGGCCCACTGTATTTACATTGCCGTAATATTCTTCTGTTTGTGGATGCACCGTTGGATCACCATATACTTCCGATGTTGAGGCAATAATGATTCTTGCCTTTTTGGCTTTCGCCAGACCCAATAAATTGTGCGTGCCTAATGAACCAACTTTCAAAGTTTGGATAGGAATCTTCAGATAATCAATCGGGCTCGCTGGCGAAGCAAAATGTAAAATGTAATGCAACTCTCCGGGTACATGCACAAATTTTGAAACATCGTGATGATAAAACTCAAAATCAGGATGCTTGAAAAGATGTTCTATATTTCTAAGGTCACCGGTGATCAGGTTGTCCATAGCAATAACAGAGTACCCCTCTTTAATAAACCGATCACATAAATGGGAGCCTAAAAAACCTGCGCCCCCTGTTATTAAAACTCTTTTCTTAGCCATATATAGTTTCTCTTCCTATACTAAAGTACGTGAATCCTAATTCCTTCATTTGAGCAAGATCGTAAAGATTACGTCCATCAAAAATCACTTTATGTTTTAATCCTGCGATCAGTTTTTCGAAATCAGGGGTTCTAAACTCCGGCCATTCGGTAGCTATAAAAATAGCATCAGCACCTTTTGCTGCATCGTATGGGGTGTCTGTAAATTCAATTTTGTCTCCGAGTAATCGCTTTACATTTTCCATGGATTCAGGATCATGCGCTTTTACAATGGCACCGGCATTTAAGAGTTCTTCGATATTGTATAGGGCCGGAGCCTCACGAATGTCATCCGTGTGCGGCTTAAAAGAGAGTCCCCAAACCGCAAACACTTTACCTTTCAAATCACCTTTGTAAAAATCTTTTATCCGGGGTATGAGTCTGGTTTTTTGGTCTTCATTGACCTCCATAACAGCTTCTAAGATTCTGAAATCATACTTCACATCTGAAGAGGATTTGGCCAACGCTTGCACATCTTTAGGGAAGCAACTGCCGCCATACCCAATGCCCGGAAATAAGAAACGTTTACCAATTCGGCTATCGGTACCAATTCCTTTTCTTACAGAATCCACGTCAGCCCCAACCAGCTCGCAAAGGTTAGCGATCTCATTCATGAATGAGATTTTTGTTGCCAAGAAAGAATTGGCCGCGTACTTGGTCAACTCTGCGGAGCGCTCATCCATAAACACTAGCGGATTTCCTTGACGAACAAAGGGAGCGTAAAGAGTTTCCATTATTTTTTTTGCCCGAGCGGATGAAGTACCAATTACGACACGCTCTGGTTTCATAAAGTCATCAACGGCAACTCCTTCGCGTAAAAACTCCGGATTGGATACAACATCGAATTCAACTGAGGTACCAGCCGCTATGTTTTCTTTCACCCGATCAGCGGTGCCAACCGGTACCGTACTCTTATCAACTATGATTGTATAGTCCTTTAAAAGAGGACCTAAATCTTTTGCTACACCCAAAATATATTTTAGATCTGCCGAGCCATCCTCACCAGGGGGTGTGGGAAGCGCTAAAAAAATGATTTGTGCATTGGCAATGCCTTGCTTCAGATCGGTGGTAAAGGAAAGTCGGCCTTGTTTTAGATTTCGCTCAAATAATAATTCGAGGCCGGGTTCATAGATCGTTATTTTACCACTGTTCAGCTTTTTTACTTTTTCAGCATCGATATCTATGCACGTTACCGTGTTTCCTGTTTCTGAAAAGCAGGTTCCAGTAACTAACCCTACGTATCCGGTACCCACTACAGCAATTTTCATTTTAAGAAATGTTTCGTTTTTGTGGGCGCAAAAATAACCTTTAAAACCAAGGATTTATTATCAATCTGGGGTTATTTAGGGAAATTACAGGCACGAACTAACACTTGTTTGGGTATTGAATTCTTTTCCAATACATTTGCAATCCTTAAACAACAAATTCTAAAAATTATGAACATAGTGGCAGACGAGGTTTTGAGTTTTGATGTATCAGAGAATCAAAAAATGATTGCTCAGATGGTGCGTGATTTTGGAGAAAAGGAGATCAAGCCACACATGATGAAGTGGGATGAAAGCCAGGAGTTTCCTGTTGATCTATTTAGAAAAATGGGTGGACTTGGGTTGATGGGGGTTCTTGTTCCTGAAGAATATGGAGGCTCTGGTTTTGGATATCATGAATATGTAACGGCCCTTGTAGAGGTTTCCCGGATCGATGGGTCGATAGGGTTATCCATGGCGGCACATAACTCGTTATGTACAGGTCATATTCTGCAGTTCGCCAACGAGGGACAAAAGAGCAAGTATTTGCCGAAGTTGGCTTCAGGCGAATGGATTGGTGCGTGGGGTCTTACTGAGCCTAATACAGGGTCGGATGCTGGTAATATGAGAACGGTTGCCATTAAGGATGGTGATTATTATATTTTGAATGGCGCTAAGAACTTCATCACCCATGGCAAATCGGGCAATGTTGCCGTTGTTATTGCGCGAACCGGTAAGGTTGGCGATTCACATGCTATGACGGCCTTTATCATAGAGAAGGGAACTGCTGGTTTTACTGCCGGGAAGAAGGAGAACAAATTAGGGATGCGAGCCTCTGAAACGACAGAGTTAATTTTTACGGATTGTCGTATTCATAAAAGCCAGGTGATTGGTAAGGAAGGCGAAGGCTTTGTTCAATCACTAAAAATATTGGATGGAGGAAGAATATCAATTGCTGCCCTAAGTTTGGGCATAGCGCAAGGTGCTTTTGATGCTGCCCTGCGGTATTCAAAAGAGCGTCATCAGTTCAATCAACCTATTTCAGCCTTTCAAGGGATATCTTTTAAGTTGGCAGAAATGGCTACCAAAATTGAAGCCGCCTCTTTGCTCACTTACCGCGCAGCCGATCTTAAGAACAAAGGGAAGAGCGTTAACCGCGAATCTGCCATGGCAAAACTTTATGCTTCTGAAATAGCCGTGGAGGTAGCAACCGAAGGCGTACAAATTTTTGGTGGGTATGGGTATATGAAAGATTTTCCGGCTGAGAAGTATTATCGGGATGCAAAACTTTGCACAATTGGCGAAGGAACCTCAGAAATTCAGAAATTGGTGATTTCAAGGGCAATTTTAAAGTAAAAATTTGCGTAAGTGATAGAAAGAATTCTATATTTGCAGCCCAAAATACAGAGAAAATGCTGATTATCAACATCAAAGAGAACGAATCAATTGACAAAGCCCTTAAGCGCTTCAAGAAAAAGTTTGAGAAGACTGGCGTTTTGAGAGCCCTGCGTGAGAGAACTTCATTTACCAAGCCATCTGTAAAAAGAAGGCACGAAGTTATTCGTGCTGCATACAAGCAAAAAATGTACGCTTCCGACAATTATTAGGATATAAGATACTTTTAGTAAACAATCCTCCGAAGGCTTTCGCCTCGGAGGATTTTTTTTTATCTTGTAAGTACACAGAAAGGGAAGGTGCAGGTAATGATAGATACATTCTTAAAGTTTATTCAATTCGAGAAACGTTACAGTCCTAAAACGGTTCAATCCTATCAAACTGACCTAACCCAATTTCAGAAATATCTTGAATCAGAATTCTCCGGCACAGCCATACAGGAAGCAAATTATAGTCTGATTCGCTCTTGGGTGGTAAGTTTGGTTGAGGCAAAATTGGATAGCCGATCGATCAACCGAAAAATAGCTTGCTTACGATCCTATTATAAATTTTTGATGCGGCAAGAAATTATTTCTGCCGACCCGATGGTAAAAATCAAGATTCTTAAAACACAAAAGAAGCTTCCGCATTTTGTAAATGAGCTGGATATCGTAAAGCTATTGGACAACGTTATGTTTCCTGAGGGTTATGAAGGGACTCGTGATCGATTAGTACTCGAAATGTTTTATGGTACGGGCATGCGTCTTGCAGAATTAATTACCCTGAAAGAGAGCTATGTCAATTTATCCGATCGTACGCTTCGGGTTTTAGGAAAAAGAAATAAGGAAAGAGTCATCCCGTTTTCTATACAACTCGTTCAATTAATTAGAGACTACGTTCAAATAAGAAATAGGGAAATAGAAAAGAAAGAACACGGGTATTTGTTGGTGACTGATTCGGGTGAACCGTTATATCCTATGCTGGTTAATCGTATAGTTAAAAAGTATATGAAGTTATTTACTTCTGTGGAAAAAAAGAGTCCGCATGTGCTGCGGCATACGTATGCGACTCACTTGCTTAATAAAGGAGCTGAGATTAATGCGGTAAAAGATTTACTTGGGCATAGCAGTTTGGCCGCCACACAGGTGTATACGCATAATTCGATGGAGAAATTGAAAAAAGTATTTGATCAGGCGCATCCCAAAGCGTAAGGATCGCTAATAACAAATGGCCACCGGAGGTCAAAAAAAATCCGACTAAATTTTATGTTCAACCTTTAACGTATGTTCTTATGAAATTGCAAGTACATTCCATTCATTTTGATGCCGATCAAAAACTAATCGACTTTATCCAGAAGAAAGTGGATAAACTCGAAACATTTTATGATCGCATGGTAGATGGCGAGGTGTTTTTGAGACTAAATAACGAAGGGATCGAAAACAAAACAGTAGAAATAAAACTGAATGTGCCGGGTCAAAACTTGTTTGCCAAAGAACAGGCTAAGTCGTTTGAAGCAGCTACCGATATGGCCACAGAGGCCTTACGTGGGCAGCTCAAAAAATTTAAAGTAAAAGAACAAGAAGCACGCTTTTAATATAGTGACTCCAATAAAAAGAGAGGGCTCCAATTTGGAGCCCTCTCTTTTTTAGTTCAGTTTAAAAGCCTTTTTAATGGCTTCTGTATGATCGAGCTTTTCCCATGGGAATAATTCTACCTTCACTTTCTTTTCGTTTTTCTTACCCTTGTTAAAGACCTTCTCAACTATTTTAGACTCGCGACCCATGTGACCATAAGAAGCGGTTTCGGAATAGATAGGCGTGCGCAACTTGAAACGCTCTTCAATAAAGTAAGGGCGCATATCAAAGATCTTCTCAATCTTCTTGGCGATCTCCCCATCGGTCATTTTCACTTTAGCCGTTCCGTAGGTATTTACATACAAGCCAACCGGTTTAGCTACTCCAATAGCATAAGCCACTTGTACCAAAATTTCATCAGCCACACCGGCAGCCACCAAATTTTTAGCAATATGCCTTGTTGCATATGCCGCAGAGCGATCTACTTTGGAAGGATCCTTCCCTGAAAAGGCACCACCGCCATGCGCACCTTTTCCGCCATAGGTATCAACAATAATTTTTCTTCCCGTAAGGCCAGTGTCCCCATGCGGACCACCGATTACAAACTTACCCGTTGGGTTTACAAAGTATTTTATTTCATTGTTGAATAACTTTTGAGTCCGCTTCGGAAGTTTTTTCATAATGCGCGGCACCAGGATGTTAATAACATCATCCTTAATCTTTTTCAACATGATTGCATCTTTGGCAAAATCATCATGCTGGGTGGAGATTACAATAGCGTCAATGCGCTGGGGTTTATTCTCATCGTTATATTCAATGGTTACCTGCGATTTGGCATCGGGGCGCAAGTACGTCATCACCTTTCCTTCTCTGCGAATAACCGCCAACTCTCTCAATAACAAATGAGCAAGTTCCAACGGTAACGGCATGTAATTATCTGTTTCGTTGGTGGCATAGCCAAACATCATTCCCTGATCGCCCGCACCCTGATCTTCTTTTTTCTTGCGCTCTACACCTTGGTTAATATGAGCCGATTGTTCGTGAATGGCTGAGAAAATACCACAGCTATCGGCCTCAAACATATACTCACTTTTTGTGTAACCAATTTTTCTGATTACTTCACGAGCAATTTCCTGAACATCGAGATAGGCTTCAGATTTTACTTCCCCTGCCAGAACAACCTGACCGGTAGTTACTAATGTTTCGCAGGCAACTTTGCTATTGGCATCATAAGCCAGGAAATAATCGATTAGAGCATCAGATATTTGATCGGCAACTTTGTCTGGGTGACCCTCAGAAACCGACTCGGAAGTGAATAAGTAAGGCATAGTTTATTATTGATTCAATTAAGGGGGCAAAGATAATAAGTAAGACAATAAAGCAAGCGATTGCCGACCGATTTACGCCAGAAACAAAAATACGGATGGGGTTTTGGGCCAGGTTGGTTTTTTATCTTTCCACGCTGCGATGGATTGTGTAAGCACCGTTTCGTTGGTTCCGGTAAGGTCTAACGCAACCGTTAGTTTTGCTTGCGGATGCAGTGTTTTTAATAAGGTCGTAAAGATTGAATTATTGCGGTAAGGCGTTTCAATAAAGATCTGCGTTTGATTCTTTTGTTTTGATTCGCTTTCCAATTCTCTAATAACCCTAACTGCTTCCTTTTCTTCGATGGGCAAATAACCATGAAATGCAAACTGCTGCCCATTTAACCCCGAGGCCATCAATGCCAATAAAATTGAGGAGGGGCCAACCATTGGCACAACTTGAATGTCATGCTGATGGGCATACGCTACGGCTAACGCACCGGGATCGGCAACACCCGGACAGCCAGATTCGGAGATAATGCCCAAATTATGTCCGTCAAAGATTGGCTGCATCAACGTTAACAATTCGCTCTCCTTTGTGTCCTTATTTAGTACCTGAAAATGCAAGGCCTCAATGGATTCATATATTTTAAGACTGCTGAGATATCTGCGCGCGGTGCGGATGTCTTCGGCTAAAAAATGTGTGATCTCAGGTAGTATTTGTCTTACCGATATGGGAATTACTTTGTCCTGTGTGGATTCAGAAATAACATTGGGGATGAGATATAATTTACCAGAAGCAGCCATTACTCATTACTTAAAAAAGAAATAACTGTTGTGGCAAACTCTTCTGGGTTTTCTGCCTGTACCCAATGCCCGGTGTCAAGTGTAATAATTTTGGCTGATGGAAATAAGGAATGAATAAGAGACTCATCGTCCGGTTTAAAATAGTTGGAGTGCGCCCCATTGATAAATAAGGTAGGTCCCTGAAAAATACCCGGGTACTGCATCCCTTCTCCAATTTCTTCAATATGATTATCGATGGCTTGAAGGTTTATCCGCCATTGAAATTTTCCCTCTGAAGTCCGGTAAAGATTTTTGAGTAAAAATTGTCGCACTTCGGGTTGGGGTACCTGTTTACTTAAAATTGTATCTGCTTCACTCCGCGACTTTAGGGCATCGATGTCGATATCCTGTAGTCCGTCTAAAATATGATCGTGATGTACGGGATAGGCCTTGGGGGCGATATCAACTACAATTAGTTTTTCCAGGTGATCAGGGTACTTAACCGCAAAATTCATCGCAGTTTTGCCGCCCATCGAATGTCCAATAATATTCGGCTTGTCTAGATTATGTTCCTGAATGAAAGCGTATAAGTCCTCTGCCAATAGTTTATAATTGAAATCATCACTTTGTTGCGATTGCCCATGATTTCGCTGATCAACTAAATACACGGAATACTTTTTGGCAAATACCTTGGCAAGTGAAAACCAATTGTCGGATGAGCCAAACAATCCATGCAAAATGATCAAAGGCTTGCCGGCACCTGATTGTCGATAAAACAATTTCATTGTGCGAAGATAACAACCCCGTCTAAATAAAGTGAGCGGATAACATGCTGAGTTAGAATTTCAACTGATATATTTGCCCTTTATTTCTTATGGAACTGACCAACGGAACATACACGATTCAAGGACTTCATGTTGCTGATATCTGCAAAGAGTTCGGCACGCCACTTTATATCTATGACGCTTCTAAAATTATCGAGCAACTGAAAAGCTTAAAGAATGCTTTTTCTGATACGGAGGTACGAATAAAATATGCAGCCAAAGCGCTTACCAATATTTCAATCTTAAAATTATTAAAGAAATATGGTGCGGGGGTCGATGTGGTTTCTATTCAGGAAGCACATTTGGCACTGGGTGCAGGATTTTTAGCACACGAAATCATGTATACACCCAACTGTGTTGACTTTGAAGAGATCATAGAAGGGGTATCGTTAGGCCTTAACATCAACCTCGATAATTTATCGGTGTTGGAAAAGTTTGGAAAGAAATACGGGAACACGTATCCATGTTGTGTCCGCCTCAACCCACACATTATGGCGGGGGGCAATTACAAAATCTCGACTGGCCACAGTAATTCTAAGTTTGGAATTTCGGTATATCAGCTTCCGCAGATTATGGAGCTAGCTCAAAAGCACAATATTGTTATCAATGGATTACACATTCATACAGGTTCTGAAATAACCGAAACGGAGGTGTTTCTAAAGATGGCTGAAATTCTTTTTGGCATTGCCCGTGATTTTCCAGCACTCAAATTTATTGATTTTGGCGGTGGGTTTAAGGTTGCTTATAAAGAAGGTGACACGGTAACCAATGTATATGACCTAGGTTTAAAGTTGGGTAAAGCGTTTAAGGAATTTTATTTGAGCTATGGTCGTAAACTTGAATTATGGATTGAGCCAGGAAAATATTTGGTTAGTGACGCAGGTACCCTTGTGACAAAAACCAATGTGGTTAAACCCACGCCTTCCGTAACATTTGTGGGCGTTAATTCGGGGCTCAATCAACTCATTCGTCCCATGATGTATGATGCCTATCATGAAATTGTCAACATATCTAATCCAGTAGGTTCACAAAAGACATATACTGTAGTGGGTAATATTTGTGAAACAGATACTCTTGGTGCGGATAGAAGATTAAACGAGGTCCGCGAAGGCGACTTACTTGCTATAAAAAATGCCGGGGCCTATGGTTATTCGATGGCCTCTAATTACAATTCAAGATTCAGGCCAGCTGAAGTTTTGATATTGAATGGCGAAGCTAAACTTATACGAAGACGCGATACGCTCGAGGATCTTTTGCGTGGACAGATTGATGTAATTTAATCTAAATTTTATTAAGGAGTGAGTTTGCTCCTATCGGCATCGGGCACACCAACATCTGGCATTGGTTTTACTATAAAGGGAGATGCTAATCTTGATTAACAACCGACAAATAATTTTTGACTTAATGTAAGGCCAATGCCAGAAGAGCCAGCAAAGCAGAAGAGATGCCTCGGATAAATGCATCGCGTAGCGTTACATAATGCTCGCGTTTTCGGATCATTAAAAAAATTGTGAAGCCCAAGGCGATCATAAGTGAAATGCCCCCCACCAAGGTAATTTCATGATGACCGCTTTTCTTTAAAACAGAAAAGAGCGCTCCCATTAACATAACGGAACAACTTATGTATAGTAGCTTATGAGCCAGCGTAGCATAAACATCGGGCTCGCTATGTGGCGGTATATCCATGGGAAGGAATGTCCAGAGAAAGTAAGACAGAGAAAGAAGTAAAAGCCCCCCTTCGAGTAGAGTTTTTAAACTCGAATAATCGGCATAGTATCCTACCAGGCCAGCAACGGAAATGGCTAAGCCGAGTTGTTGAATGTAAGGAACGTATCGCTTGATGATTCTCAACATCTGGAAGGAGATTGTAATATTCTGAAAAGAGCTATCTGTACAAGAAGAGCTGTGAGGGTTTAGTCTTCAATAGAATCTTCTAATTCACCGAGTTTGGCTTCACTAAAACGACCCGAGGTAGCATAAACAATTTTTCCCTCTGCATCGAGTACGAAAAAATAAGGAATATCTTTCTTTTCAAAGTCGAGCGCTTCTTTATACGTTTTCAATTCGCCTTTGTAAAATAAAATGTAGGGCAATAACAGGGGGTCTACATTCTTTAGTGCTTTCTTTTTGGCTGTTCCCGTTGCAGCGGCATTTACACCCGTAAACATGGGGATAAAATAAACGTTCACATCATAGCCCATTCCGGCCATCATGCCAGTGGCTTTTTTAATAAACTTGTTATACACCGGGCTAAACCACGTGTTCAATTCGTCTTCCGACTTTTTTGAATAGGCAAGGCCTAGCAACGTGTACTTACCTTTAGTGTCTGCAGGAAGATTTATTTTTTTATCATCCACCGTTTCAGCCTGCATGTCAGGAAACAGATTGCCAATAACCTGTGCATGTGTGATTTGTATTCCAGCCAAGAAGACAAGTAGAGTAAGCAGTTTTTTCATAGTAGTGCACGAAGATAATAAAATAATAGCGTGTAACCATTTGCAAAATAGTCGGTATTATATGCAACTTTTATTGTCCAGCCTCGTCTTTTTTGAACTTGATTGATTTAACCAATAATGATTAAGCATACGCTACTTTTAATCTATCGTAATTTTTTACGTGCTAAAGGCTATTTTTTTATAAACCTGATTGGGTTGGCTGCGGGGCTTGTCTGCACCTTACTAATCTATTTATGGGTACGCGATGAATTAAACATGAACAAGTTTCATGAAAAGGATGCGCGACTCTATCAGGTGATGGAACATCAGAAGTATGCAGATGAACTGATGACCACCACCTCAACTCCGGGTATTTTAGCCGAAACCATGAAAGCAGAATTGCCCGAAGTAGAATATGCAGCAACTACTACCTGGATAAGTCCATTCACGCTTTCAGTAAAAGATCACAATGTAAAAGCAGACGGATATTATGTGGGAGAAGACTATTTCAATATTTTTTCATTTCATCTATTGCAAGGCAATGCCGATTTAGTTTTAAAAGACAAACTTTCCATGGTTATCTCGAAAGATTTAGCGATGCGTCTTTTTGGTACGGATGAAAATGCCGTGGGTAAGATTGTGGAGTTGCAACACAAGAAAAGCTTTACCGTGTCTGGCGTTTTTGAAAATTTGCCTACTAATTCTTCTCTTCAGTTTGATTTTGTTTTGTCTTTCGAGGAATTTAAGCTTGATAACGAATGGGTAATCCAATGGGGGAATAATGGCCCTTCTTCCTATGTCATTTTGCGTGAAGGAACTGATCCAACTGTTTTCTCAGAAAAGATAAAGGACTTTGTTAAGAGTAAAAATAAAGATGATTCAAATGTCTCTTTATTCGTTCAGAAATTTTCAGATCGCTATCTACATGGTCGCTTTGATAATGGTGTTCAGTCCGGTGGACGTATTGAGTATGTTCAATTGTTTTCAATTATTGCCATTTTTATTTTAATCATTGCCTGCATCAACTTCATGAACTTGTCGACAGCACGCGCTTCGCGCAAAGCAAAAGAAGTGGGCATAAAAAAATCGGTAGGAGCGCAACGCTCATCATTAATCGCCCAATATATCAGTGAATCGTTAGTAATGACAATCCTATCAGTTGTGCTGTCACTGATTATTGTTTGGATGTTGCTTCCGCAATTCAATATCATTACCGATAAGAAGATTACGCTTCACCTAAATGATCCGCAATTATTAATGTGGTTAGGGGGCATAACACTTTTTACGGGTATAGTCGCGGGTAGTTATCCAGCTCTATACCTTTCGGGATTCAGACCTGCGGCAGTGTTGAAAGGTGAAGTGCGCGGCTCGTGGGGCGAGTTGTGGGCGCGCAAAGGGTTGGTGGTTTTTCAATTTTTACTTTCCGTGATCTTGATTGTATCGGTTTTGGTTATCTATCGGCAGATCGATTATGTGCAGACGCAGAATCTCGGCTACACAAAAGAACATCTCATTCAATTCCCCATTGAAGGAAAAGTAGAGTCAGGTCGCGAAACATTTCTAAAAGAAGTGCGCAGGATGCCTGGCGTTGTAAGTGCTTCGAGTATCGGGTCCAGTTTGTTAGGGCGCAATAGTAACACGAGTGGCCTTGAATGGGATGGCAAAAATCCAGAAGACAATATTTTGTTTGAGAATGTTGGAATTGGCTATGGACTGTTAGAAACACTCGGTGTTAAGATGGCCGAAGGCCGGATGTATTCAGAAGAGTATGGATCGGACACCACAAAAATTATTTTTAATGAAGCTGCCATTCGGGTGATGAACCTGGAAAATCCAATCGGTAAAACGATTAAGTTGTGGGGCGAATATGATTTGCAAATTATAGGTGTTGTAAAAGATTTTCATTTTCAATCTCTGCATGATGCCGTGAATCCTTTGTTTTTTCGACTAAGTCCAAGCGATACCTGGAATATCATGATTCGTTTGGAAGCCGGCAAAGAAAAAGAAACACTGGCGGCATTAGATAAATTTTATCGTGACTTCAATCCGGGCTTTACGTTTGAATATAAATTTCAGGATCAGGAATATGCCCAGCAATATGCAGCAGAACAGCGTGTGGCTTCCTTATCATTTTACTTTGCTACCATGGCCATTTTGATTTCTTGTTTAGGCCTTTTTGGCTTGGCCGCTTTCACTGCGGAGCGCAGATTGAAGGAGATCGGCATTCGCAAAGCATTAGGATCTTCATCTACCAGTATTGTTTTATTGCTATCAGGCGACTTCACCATCATGGTGTTAATTTCTATTGCGATTGGATTGCCGGTTAGTTACTACCTGCTTGATGAATGGCTGAAGCGATTTGTTTTTCATATCGATTTAGAAATCTGGTATTTCTTGTTGGCCGGCATGATCGCTTTGGTTATTGCCTGGATCACCGTTGCTTCGCAGGCAATCAAAGCATCAAGGGTAAACCCGGTAAAATGTTTGCGATCGGAGTAAGATTGTTGGAAGCGAACTATTTAAACTCCTTTACCTTTTTGAGGCTTTCATTAAGTTTGTTTAGTTCCTCTTCTAAATCCGAAACTTCCCTACGCTTAGTTGCACTGTCGCCTGAGTAGACTTCATTTTCGCGCGACATCTTGTCGTTTTTTGCTTTGCTTTTTTCATCTGAACCGGACTTATTGTTATCGGCAATAGACTTATTGTTGCGATCGATACGCTTTCCATTCGATTCAATATCGCTTTGCTTACTTTTAATTTTTTCTTCTATCTCTTTTATTCTTTTTGCATAAGAACTTTCGTAGTGATAGCGCACGAAACTTTTTACAAAGTCCTGTGCCTTTTCAAACTTATCGGGATAGGAATCTAATCCAAAATGAACATCGTAACCTAAACTAAACATAAATGAAACTGCTGTGCCGCTGGCCTCGGTAGTAAAAAGTGTTCGTTGATCCATTCTAAGATTAGTAAGCTCAGGCAATTGAATTTTTTCGGCAACCAACATGTTTTTACCACGCTTTTCTACTTTAGCACTAAATTTTTCTTTCATAAAATTTTCGTATGAGCCCATACACGTGCTCATGTCCTCATCGAGCCGGGCCGTCCAGGAGTTTTGATCGTTGCCTTCTTCGTTCTTTACCGTTCGCTGTTCAACAATCAACTTTTGAGCGGGTAAGAGAAGCGAAATAAAAAGCAGGACGACAGTAAATAGTGTTTTCATGAGTAGTAAATTATGTAACAAAATACAGAATTAATTTCGTTTAAAGGTAAGTTAAAGTACTTCTTTATGAATTAATTAAGCGCTTAAAGACGGTCTTGAAAGCGAGGCTAATAAATACCTCTCTGTGTAAAGCTTTGTCTCTCGAAGAAGACGATGCGATGGTTTGATGAATTTATACGCATCGTGCCTATGAGGAAGGAATGAATGCTATTTTAACTCTAGTTCAATGCTCCACCTTTTTACATAATCCTGTAATGGACCAAGCCCCATAGTATTACGTCTCGCGTTCACGTTCTTCAAGTCCTCTACGGGATATAATTTCCAACCACCATTCACGTTGTCTGACGTGATTTGAGTCCCATACTTTTGCTTTTCACTGCTTTCCATTAAAAGTCTATCCTCCATCAATGCAACTTCTTGTAAACTTAGGTCGCCCTTCTCAGCACAAGACTTTATTTGCGGCAAGTATTTCTCTCTTATTTTACGCGTGCTATGTTGAATAACTAAAAACGTTGAAGTCATACCTTTTTGTCCGACTGCTTGAAGAGTTGGAAAACCACAATTCTCAATTATATCAAGAACTTTTTCAAGATTTTCCTTATCAACTTTCAGATCCTTTACCTGTCCGGAGTCTCTATTTTGCTGGTCTTTTATAAGAACATCTTCCAACACCTCTTTTTGTTTATCACATTCAATTTTAATTGGTGTTATAACCCCCCAATCTCTGTCTTGGTAAAAGTCAATTATCTGTTTCCACAATTCAGTATCTTTTTTTGTAATGGGTCTGACTATACATTCAATAATTTTATTGTCGATGTCTACATAATAATCAAAGGAAATCTCTGTCATGTCAAGACTTTTTCTATTCTCAATGATTTTTCCATTGCTATCTTTAAAAAATGTGTCTTTCGTTGGGTATATACCTTTTTTTACAAACTCTAACCGTTCTGTCTCATCCAATTTTCGTAATCCAGGTGGAAGGTATCCCTGTGAATAGCATGATATTGAGGGAATAAGTCCAAATAATAAGATTAAAAATGTTTTTATCATAAAT
>JAGPBO010000251.1 GCA_018063305.1 Cyclobacteriaceae bacterium
AGGCGTTCAGCAGATTTATAATCTTTACGCATAAGGTATAAGATTCCTTTATTTCGATACGCCCAGGCATTGTAAGGATCAAGGCCAATACTATTGTTGATATCCTGCTCAGCTTTCTCCAGATCATTCATACTCAGATATATAAACCCTCGATTATTTAGAAAATAAGGCTGTCGCGGAGATAACGTCAGTGCTTTTTCAATTAGCGCAAGTGCCTGCTTATAATTACCTTGTTCTGTGTCAATCAACGAAAGTGTATTATAAACATTAGACTCTTCCGGTTTAATCTTAACGGCACGCAATAGTTCATCTTTAGCGGCATCATACTTTCCCATATAATATTGAACGGTGGCGTGGTTAACCATATAATCTACATTATTTGAATCCATGGATTCTGCTTTTTCAAAGGCAGTTAGTGCCTTACTAAATTCACGCATTTTTGTAAAAACAAGACCTTGCGTAAAGTAGGCCAGTGTTGTATCAGGCTTTAATCGAATAATCTTGTCGAGATCATCAAGCGCCTTATAATATTCTTTTAGCTCATAGCTTGTATTTGCATGATTAAATAGCGCGTGCAAAAAATTAGGTTTACAGGCCAACGCTTTGTCATAATTTTCCAAAGCCAAATCATACCGTTGCTGTTCAAAGTACACAGTACCTAAATTATTCCAGGCATCTGAAAAACAGTTGTCTACTTTAATTGCCTCACCATAATAATAACTGGCTTGATCATAGTTACGTTCTTTGAGCGCAAGATTTCCTTTTAATAAAAAATTTTGAAGTTTTGATTCTTTAGAATCGGCACAACCTATCAACAATAAAATAAATATCCACTTCTTCATTTTCATTACATATTTTCACCACAAATCAACGATATAAACCTCAAAAAGTAATAGTATTTTCACTTTCCCATCAATACAATCGAAATCTGAGGACTTCATTTAAGTTTTATCCTCAATATATTTTGAATAATAAAAAGTAATCTTTTTCTTTGGGGCCTTATTATGAACAAAACACAAAACATCCACGGCCATCATCATGCACACCGCATTAGTGGTACGTCTTTGTTTTGATTTAAAATATACTGAATTCAAAAAGGCTTACCACACACAGGGTAAGCCTTTTTTGTTTTATAACTGGTAAATTAACTATGAGCACTCTATTACGAATAGCCATTCAAAAGTCGGGCAGACTTCAGGAAGACTCTCTGAAACTTTTAAAGGAAAGTGGGCTACAATTCAGCAATGGTCGCGATCAACTAAAGGCGCAGGTTAGAAACCTACCCATTGAATTATTGTTTCTCCGCGATGACGACATTCCTCAGTATGTGGAAGATCGAGTGGCTGACGTGGGTATAGTAGGAGAAAATGTGTGGATTGAAAAACAAAAGAATAACGAGCTTGTTAAACGACTTGACTTCGCAAAATGCAGGTTATCCATCGCCATTCCGCGTGCAGAAAATTATACTGGAATATCCTTTCTTACAGGTAAAAATATTGCAACCTCCTACCCTGCCATTGTAGGTCAATTCCTAAAAAAGCATAAAATAGAAGCCGGCATCCACGAGATCAGCGGCTCTGTAGAGATTGCGCCTGGTATAGGTTTAGCTGATGCTATTTGCGATATCGTAAGTACGGGCAGCACGCTCTTAAGCAATGGATTGAAAGAAGTAGAAGTAGTACTTCAATCGGAAGCCGTGCTGATTGCTACCCCAGCGCTTGAGCTAGCTAAAAAAGCTATTCTCGATCAACTGATGTTTCGGATTCAGGCTGTGCAATCAGCAAAGAACAATAAATACATTCTACTAAACTGTCCGAATGAGGCTATTGAAAAAATAACGAGTGTGATACCCGGCATGAAAAGTCCTACTGTCATGCCACTGAGCAGAGCGGGTTGGTCGTCTTTACACTCGGTAGTTGATGAAAATGATTTTTGGGAAAAGATTGGACAACTGAAATCCTTTGGAGCAGAAGGGATTTTAGTGATACCCATTGAAAAAATGATTGCCTAATTAATTCAGTCTATGAAAATCGTCAACAACCCGGCAAAATCAGAATGGCCCACATTATGTAAAAGGCCACAATTGGAATTAGACTATCTGGAAGGTGCCGTTACGAACGTACTGAATCGGGTAAAGAAATCAGGTGACGAAGCAATACGAGAACTGACACTTCAATTTGACAACGTTGAGATTAATCCGTTACAAGTTTCATCGCAAGAAATTGAAGACGCTATTGCTTTAGTTCCTGCTTCGTTAAAGTCTGCCATACTTGCCGCCTCTAAAAATATTGAAGTTTTTCATTCGGCTCAAAAGCGACCTACAGAGCGAATTGAGACGATGCCGGGTGTAACCTGTTGGCGAAAAGCAACTGCCATTCAAAAAGTAGGTATTTATATACCGGGTGGCTCGGCACCTTTGTTTTCAACTGTATTGATGCTTGCCATTCCGGCACGATTAGCCGGCTGCGAAGAGGTAATTCTTTGTTCGCCCCCCGATCGATCCGGAAAGATTAATCCTGCTATTTTATTTGCTGCGCACCTGACAGGCGTAAAAAAGATTTTTAAAGTTGGAGGTGCACAAGCGATTGCTGCTATGGCCTTTGGCACCGAGAGTATTCCCAGCGTAAGTAAAATTTTTGGGCCCGGTAATCAGTATGTAACTAAAGCCAAACAATTAATCAGTCAGGAAGGAATAGCGACTGATATGCCCGCGGGACCATCAGAAGTATTAGTGATTGCCGATGAATTTGCCAGCCCAACATTTGTTGCTGCCGATTTATTGTCGCAGGCTGAACATGGTGCAGACAGTCAGGTGGTGTTAGCAACCACGAACAATCAGATGATCACTCTGGTAAAGGAAGAAATCGAAAAGCAGTTGCTGGAATTACCACGACAAGAAATTGCGCGCGCTACCTTGTCAAATAGTCTTTGCATTACCTTTAATACTAAAACGGAATTGATTCAATTTGTTAACGAATATGCTGCTGAACATTTGATCATCAATACAAAAGATTGCGAAACGCTTGTAGATCAAATTGTGAATGCGGGATCGATCTTTCTTGGACCCTATACACCCGAAGCAGCCGGAGATTACGCTTCAGGCACCAATCATACATTACCCACTAATGGATTTGCAAAAGCCTTCGGTGGTGTGGCGTTAGAAAGTTTTATGAAGTATATCACAGTTCAACAAATTACAAAGGCCGGGCTTGGTGTTATAGGTCCTATTGTAGAGGAAATGGCTGAGGCCGAACAATTAAGAGGGCATGCTGCTGCTGTTCGGATACGAAAAAACTGATTGCTATGTTTGAATTAGAAAAACTGGTACGTAAAAATATTTTGAGTCTAAAGCCGTATTCATCCGCACGGGATGATTTTAAGGGAAATGCTTCCGTCTATCTGGATGCAAACGAAAATCCCTACGGTACATTATACAACCGATACCCCGATCCTCATCAGAATAAACTTAAACAGAAAATCTCGGCTCTTAAAAAGATACCCATAAATCAGATTTTTCTTGGTAACGGTAGCGATGAACCTATCGATTTAATGATTCGTGCCTTCTGCGAACCTGGTATAGATAATATTTTGATTCCGCAGCCTACATACGGCATGTATACAGTAAGTGCCGAGATCAATAACGTGTCCATCAAAGCAGTTACGCTTACCGCTGACTTCGATCTCGATGTTGAAGCGATTAAGGGCACGTGGGATAGTCATACTAAATTAATATTTCTATGCAGCCCAAATAATCCATCAGGCAACCTTCTCTCTACTGATAAAATCATTCAAATACTTCAGAAATTTAAAGGTGTGGTAATTGTAGATGAGGCCTATATTGATTTTACAAATCTTCCAGGATTCATTTCAATGTTAAATCAGTATTCAAACCTGGTAATTTTGCAAACGCTATCAAAAGCTTGGGCGCTTGCGGCTATACGGGTGGGTATGTGCTTTGCAAGTCCTGAGATTATTGCTATTCTGAATAAAATTAAACCTCCTTATAACATTAGCATTCTATCACAAACAGCCGCTGAAGAAGGATTGGATAATGAGTCTGCAAAAAATGAATGGGTCCTTAAAATTATTGCAGAAAGAAAAAATTTAGAAAAGGAACTTCAAAAGATAAAAATTGTAAAGAAGCTCTACCCTTCTGATGCCAACTTCTTGCTAGTTAAGATTGTGAGGGCAAAAGATGTTTATCTGAAATTAGTAGAAAGAGGAGTTATTGTGCGCGACCGTTCTAATGTTATACTCTGTGAAGATTGTTTGCGTATTACCGTTGGAACTCCAGAGGAAAATCGGGCCTTGATAAATGAACTAAATGCTATATGAAGAGAGTCCTTTTTATTGACCGCGATGGAACACTGATCGTAGAACCCACAGCCGACCCACAGATTGACAGTCTGGATGAATTGGAATTTATACCCGGAGTATTTACTTGGCTGGGGAAAATTGCGCGTGAAACAGATTACGAATTAGTGATGGTTACTAATCAGGATGGCTTAGGTACAGCAAGCTTTCCAGAAGCAACATTCTGGCCAGTGCAAAATCTGGTAAGCAAAACTCTCGCAGGTGAAAACATTGAGTTTAAAGAAGTGTTTATTGATCGCTCTTTACCATCCGAAAATAAACCAACACGCAAGCCAGGCACCGGGATGCTTACAAAATACTTTTCGGAAGAATATGATTTAGCAAACTCCATTGTTATTGGAGATCGGCTTACCGATATAGAATTAGCAAAAAATCTTGGCGCTAAAGGTATCCTCTTCAATGATGGTAGTCTTTCCGATAAGTTGACCAAGACAAATCTTGAAGCATCCTGTATGGGCATCACACGAGACTGGAAGATAATTTATGAACTCGTTTTACCTAAGCGATCGACCAAAGTTCAACGGACAACCAAAGAAACTGACATCTCCATTGAAATCAATCTTACCGGTAAGGGCGAATCATCCATTCATACTGGCATGGGATTTTTTGATCACATGCTTGATCAATTGGCTCGCCACGGATTAATTGATTTGAAAGTTAACGTAAAAGGTGATTTGCATATCGATGAACATCATACTATTGAAGATACTGCTCTTGCATTGGGCGAAGCCTTTAACAAAGCCTTAGGAGATAAACGAGGCATTGAGCGCTACGGATTTTGTCTGCCCATGGATGATTGTCTGGCTCAGGTTGCCATCGATTTTGGTGGTCGTCCGTGGTTAGTTTGGGAAACTGAATTCAAACGTGAAAAGATTGGAGAAATGCCAACCGAAATGTTCTTGCATTTCTTTAAATCGTT
>JAGPBO010000052.1 GCA_018063305.1 Cyclobacteriaceae bacterium
GAATAATATAGGCTATGATTTAATGCTACCCGGTAACTGGGAAGTAGTGTATGGTAAGGAGATCATGATGCAAGATATGTTTGCCTATAGCGGTCCAAAAGTTTGTGCCAACATGTTTCACAAATCGGATGACGGCCTAAGGGGCGATCTTATCTTCCCGCCTTATTTTATAAAGTACATAGCAGGAATTAAAATAGGGTTTATTGGTTATAACGATCCTCTAACCCCCAAGCGCCAATCACCCGCCTATAGCGATGGCATTGAGTTTACATCGCCCGAGTTGAATATTACGAAATACATAAAGTTGTTACGCGAGTATGAACAGTGTGCTATGGTATTTCTGGTTACCCACATGGGTTTGGCACAACAAGTAGGTTTAGCCAATAGCGATTTGGCAAAAGGAGTAGATTATATTCTGGGGGCTGATACGCATGAACGTATCCGAACTCCTATTGAAGGAAAAAATGCAAAAGTAACAGAGCCCGGTGCCTTCGGGTCGTTTCTCGCTAAATTGGATATCGTTGTCGAGGATGGTATTGTTAAAGATCAATCGTATCAGTTGCTGGATGTTGATCCTGATCGATACAAAGAAGATGAAGAAATGAAGGCAATGGTGACTAAAGCACGTGAGCCGTTTCGTAAGGAATTGGATCGGGTTTTAGGTAAAACGAAAACACCGTTGGTACGATACTATGTGATTGAAACACCCATGGATAATTTTATCACCGATGCAATCATGTGGAAATTTAAACCGGACTTTGCCTTGAGCAATGGCTTTCGTTTTTGTCCGCCCTTAGTACCCGATCCAAAAACCGGAATGGCTGATATTACGATGGATTTTTTATGGAGTATGTTGCCGGTGGATAGCGAAGCTAAACGGGGCGAGATAACGGGTCAACAGCTATGGAATTGGATGGAACGTGAATTGGAAAATGCTTTTGCTAAAGACCCTGCTAAACGATTTGGGGGTTGGGTAGTTCGCTTTAGCGGGATGGAGATAAACTTTACTATTGGCAAGGAGTTAGGGGAACGTGTAAATTTTATTAAGATAAAAGGGAAGCCAGTCGAGCTCAAAAAGAACTATACGTTTATTGCGTGTGAGCGGGAAGGTGACCCGGACACTACGATTTGTCGTGTGAATGGAGTTGCGCAGCCCACTCGACTGGGTATGACACTTCATAAAGTTGTTGAAGAGTATTTGGCGGCCAAATCTCCTATAGCCCCGAAACTAGAAGGCAGGGCTACTGCAACCGATGCGCCTAATACATTGCTTACACAATTAATGGGTGTTGGTTACGAATTCAGATAAGAGACTTCGATCAAAATCTTAATTGTAAAACCTCCCTGCTGAATAAACTTTGTGCGTTATTCCTTAGCTAAAAGGGGAGCCAGTAATTGTTCGTCTATTACTTTCTTAAACATACTTTTTGAAAGTGCTCCTGGTTGCATCATGGGCTTACCTTCTTTTGGAATGAAGAGAAAAGTAGGGATACTTCGGATGCCAAATGCTGCGGCAAGCTCTTGTTCTTTTTCCGTATCTACTTTATAAATAATCAACTTACCTTGATATTCTTTGGCAAGTTCTTCTAAAACAGGAGCTACCATTTTACAAGGGCCGCACCAATCTGCATAGAAATCTATGATAGCTGGCAAGGTGCCTTGGTAGTTCCATTCGGTCTGTGTTGTATAATCTAATACCTCTTTTTTGAAGCCTTCTGTAGTAAGTATTTGTGTTGTCATGAGTTCATTATTTTGCCCAAAGTTAATACGATTTGATTTATTCAATGGTGACATTTGTTACATGGATAGCCTAAACAAACCTTCTAGGATAAGGATTATTTGAGAAGGGCTAAAACAATCGGTTTCCGTCAAAATAACTTGTCTATATGTGACAAAAATCACTTATACACCTTGCAGAGTTGGTTATCTTTGTCATAAAATTGGGTGGACCCGAACAGGTTCTGATTCAAAGGAATAATGTAATACGCTAAACCATAATCTTATGTTTTTTCAACACGTGTACGACAAAACTTTAGCTCAGGCAAGTTATTTTATCGGCTGTCAAAAGGCTGGTGTAGCTATTGTTATCGATGCTAAAAGAGATGTAGATACCTATCTCGAAATAGCCAAGCAAAACAATATGAAGATTACGCATATAACGGAAACTCATATTCATGCGGATTTTCTTACAGGCTCGCGCGAACTCGCCAAGTTGACAGGTGCTGAATTGTATTTATCGGACGAAGGCGGTGAGGGATGGCTTTATGAATTTCCACATGTTGGATTAAGGGATGGTAGCGTGATTAAGGTTGGCAATCTTTCTCTAAAGGTTTTGCATACCCCTGGTCATACTCCGGAGAGTATTAGTTTTTTATTAACGGATCATCCGGCCAGTGATGAACCAGTAATGTTATTTACAGGTGACTTTGTTTTTGTGGGCGATGTAGGCCGCCCCGATTTGTTAGAAAAAGCTGCCGGCTTTGCTGGAACCAAAGAGGCTGGTGCTAAGGAGATGTATAAATCAATTACCAAATTCAATGCCTTGGCCGACTATATTCAGGTTTGGCCTGGACATGGCGCGGGTTCGGCTTGTGGTAAAGCGTTGGGGGCTGTGCCCAGCACAACGGTAGGATACGAAAAGGTTCGTAACTGGGCTTTCCAATATCCTAAAGATGAAAAGGGATTTGTAAAATATTTGTTGGAAGATCAGCCCGAGCCGCCTAAATATTTTGCCATGATGAAGAAGTTAAACAAGGTTGATCGGCCTTTATTAACGGAAGTACCTAAGCTTAAGAAATTAAGTACGGAGGAATTTAAAGCTGCCTACGACAAAGGGATAAAATTAATTGATGCGCGTAATAAGGTTGATTTTGCTAATGGATTCATTCCGGGCAGCATTAACATCCAAGGCAACAATGCCTTCGCCACTTGGGCGGGTTGGTTTTTAAAATATGATGAACCGTTTATGTTGGTGGCTACGCAAGCGCAACTGGATGATCTGACTCGAAAATTAATGCGAATTGGATTGGATAACGTTTATGGTTATATCGAAGATGTTTCTCTGTGGACTTCATTAGGTAATACACTCGAAAAAAGTAATGTTATCTCCTTTGAAGAATTCCAAAATCTTTATAAGAATAATAATATCCAGTTAGTGGATGTGCGAGGTGAATCTGAATTTAAGGCCGGGCATATAAAAGGGGCTGAGAACATTTTTGTGGGTACCCTTTCTGAAAATCTCAATAAACTAAAGAAAGATAAGCAGATTGTCATTCAGTGCCAGTCTGGTGACAGAACGGCTATTGCGTATTCGCTTTTAGCCAAACATGGATTTAAGAATGTAAAGAACTATTCAGGAGGAATGAATGAATGGGTTAATACAGGGAGTCCGGTCGTAAGCGGAAATTAACGTTTAGCATAAATTTCTAAATCAATTTTACCTCTGAACAACGGCAGGGTATGTATAATATTTGAATAACATGAAGATACTTAGTGACTGGAAATTTCTGATAATGCTTTGCCTTACTTTAGGTCTGGCGCCCTTTTTTCCAGAACCTCATATTTGGGGAAAACTTAAATGGATTGCAGGCGGAGCGGTGGGAATGCAACCTATGGATTGGTTGGATACACTTTTTCATGGACTACCTTGGTTACTACTACTGGGCTACTTATTAGCAAAGGGGGTAGGCTATATGAAATTGATAAAGAATTAGACGCGTACAAAAGTTTCGGGACATGACAATAGATACTATTAAAGCAACCTTATTTACTAACTGGCATCTGGCACGCGGCCTGAGACTTATTTTTGGAGTGTTTATTATGGTTCAGGCAATAACAACCGCTGATGTTTTTATCGGCATGATAGCAAGCTTATTTTTATTTCAAGCAATTACAAATACGGGTTGTTGTGGAGTAAGTAGTTGCGCAATACCAAATTCAACCACAAAGGAAAAAATTTCTAATAGTGTGGTTGAGTATGAAGAAATTAAATCCGATAAGCAGAATTGAAGAATGTAAATCGAGGCAAAAGAAACACCCTGCATTTCATAGGGGTGTTTTTTTATATAAACAATCGTTGGTTTATTCCGAGGCAGTTTAATTTGATTCTGTAGAAGAACCCGAGTGTTGACCGTTGGGATCAGCAACAGTGTTGATTACTCGTTTAAAAAAACCAATCGCATTTGAAATTTATATACCAATTATTCAACCGTAACCGACTTGGCAAGATTACGAGGCTGATCAACGTTGCATCCACGCATAACAGCAATGTGGTACGATAAAAGCTGAAGGGGAACAACCGAAATTAAAGGCATAAGTGATTCGGTTACTGCGGGCACCTCAATAACAAATTCAGACATTTTAGGAATTTCCGTATCGCCTTCGGTTACAATGGAAATAACCCGTCCTTTGCGCGCTTTTACTTCTTGAATATTGGAAACAATTTTTTCGTACGAACTGTCTTTGGTAGCGATAAAGGCTACCGGCATTGCGGCATCGATTAAGGCGATAGGACCGTGCTTCATTTCAGCAGCGGGATATCCTTCCGCATGGATATAGGAGATCTCCTTTAATTTTAGAGCTCCTTCTAATGCTACAGGGAAGTTATACCCTCTACCCAAATAAAGAAAATTACTGGAGTCTTTGAACTCAGCGGCTATCTCTTTTATCTGATTATTATGGGTTAATATTTTTTCTATTTTGGATGGAAGATTCTCCATCTCTACCAACATTTCATTGAACTTCTGCTTAGTAATAGTTCCTTTCTTTTCGGCTACGATAAGCGCAATCATGTTAAGTACCGTTAATTGTGCTGTAAAGGCTTTGGTGCTCGCTACGCCAATTTCTGGTCCAGCATGCGTATAGGCACCGGCATGGGTTGCTCGTGGAATGGAAGAACCCACTACATTACAAACACCAAAGATGATTGCCCCTTTTGATTTGGCTTGCTCAATAGCTGCCAGCGTATCGGCTGTTTCACCTGATTGTGAGATGGCGATAACAACATCGCCTTCGCGCACGATTGGATTGCGATAGCGAAATTCGGAGGCATACTCCACCTCAACAGGAATTCTACAAAACTCCTCGAAAAAATATTCAGCTACTAAACCGGCATGCCAGCTTGTTCCGCAAGCAATGATTATAATTCGATCTGCCTGAACCAACTTGTTTAGGTATTCTCTGAGCCCACCTAATATTAATCGACCCGTTGCTGAATCTAAGCGCCCGCGCATGCAATCGCGAATAGAGCGGGGTTGCTCAAAGATCTCTTTCAGCATGAAGTGTTCAAAGCCTCCTTTTTCTATAGCCTCTAACTCCAGGTCGATCGTTTGCACGTAGGGAGTTAAGGGCAGATTGGAAGTGTCTTTGATGGTAAGCTTACCATGATTGATAATGGCAATTTCCTGATCGTTCAGATAAATAACTTCGTTGGTGTATTCAATAATGGGTGTAGCATCGGAGGCCATAAAAAACTCTCCACGACCTACCCCTAACACCAACGGACTTCCCTTGCGGGCAGCAATTAACAGGTCTGGATCATTTAACGACATTACCACGATGGCGTACGCGCCAACTACTTTGGTTAGTGCGAGCCTCACCGCTTCGTCTAACGAACACTGCTCGTTCTCCTGAATGTCTTCAATAAAATGAATAAAAACCTCCGTATCGGTTTCGCTTAGAAAGGTATGTCCCTTTCGAAGTAATTCATGTTTTAAGGATGAGTAGTTTTCAATAATACCATTGTGAATGATAGCTAGATTTTTGGTAGCGGAATAATGCGGATGGGCATTTTCGTCATTAGGCTCGCCATGGGTAGCCCACCGGGTGTGGCCCATTCCAATATGACTATCCAGTTTTTCATCTTTTATAAATCGCTCAAGCTCCGAAACCTTACCCTTCTTTTTATAAATGTTAAGTCCGCCATTTAATAGTGCAATACCGGTACTATCATATCCCCGATACTCTAAGCGCTTTAACCCTTTAATAATTACTTCATGAGCTTGGCGATGGCCAACGTAGGCTACAATTCCGCACATAATTGGTTAATAGGTTAGGGGTTTTCTGTCGTGTTTGACCGGGAATAATAAATTCTCAATTTGATATCGTCTTTTGAGAACCGGGTGCGACTTACAGATTTGCCCATAGATGGATCATTTGAAACGATGGACCAATACGGGTATCGTTTCTGACGTAAGTCAAAAAGTTGTTGAAAAAACAAAGTGGGAAACCCACTATACGAATTATCGATACCCGAATAAGTCATCGAAAATAAGGAGGTACCCTGGTCATCAGAAGCAAATTGTTTACCAAGATCGGTAGCAATTAATTTACCTTTGAAGGAAATAAAGTCGAGGGTATCTTGTAGTGTATTTATCGTGTTAAACCGGTTGTCAGGGCTCAACATAGCCATAGAGATTAATGACAGTGGTTTATAGTCAGAAGGGGGCTCAACACCGCCCATTACAAGTTCGGCTGAGTTAATAACAATGTTGGGAATCGTATCAATATAATCGTAGTATTTTGAAATATCCAGTTTGGTCACGAGCGAGGCGCCACACTGGACATACCGTGCGCTGGCCGGAGAATAATCCGTAAAGAAAGAATTTAAACCAGCCAATTCAGTAGCCGATCGATCGGCATCAATTTTTGAAAAAATAATGGCTGAAGCAAACACAAAGATTGCAGCCTTAGCCGTACTTCCCGAATGGTAATAAACTTTTAAATAGGTTTCTGGATCAAGATTATTGATACCAAGTACTTTGTCGCCTTCCGAAGATAATATAGCAAGACCTTTAAACTGCTTTTTGAAATACAGGAAGTTCGTATACAAGCTATCGGTGGGATCAATCGCATTGAATAATCGCTGACCAAAAGCATTATCTAATTTGATTCGGGTGGATATCACCGGATCGGTATCGGTATCTTCGAACTCAGTATTAAATGTTTGGCCATCAATATTCGCTTCTGCCGTGCCAATGGAAGTTGGATCAATATTTACATTAGAATTGAAGAAATGGTCGTCATCAAATTCTAACTCTTCGGTAATTTCATGAACAGCATACTTTTGTAAAGTTTTTCCTTGCGTTCCATAACTATAAAAATCATAGCGAAACTGTAATACAACGGAGTCAAACTCAGCATCCGTTTCTAATTTAATAGAAGTATCTACAGGTCGGAATTGTGAGTAAGCACCTGCGCTCACCTTACCTAAATCCGGATCGGAATATTGCCCCACCAACATTCTATTTAATCCGCCTGCTACATTGCTGGTACTCAGGGAGTCCATCCAAAGCACGCTACTGGTGATAGGAATCTCAGCATAGACGACCTTGAATCTTTTTTGATTGCTTTTGAATCCTAATGAATTCAGGTCCTCCTCGCACGAAAAAAATAAAACAATAAGCAGTAGGGGTAATAGGCTTTTAGCCCACCAACTCCGTATAAAGATTGTAAAACGATTCTGTGTAATTATCGTCTTTCTCGATGGTTTCAATTTTTGTCTCTTTAAGCTTCTTAACTAATCCTTCTAACTTTTTATTGTCCCCACCTGTAGAAACAACATCTGAAAATTGAGCGCCTAATTTAATAAATCCCTCGTAATCCGCAGTTTTTAAATGACCCAGCATCGTATCCTCAATATCCATCATACGCACCTTGCCCATTAAATCACCTTTAAATTTGTGACTGAAGCTGTTGTTGTAAATGGTGAAAACAGTTTTTGTGTTTTTGAACAACGGATCGTTCTTATACGTGGTTTTAAGATACAAGGGTATAAAACTTGTAATCCAATCGTTACAATGAACTACATCGGGAGCCCAGCCTAGTTTGCGAACGGTTTCAATTACACCTTTACAGAAGAAAATAGCACGTTCGTCATTATCCTCGTAAAACTTATTTTCCTTATCGTGAAACATAGATTTACGATGGAAATAATCCTCGTTATCAATAAAGTAAACTTGAAGCTTGGCATTAGGAATAGAAGCAACTTTAATAATCAAAGGCTTCTCCTCATCACCCACTGCTATGTTTATCCCCGAAAGCCTAACTACTTCGTGTAAACGATTCTTTCGTTCGTTAATTAACCCAAACCTTGGCACCAAAATGCGAATCTCCATTCCTCGTTCTTGCATAGCCTGAGGAAGTTTTCTGACAAAGTCAGCGACCTCCGTGGTTTGCAGAAAAGGATTGATTTCGCTGGCGACATATAGGATACGGATTTTTGACATAATATGGATTTTTAATTCAAAATGAAAAACAGAACCACAAAAGTACGCAATTTTCGCCCCTTCTTCAACTAATTTTCGGATATAAGACCTATATTTGCGACCCTTAAAAAAGGCTATAAATGCATGTTTTCAATGAAATAGGGCCTTTAAAGGCCTTTTTAAGGAGAGAAAAAATAGATTCCAATTCCCTTGGTTTTGTTCCTACTATGGGGGCTCTTCATCAAGGTCATCTTTCTCTTATAGAAGCCTCGCAGTCCGAAAATTCGATGACGGTATGCAGCATTTTTGTAAACCCAGCTCAGTTTAATAACCCGGCTGATCTGGCTAAATATCCCCGAACTTTCGAGGCTGATAAAGTTTTACTGGAAAGGGCTAAGTGTGATATTTTGTTTTGCCCTGAAACCTCACAGATGTATTCGTCTCAAAGCCAGGTTACCTTTGATTTTGGAAAACTTGATACAATGATGGAGGGACATTACAGGCCCGGACACTTTAGCGGTGTAGCCCTGGTTGTGTCTAAACTGCTCCATATCGTTTCTCCTGATAGAGCCTACTTTGGACAAAAGGATTATCAACAATTTAAGATAATTGAAAAGCTGGTTGCCGATTTAAAGTTTGATGTTTCACTTCGATGTATGCCCATCAAGCGTGAAACTGATGGACTAGCAATGTCTTCTCGCAATGCGCGCCTCGACACTGATCAACGAAGTAAGGCTACTGTTTTTTATCAATCTTTATTAGAGGCGAAGGCATTACTCCAGCAAGGAAATTCAATGAAGCATGTTTGCGAATTGATTATTAAAAAATTTGAAAATATAGGTGAGGTTAAACTGGAATATCTTGAATTAGCCGACACATCAAACTTAACACCAACGGAAAGCGTTTCTGATAACGCAATACTACTTATCGCGGGGTACGTAGGCGAAATTCGGTTAATCGATAATTTATTAATGAAGGATGCGGATTGAGGTTTTGAAATCAAAAATACATCGGGTAAAAATTACTCAGGCTGAGTTGCATTATGTAGGAAGCATAACAATTGATGAGGCTTTATTGGAGGCGGCCAATTTATTGGAAGGCGAAAAGGTACAAGTCGTTAACATTAATAATGGAGAGCGATTAGAAACCTACGTAATAAAAGGACCTCGAAATTCGGGCGTTGTATGCCTCAACGGTCCGGCTGCACGTAAGGCTCAGGTAGGAGATGTCGTAATAATTATTTCATATGCTTCGATGGAGTATGAAGAAGCCCGTAATTTTAAACCATCTTTGATTTTCCCTGATCCAGAGAACAGACTGAATTAATTATTCCCAACATACCTTGAACTCGAAAATAAAATCTGCTCTTCAATATTTACTTCTCATTGCCATCACTACGGCTCTGCTTTGGCTTTCCCTAAGGGGGTTAAAAGTTGGTAATGGGGAGGATAAGAGTGAATTTATTTGGAATGCGTGGCTGCGGTCTGATAAGGGATATTTAATGCTTATGGTGTTGGTTGCCATGATTAGCCATGTGCTTCGTGCCGTTCGATGGAAGATGCTCCTGGAGCCTACGGGTCATTCAGTAACGCTCACAAACAGTTTTCTGTCTCTTATGATTGGCTATCTCGTAAACCTGGCCGTGCCCCGGGGCGGAGAAGTTTCGCGATGTTATAATTTGTATAAGTTAGAGAAAACTCCGGTGGAGGTTTCTTTTGGCACCGTGGTAGTTGAACGCTTAGTGGATTTAGTTTGTCTTGTACTCCTTATCGGGATTTGTTTTGTTGTGGAATGGAAAAAACTCAAAGCTTTCATAGAAACGCTTGACTTCTCTTCCTCAGGCGGATCCTCTCTTCCTATTTGGATTTTTATTGTATTGGTATTTTTTGTTGGGTTAGGCGTTGGTATTTACCTGCTGCGAAATAATCAAAAAATTCGAAAAATTTTAGCTGGCTTTAAAGATGGGTTAATGGCTATATTCCGATTGAAGAATAAGTTTCTGTTTATTTTTTATTCTGTTGCTATCTGGGTTCTTTATTTTCTGATGAGTTATTGTGTAGTAATAGCTTTTCCGGAAACGAGTGGACTTGGAATCAGTGCTGTGCTTACGCTATTTGCCATTGGCGCTATTGCCATGGCGGCTCCACTACCCGGTGGCGCAGGTTCTTATCATACGCTGGTGCCGCTGGGGTTGGTGATGCTTTATAATTTACCCGAAGCCGATGCCATTGCTTTTGTTTTTATTTTTCATGGCTGGCAAACCGTCACCATGATTACCGCTGGCGTTGTATCTTTAATCATTAGTTACCTGATTATCCGATGGAAAAAAGTGCCGGAAAAATTGTAGGCATTGCAGAGGCAAAAACGCTGGTAAAAACATGGCAGCAAGCCGGCAAGCAAGTTGTATTCACCAATGGCTGTTTCGACTTAATCCACCTGGGGCACGTTGATTATCTGGAAAAGGCGCGGTTGCTTGGCGATAAGTTAGTGCTTGGCTTAAATACCGATGATTCAGTAAGTAGATTTAAAGGTCCGGAGCGACCGCTGCAAGATCAAAACTCGCGTGCGCGTGTGTTAGCCGCCATGCAATTTGTGGATTTGGTTGTGTTCTTCAATGAGGATACGCCTCTGGAATTGATTTCTGCGTTATTGCCCAATGTTTTAGTAAAGGGAAGTGACTATTTGACAGAAAATATTGTTGGCGCAGATGTTGTGAAAGGAGCAGGGGGCGTAGTGAAAACCATTGATTTTGTTCCAGGGTATTCAACAACGCGAATTGTAGAAAAAATTAAAAAGACTTAAACAAATAATAATGGGTGCTATAATTATCACGGGCTTTTTTATGTTGGTTGGATGGCTTGTTAGTTCCAGATTAAAGGCCAAGTTTAAAAGATACTCCGAAATAAGATTGACCAAAGATCTTACAGGTGCTGAAATCGCAAGATTGATGATTGCCGATAATGGCATTAATGATGTACAAGTAATTTCCGTAGAAGGTCAACTAACAGATCACTACAATCCAGCTACTAAAACAGTTAATCTCAGTCATGATGTGTATCACGGACGAAATGCAGCATCAACGGCAGTAGCGGCTCACGAATGTGGTCACGCGGTTCAGCATGCCAAAGCGTATAGTATGTTGCAATTCCGTTCAGCGATGGTGCCTATTCAAAACGTCAGCGCCAAGGTGATTAATATGGTTTTTCTTGGAATGATGTTCGGCTCATTTTTATTTAAAGGATTATTTTCAATGGATGTTGCTTTGATGGTGATCATTGCCTGTTATGGTGTGTTTGCCCTTTTTGCATTAGTTACCCTTCCGGTAGAATTTGATGCAAGCAAAAGAGCGTTGGCCTGGATAGAGGCGCGGGGTATTGTTACAAGTCAGGAACACGCCATGGCCAAGGACGCATTAAACTCTGCAGCCATGACGTATGTAGTAGCGGCCATCGGTGCAGTTACGATGCTACTTTATTATGTTATGATCTTTTTGGGCAGACGAGATTAAGTCTTGTCATTTCCGTCAAACCAATATACTTTGCAGGCCTGAGTTTAATCTTAGGCCTCTTTTTTATTACCTTGAGAAGTAATTACAGGTATTATGAACTTTGATTTATCTGAAGAACAAATAGCCGTGCAGGCTGCAGCCCGCGATTTTGCACAAACAGAATTATTACCAGGTGTAATTGAGCGTGACACAGAACAGAAATTTCCGGCTGATCAAATCAAAAAGATGGGCACGTTGGGCTTTATGGGTATGATGGTAGATCCCAAATACAACGGAGGTGGCATGGATACGATTTCGTATGTACTTGCCATGGAAGAGATTTCAAAAATAGATGCGTCTGTTTCGGTGTGTATGTCGGTGAACAACTCGTTGGTATGCTGGGGGCTCGAAACTTTTGGAACCGAAGCGCAGAAAGAAAAGTATCTGAAAAGATTAGCCACAGGTGAAGCAATTGGCGCTTTTTGTTTGTCAGAACCAGAAGCGGGATCAGATGCAACTAGCCAGCGCACTACGGCAGAGGACAAAGGAGATTACTATTTGTTGAATGGAACCAAGAACTGGATTACGAATGGCAAGAGTGCCAGCGTTTACATAGTAATAGCTCAAACCGATGCTGCTAAACGTCATAAGGGAATCAATGCTCTTATTGTAGAGCGAGGCATGGATGGTTTTGTGGTAGGAAAGAAGGAGGACAAAATGGGCATCCGCGGATCGGACACACATTCGCTTATGTTCACCGATGTGAAAGTTCCCAAAGAAAACAGAATTGGTGAGGATGGTTTTGGATTTACTTTCGCGATGACCACGTTAAATGGCGGACGAATAGGTATTGCCAGTCAGGCATTGGGTATTGCAGCAGGCGCTTATGAACTCGCCCTGAAGTATGCGAAAGAAAGAAAGGCATTTGGCAAACATCTGACCGAGCACCAGGCCATTCAATTTAAGCTAGCGGAAATGGCCACAAAGATTGATAGTGCCCGACTCTTAATTTGGAAGGCAGCGCATCTGAAAGATCAAAAGAAAAATTTTGTTAAGGCAGCTGCGATGGCCAAATTATATGCATCACAAATTGCGCAGGAAGTAACTACCGAGGCCGTACAGATTCATGGTGGTTATGGCTATGTAAAAGAGTTTCATGTTGAGCGCCTGATGCGTGATGCAAAAATTACACAGATCTATGAAGGCACCACGGAGATTCAAAAAATGGTAATCTCCCGCGAGCTTTTGAGGTAAATAACTAAATCAAACTCCGGGCTTTTAATTCAAGGTATTTATTTATTGTATTGATAGTCAGTTTTTCCGGACTGGTTAAAATGCATTGAATGCCATGCTTCTTAAGTTCCATCGCGATTAATTTTTTTTCGTAACTGAACCGCTCGGCTATCGCTTTGTAATAAATCTCCTTAACCGTTTCGGCCGGATAATCTGTAACTTTTTGAAGTTCTGTATTTTCAAAAAAGATTGCTACCAGTAGGTGTGTGTTGTTAAGCTTGAGCAAGTAAGGTAACTGGCGATGCAAACTATGAATACTTTCAAAATTGGTGAATAATAAAATTAAGCTGCGTTGTGATAGCGTTCTACGAATAGTAGAATATAAAACCGAGTAATCAGTTTCCAGAAAGGCAGTCTTTTGATTGTATAACACTTCTTGTATCGTAGCCATTTGTTTATTGATTCTTCCAGCCGGAAGAATATTACCGATCTGATCCTGAAAAGTTATTAGCCCTGCTTTATCCGATTTCTTAATAGCAATATTCGAAATAACTAGTGCGGCATTGATGGCATAATCCAGTAAGCTCATCCCCGCAAAGGGCATTTGCATTACCCGACCTTTGTCAATTAAAGAATATACTTGCTGCGAACGCTCATCTTGATATTGATTAACCATCAGCTTTGATCTTCGTGCAGTGGCTTTCCAGTTTACGGTTCTAAAGTCATCGCCACTTACATAGTCTTTGATTAATTCAAACTCTTGATTGTGCCCGATGCGTCTGATTTTTTTTATTCCGCTATCGGTCAGGCGATGGCTGATAGCCAACAACTCATATTTTCGCATTTGAATGTAAGAGGGATACACGGGCACCATCTTGTCATTCGAAAACCGAAATCTTCGGGCAATAAGTTTCAGTGATGAACTTACCAATATATTTACCGATCCAAAAAAATACTCGCCTCGTTTAACCGGGCGGAGCGAATACTTGATAACCTTCTGATCGCCTGCGGCCAGGTATAAATTGAATTCAAGATCCCTGCGTTGAAATTGATGTGGGATTTCATCAAACACACGAAGTGAAATTTTGAAAGTATAAAAACTTTCAAGGTAGATGGAGATTTCATTCTCGTCTCCATTCGAAAGTCTATCAGCTAACAAACGCTCACCACGCAAACCGCGTTTAACCCGAAAGAGCAAAATCAAATCGGTTAACAGACTTGCTACCAGCAAAAAGAAAAGAATTTTAGGGATGAAATACGCACCGCCAAACACAAACGCAATAAGAAAAGCAACCACAACGATGCTAATCAAAAGAAATAGCCGATTTCCTAAATATAAATCACGAAGGATTTTCATTTAACGAGGCACTTCAATTTTATCTACAATCTGTTTCACCACCTCATCAGTGGTAATGCCTTCCATTTCCTTTTCCGGACTTAGTAGTATCCGGTGGCGTAATACAGGTAAAGCCACAAACTTGATGTCTTCCGGACTTACAAAGTCGCGACCATTAATCATAGCGAATGATTTTGCAGCCATCAGAATGGCGATAGAAGCGCGAGGTGATGCGCCCAGAAATAAACTTGGGTTGTTTCGGGTTTCCTGAATAATCTGTGCGATGTAGACCAGTAGATTTTGTTCGATATGCACCTGTTGCACGAATTGTCGGAATGCCTGGATTTGATCTGCGGTAAGCACGGAACTTACTCCGGCAATGGGTTGAACTCCCTTTCGATCATGATGCCTTTGTAGAATTTCAATTTCTTCTTCTTGTGAAGGATAGCCGACAGCAATTTTAAACAGAAATCGATCGAGCTGCGCTTCGGGTAATCGATACGTGCCTTCTTGCTCTATCGGATTTTGTGTGGCCAATACAACATAAGGAAGTTTCATTTTATGCGTGTGACCATCCACAGTAACCTGTCGTTCTTCCATCACCTCAAACAAAGCTGCCTGTGTTTTGGCTGGTGCGCGATTGATTTCATCAATCAGGATGATATTGGAAAAGATAGGACCTGCTTTGAATTCGAACTCAGAAGTTTTTAAGTTATATACTGAAGTGCCTAATATATCGGATGGCATGAGATCAGGGGTAAACTGAATTCGTGAGAAGTCTACTGAGATAATTTTAGAAAGTAATTTGGCGGTAAGCGTTTTTGCCACACCCGGTACCCCTTCAATAAGGACATGCCCATCAGCTAAAATGGCGGTAATTAAAAGGTCAATCATTGTCTCTTGACCCACAATCACCGTTCCGATGGCTGCTTTTATTTTTTTTACTTGCTCGTTCAGTGCAGTTAAATCCACACGATTTTGAAATATATTTTCCTCCATAAACTTTTATTTCTTTAGTTGAAATTTTTCGATAGCCTTATTTAAGTTAGTTAATTCATCCGCAGAGATTTTCTCTTTTGCGGTGACCTGATTTATTAACGTGATTAGTTCGCGCACAGTTTGCTCAGGTACTCCTGATTTTTTTGCCAGCACAAAAACTAATCCCTCATTCGGATCATGTAGATTTAATAAGTATTGCGTTCGAATCTGATCAAAGAGAAATTGGATTTTTTTCTCAGCAATGTTTTTATGATCACCGCGCTCGTAATATAAGTTGCCGATAGTGGCTACAAATTCCAAACTGGTGTTGGCAAGTGGTTTAATAATGGGTATGATTCGCTGTTTGCGTTTCGCCTCAAAAATAATAAAAACCAAAAGTGCAATAATAGAAATATAGTAGGCCCAGCGTAGCGGCTCCGTGGTTAAGATAAATCGCAGAGGTGTAGCTGCCTCCATTCTTCCCAGGTGATAATACTCTGTCCAACGAGTTGTGTTTTTTGGCAGATAGGATAAAAGCGAGGAAACAAACTGATGATTTTGTTCGTTGAGCAAATAGATATTTGTAAAAATCATGGGGGTGCAGTTTAGAATTATGCTTCCCTTTCCTTTTACAATCCGTAAAGAAACAGGTTGATAAAAATCATTCTTAGCAATAACCGTGGCACTTACCGAATCCAGCCGATTGAAATAGTTATGGATGTTGTTTCGTTTGTAGGTAAACCGTTGGGTTGAATCCATTACCGGACTTACAAAATGGAGGCTAGCCGAATCAGTTTTAATAAATGCACTCTCGCCCACAAAAAAGGAATCACTGGTTTCTAAACCTAGTGTATCGGCAAACGAGCCAGAGAAATAATCAGCTGAAATAAATACGTGGCCACCGGCTTCCACATAACTCAATAGAGTTTTGGCGTCTTCTTTGCCTGGAGAAAAACTTCCGCTTAGTACCAAGATGTTCTCATGCGAGATAGAATCCTTTAGTTCATAGATGGTTTGATAAGAATTTTTTATTGGTCCTTCTAAAACGAAAGGCAAAAGGTTATTTAGCGCATAGGTGCCATACGGATTTTTATCTTCGTGCGCATAGGTTACGCGCCAATCATATTGTTTGCTTTTGGTAAGAAACAGAACCAGCATGAGACTGGCCAGTAAACCGATGTATAGTATGTATCGGGTATCTTTCATTTTACCTTTTGCGTCCAGTTTGTGAAGGTGTTGTTTACCTTCTGAAATTGAGATTCGTTAATGGCAAAGTTTCCGTACCAGGCGTAGTCAAAGTAGAAACTCAGTTCATTTAAACCCGTTTTGAGTTCTCCCTTCGGAAGTTCCTCTACATAATCGTGATTAGTTTTACCTGCTTTGAAATCGATCAGGTGTTTATCAGACAGTAATTTTAACGCGGAGAGAAAGATAAGGCGAGTGGCCAATCGGTATTGTTTTTTCTCTGTAGCTTCTCGAATCAACATTTCAAAATCCATTTCATGAATATTTTCATGAAAAACACCATAGTCTTGTTTTCCCGTATCGACTCCTGAATAAAATACTTTAAATGCATTTACTTTTAGCAGCATCATAATCACCGCAATGGTGAGAACAATGGCCAAGGTATACATGAGAAATCTCCCCAGATCAGTGGTAGTTGCCTTATTAAGAATTGAATCGAGTAACCAGCTTAACCATTTTAGAAATCGATCCCATAAAGTTTCAGCCACAGTAGGCGGTTGTGTATAGTTGAGGTCTGGGTCAGCTTTAAGCTTTTCTATTTCTGCTTCTGAAAATTTCCTCACCTCAATTTGGGTGATATCTGTAGGGCCGGCAAAATCGGGCTTCTTATCACCCTGGTCAATAAGAGCTATGCTGGTCGATTCGAGCGCAAGTGTATCGGGCATTGCCAGACCCGCGTGTGCCAGTATGGATGCGCTGCAAAGTAAAAGGATAATGAAGAAGGCGTTTTTCAAATAACTTCTTAAAAGATTAAAAATGTTCTTCAGGCCTGTTCGCATCCGTTTGTTGTTGACCCAGATTTTCAATCTGACTCATCAGTCCCCGGGCTTCTTTCAATTCTACCAGATTGAAGTATTGAAATGCAATGCCAATATTAGGTAATGCATACAGCAGCATTTGAGCCATGTAGTAAAGTGTAAAGAAAAACATCGTCCAGATTTTCATTGAATCCGAAAACTCCATAGGTCCTCCGGTAGATACAGAATGAAAGGAAGAAGTGAAAAGGATAATGTAGTATGGAATTAAAAAAATGTAAGAGGAAACACCCATGATCAACTGTAAAATAATGATTAGACCAAAGGTACTCCACCACTTCCCGTTATTGACTAACCGAAAAGAGCGAACTACCGCATCAATAAAATTCTTTTTTTCATACGATTGGATAAAGAAGGTGAGTGAAGAGCTGAATATCAGATAGAATAGCCCCCCAACAAAAAGAACAACACCAAAAAATATTAGAAAGCCCGAAATAGCACTCAAAACAATAATTGGAATCAGTAAGATGACATAGGCTATTAGTAATAGAAGGAAGAACAAAAGTGCGCTACCCAAATAAGTCCAGAATGTATTGCGAACCCGATCCCACACTTCCTGCACGCCTATTTTATTGGTTTTACGCTCATCATAAATAATCAGGTAGTTATTAATGGTCGCGATGGTTACAATAAAGCTGATAAATAAAAAAATGAACATCAGAACCAATTGCAGCCAAAAACTGGTCGATAGAAAGTAATCACTAAGGGCACCAGAGTTACCCGAAAAGTTTTGCATAGACTGAGATAAGGTAAGAAACTCACCCATGAAGGAGCCAATCAATAAGCTACCCACCAGAACAGCCGGCCCGGCAATGAAAAGAATACTTTTACCCAGGGGCTTAAAGTTTTGTCGGATGAACTCAAAGGTGGCATTCAACTTTTTACTGAAATCGCGCGTGCGCTGAAATCCGATTGCTTTAAATTCTTCCATTTCTTTTTAGTTGAATTGGGTAAATAACAAAATAATAAATCATAAGAACTGCCGACAAACCTATAATCAATACCTTAAGACTCCAATGCATAAAAGCATGCCGGGTGATGAAGGATTCAATAAAACCGGCAAGAATAAAAAAGGGCACCAGTCCTACTACTATTTTCAACCCTTTGATCGCTCCCATTTTAAAAGAAGCTAGTCGCGAGTA
>JAGPBO010000252.1 GCA_018063305.1 Cyclobacteriaceae bacterium
TATTAACTGCTTGTTTCAACATTATTGTTTTTATACAGCAAAGCCAAGATACCAACTATCGGACCAATAGCCAAAACGATATAAATCTTTTGCGTATTTAGAACGGATGTTAAAACACCCATAAGTTGAATGCTTATGATCGTAATTGCAAACCCTATACTGTTTACAATTGTCAAAGCAGTTCCACGCGATTCTTCGGGAGCCTGTTGAGCGACCAAGGTAGAAAACAGCGGAGAGTCGGCTATAACAACGAGACCCCAGAAAAATAAAAAAATAAGAAGTACGTACACAGAATTTTGCATTAAAAATAAGGGTGACAGGACACAGCAGATTCCTGACAAGATTAAAAAAAGCGTGGCCAGTGTTTTAGGTTTGTAAATTTGCGAAAGCAATCCGCTTACGACACAGGCCAGTCCACCTGATGCTATAATTAAAAAGGTGAACAATGGAACATTTATGTCCACTATTGAATATTGATTCTTCCATGTTGTAAGCATAACGGGTACAAAAGCCCAGAAAGTATACAACTCCCACATATGACCAAAGTAGCCAAAGGCAGCCGATCGGAATTGCCATTTTTTAAACCCTGAAAGAAAAGAGGTAAATGATAATGCCTTACCTGACTTGCGATATGGACCATCGGGAACAAGCAAAACCATCATTATTCCGCCAAGTAATGACAGGGTAGAAGTAACATAGATAACGAGGCGCCAGGGAAATTCGGCCGTTAGGCTTTTTAATAAGTGGGGAAACGCGGTACCCACTACCAGAGCACCAACTAGAAAACCGAGTGACTTACCAAGGCCTTTCTGAAAATGATCAGATGCGATTTTCATTCCCACAGGATAGATGCCGGCAAGAAAAAATCCTGTTAAAAAACGAGCACTTAAAAGTGCCGATGCAGGAATGCCGTAAATACAAATAGCAAGATTGAATGCAGCGGCTATCAAGGAGCTAACGAAGAAGACTTTGGATGGAGAGTATCTATCGGAAATAGCAAGGAGTGCAAACACTAACGTGCCTGCTATAAAACCAAATTGTACTGCGCTGGTTAGATGAGAAAGGAAATTTGAATCAAGGTTTAGATCTACAATTATGTCTGGAAGAATCGCATTACCCGCAAACCAAACGGAGGTACATAAAAATTGCGCAATGACGATAACGAAAAGAATTCGTTTCATGGTTGTTTAACCATACAAGAACTGCGTGGAGCTGATTTCCAAAAAAAGAAAATCGGATACAAGGATTTATTTAACGGAGACCAAATCAATGATTCCCTTTAGTTCATCCACTGCTTTCGTTTCGGCCTCACTCACTTTCCCATCAGCATGAATGATATCGTACATATCTGCATAAATTTTATAGCGTTGCGAAAATTTGATATGATCAAAATGCTTAAAAGATTCCTTTATGATGTCGTGATTTTTTGAATCCTCTATTTTTTTATAGGCAATTACAGCCTCATCCAACCTTTTCTTGTGATCACCCTCAATAGGGAAGTGCTTATCCATCTTTTCAAGTATCACACGTTCTTCATCGGGGTGCAAAACGCCATCAGCAAATGCCATATGCACATATAAATAAAGGACGAAGTCACTGAATGTTTTATGTATCACCATAAGTAACGAGTTTGCTAACTGACTTAAAGATAAATAAAAAAGGCTTTGCACATGATGCAAAGCCTTTTTTTATTGGATTACGGAATATTACATCATTCCACCCATTCCGCCACCGTGTGGCATAGCAGGGGCTTCTTTTTCTTCTGGAATTTCAGAAACAACTGCTTCTGTTGTTAGCAATAAGCCAGCAATAGAAGCTGCGTTTTCAAGGGCTAAACGAGCTACTTTCGTAGGATCGATAATACCCGCTGGGAAAAAGTCTTCGAACTTGTTGTCGCGTGCATTGTATCCGAAATCTTTCTTACCATCACGCACTTTGTTCACAATTACAGAACCTTCCTGACCTGCATTTTCTGCAATAGTTCTTAACGGAGATTCCAAGGCAAGGCGTACAATGTTTACACCTGTAGTTTGATCTTCATTATCAGTAGGCAAATCTTTAAGAGCATCGATAGCGCGGATGTAAGCAACGCCACCACCTGCGATAATTCCTTCCTGAACGGCAGCACGTGTAGCATGCAAAGCATCATCAACACGGTCTTTCTTCTCTTTCATTTCAACTTCGGTAGCTGCACCAATGTAAAGGATAGCAACACCACCAGAAAGTTTAGCCAAACGCTCTTGTAACTTTTCTTTATCGTAATCTGAAGTAGTAGATTCTATTTGAGATTTGATTTGGTTCACACGACCTGTGATGTCAGCTTTTTTACCAGCACCATTCACAATGGTTGTGTTATCCTTATCGACAGTAATTTTTTCAGCACGACCCAAATATTCAAGTTTAGCATCTTCCAACTTCATACCGGTTTCTTCAGAAATAACTTTTCCACCAGTTAGAATTGCAATGTCTTCCAACATAGCCTTTCTGCGATCGCCAAAGCCAGGAGCCTTAACAGCAGCCACTCTAAGAGCACCACGGATTTTATTTACTACAAGTGTAGCCAATGCTTCGCCCTCAACTTCTTCTGAGATGATCAATAGAGGTTTGCCAGTTTGTGCAGTAGCTTCCAATACTGGAAGCAATTCCTTCATAGAAGAAATCTTCTTATCGTAAATCAGGATGTAAGGGCTTTCTAATTCAGCCTCCATTTTCTCTGTATTGGTAACAAAGTATGGAGACAAGTAACCGCGATCAAACTGCATACCTTCTACAGTCTTTACTTCAGTTTCGGTTCCTTTGGCTTCTTCAACAGTGATTACGCCATCCTTGCCAACTTTTTCCATGGCAGTGGCGATCATTTTACCAATCTCTACATCATTGTTTGATGAGATAGTAGCAACCTGAGTGATTTCGTGTGAACCTTTGATTGGTTTTGACTGCTTCTTAAGATTTGCAATAACCGCATCAACGGCTTTATCAATTCCACGTTTCAAATCCATTGGATTAGCACCAGCGGCTACGTTCTTAATTCCGTGGCTGTAGATTGATTGAGCTAAAACTGTAGCTGTAGTTGTTCCGTCACCGGCCGCATCTGCAGTCTTAGAAGCAACTTCTTTTACTAACTGAGCGCCCATATTTTCAATTGGGTCTTTCAATTCAATTTCTTTAGCTACTGAAACACCGTCTTTTGTAACGGTAGGAGCACCAAATTTCTTATCAAGAATTACGTTACGACCTTTTGGTCCTAAAGTAACTTTTACTGCGTTTGCTAATTTATCAACACCCTTCTTAATTCTATCGCGGGCACTTGTATCGAATGTAATTTCCTTTGCCATAATTATTGTACTAGTTTGTTAAGTTAACGATTAAACAGTTCCGAAAATATCGGAGTTACGCATGATCAAATATTCCTTACCATCAATAGTGATCTCTGTACCAGAATATTTACCATAAAGGATTTGATCGCCAACCTTTACAGTTACCGGTTTGTCTTTCAACCCATCGCCTATTGCGATTACTTTACCCTTCTGTGGTTTTTCCTTTGCTGTATCTGGAATGATAAGTCCAGAAGCAGTTTTTTGTTCTGCCGGAGCAGCTTCTACAAGCACTCGGTCTTCGTTTGGTTTGAAATTAATTTTTGCCATATGGGATTTATAAATTTATTATTGAACAAGTTTTTAACTGTCTGTGCTTGATCTTCGAAATTCATGCCATTTCATTGATTTTCACCTTTTTTGGCACATTCTGATCGATTGGGCAGCAAAGATGAAAAATTTTGTCACACTTGACATAACTGTCCATAAACAAAATGGCAGTTTGTCATGAATTTGGATTTTTTCGTATAATTAAGATATAAATCAAAGTGATGATGGATCGTTTAAAGGACAATTGGCTTACTGAAGGATTAATCGATTTTGAATACAAGAAGTACCAGTTATTGGGCTACTTCAAAGAAGTAAAAAACTCATTTAACCGGGTTGAATTGTATCCGTTTTTGTCTGACCTGGTTTTTCACTACCGCAATCTGGTATCCTTAAAGGAGAATCATTCTCTGTTGCGTGATTCATTTCCCAAAGAGCTTTCGCAGGATGGCCTCAAAAATCTTGAACTGAATTATCAGCGTATGATTGAAGATGATTCCTTGATGCAGGAGATTGAATCTATTATTGAGTATGCATTACCTCAATTTAAAACCTCGCTCGATGAAGGCTCTTACATTTACGAGTCAGTAGAATCCAAATGCGAGATATCACCCGTTGGGCTAACCTCCCTTTACGCCAATGAAGGATATCTATTCGTCAGCCAGCCACCCGAAAAAGAAACCCACATTTATAGGTATCAGGTGACAATTTTCGAACAAAGTTCGGAGACTATGCGTGGCCTGCATACGCATTTTTTACAAACAGCCGAACGAAGCTTGAGCTCAACCTATGAAAACCTTAAACTTAATTTAATTAAGAAATATGCTGAGTTGCCTAATCCTTCCGTTTACCTGGTGTTGTCTAAACTTAAGGTTCCTTTTGATCAGACCTTAATGCCGGTTGCTAAAAGATTGCTTGTTAAACAGATTTCAAAAGCGGCCTAAAAAAAGACCCCCATAAAGAGGGTCTCAATTTTCAAAATCTTTGAATATTATTTAGGCTCAGAGGCTGGCGTTGCAGGCTGCTCTGTTTTCTTAAGGTCAATAGGTGAACTTTGCTGCTGTTTAGCTTTTTCAAGTATTTCGTCTGTACTGCCTGTGTTTGGGGCAGTAAAATTAGTAGCCAACGAAAAAACCATGATGGCAATTGCAAATCCCCAGGTTAATCGCTCAAGCAAATCCCCAGTTTTTTTAACGCCAATCATATTACTTGCACCAGATCCACCAAACTGACTGGATAGTCCGCCTCCTTTTGAATTTTGCGCAAGAACAACTAATACTAATAAAACGGAGCTAAAAATGGCTAAACTGATAAATAGGACGTACATAATTATTTCTTCAGGTCTTCAATTTGAGCCGCAAAGTAAGCCTTTTTTTGTGGAAATTTCCAAATTAACTTCTTCAGTACTTCCATAGCCTTTTCTTTTTTACCCTGTTTAAGTAGAATCTGAACCAGGGTTTCTGAAACTATATTGTCGCCATAGGTTAGATTCTTTTCTGTCAAATCTTCTTTTGATTCGGAAGCGATAGAGGCGGCTAATTTGTTTTTTGAAATGCTGGGCTGCGATTTTATAAACTGATCAATGATTTCAATTTGTTCTTTTTGCTTAGACCCCTCTGGTTTAATCTTCTTTTTGGT
>JAGPBO010000053.1 GCA_018063305.1 Cyclobacteriaceae bacterium
ATTATGTAACAAAGTTGATTGATTGAATGGACTTAGTTACATGATAAGCCGTTATGTTGAAATAGCTTCATAGCGCTGAGAATTGGGGTGATATTGCTTTTCAGCGCTACTCAAACATCATGTATAGAATATATACATGACCGCCTTATCATGTATATTATTTATTAATATATTTACATGACAAAGACCTCGTGTAAAAACTTCTAACATGACAATTCCATCACAAATGCCTTTTAACAAGCTTCCTGAGTTACCTCCAGAAAGGGAGAAAATCGAGACTGTCAAGGTTCTTCGTCAGTTGGTAAAGTCCTCTATTGCACTGGCGGAATTAAAGGGGTTAGCCTCTACATTACCAAACCCAGCTATTTTGCTAAATGCAGTTGTTCTCAAAGAGGCTCGGGCCAGTTCTGAAATAGAGAATGTAATTACTACTCAGGATAAACTATATCAGGCATTATCTGCAAAAGGGATAGAAGCCGATCCGTCCACCAAAGAGGTATTGCGTTATCGTGAGGCTGTGTTGTATGGCACGAATTTCATTAAGGAGAAAGGCTTTCTAAGTACCAATGCGATTGTTTCAATTCAAAAAATATTAGAGGAAAACAATGCAGGTATTCGAAAATTACCAGGAACAGCGCTTCGAAATGCAACCACAAATGAAGTCATCTATACCCCTCCGGATAATCACGAAACGATTCTGAGATTAATGAAGAATTTGGAGAACTATCTAAATGAACAGGATGATATTTCGCCCCTAATCAAAATGGCTATTCAACATTATCAATTTGAAAGCATTCATCCGTTTTATGATGGTAATGGTAGAACAGGCAGGATCGTCAACATTCTTCATATCATGCTAAACGATTTGTTGGACAACCCTATCCTCTATTTAAGTGAATATATAATTAAAAATAAATCTGACTACTACCATCTTTTACAGGAAGTCCGCACGAAGAACAATTGGGAAGACTGGATACTTTACATCCTTCAAGGAGTAGAAGCAACTTCACGTGAAACAATTATTCAGATAAAGGCGATCCAAAACTTGTTCCTTGAAATCCAAGATAAAGTCAACAAGAATGCCCCTAAAGTATACAGCAAAGAGTTGATTGAAATTTTATTTGAGCACCCGTATTGCAAAAGTGAAATTCTGACTACTCGAATGAAAATTTCGCGTATCACAGCAGCTAAATACCTCAAGCAACTTCAAGAAATTGGTGTACTCAAAACAAAACAAGTTTGGAAAGAGACACTCTATATTAACACCAAATTATTTGATCTCTTGAAAAAATAATATTTATCAATCCATTCTGCATCGCCACACAACTTGTCCCGATCGCAGCATCGGGATTGTGCAGGCCCCGCCTTCGCTACACCGCGGACGGGCCAGGCCACACATCCCTTCCCTCCCGATAGCTATCGGGATCCAAAGCCAGCCAATAAGTGTCTTCCCCAGCCCGGTGGAGAATGATGAAGATTGTATTATTGAAAGCCTCCGCTAGCTATCGGGACTAAAAAAACTTTCTATGAAGATTGGTGAAGGGCCCGTCCCGCTAGATATCGGAAGCCTAAGCTAAGTAACATAACGCACGCCATATATATAACTATTTCTGAGCTGAGTCCCATATGCACTATTCTATAATGTGAATTAATCTATTTCGTACAAGGTAAAGTCCGTCTCTTATTTAATGCACTTAATATTTAAAAAATAAGGAGATGTCTTAGGCCTAATCGCGGGTCTTTTTTTGACAAGTTTATAACTATCTAACTATATAGAAAGTTATAACTTAAATCTATATCGGACTTTTGTGGCACGATTTGACGAAAACTATAATCGAAGTTGGGCTTTATGCTTGAATTACTTAAATCGTTATCTGACCAAGACATATATTATGCTAACCATCTGGCGCCAGCCATTCGCACAGTCCTGCAGGCGCCATCTGGAGGTTTTAGTCTTCGAATTAAGTTGGAGTTTGTTCTCGCGCAAGCCAACCGCACAGTTATATAATTTGACGTTATATTAAATAACCGCTCAAGGCCGCGCCTGCCTTTGCCGAAGCTTCACTACGCGAAACGCTTCGTGTAGCTTAGCGGCTCCGCGCAGGCTGGCTCATCCGGGCCGTGCACACCTCTGCCGATAGCTATCGGCATTGAGTGTCTATGTAATTTGAACAATACGGTATGAAAGTTTTTTGCCCACCTGCCTTTGCCGAAGCGGCTACGCGCAGGCAGGCGCGCATTTAATCTACCAGCCCGCCAAGCATAAGTAATTGCTGGCCGCACATGCCTGACTCTCCCGATAGCTATCGGGACAAAGCCAGCATTACACATGCTTGATCCATCGCTCACGCATTTTATTAAAAATCATTAATCAGAATTTTAATTGAGTTGAATTACCACTCACAGTATTAGCTAGTTAGCTCATTGGACGCTTTTCAGAACTTCAGCGGTGTTCGAGCAGTTTTATAATCTCTACCGACAATATGGAAATGGAAAGTGAAGGTCATGTGCGCCCTCCAAAATGATGAATTCCCCTTACCCATTTGTAAAAGGTGAAAACTAACATTTGGCATATTTCCATTAAATTGCGCACCAGCTAAACTACAAGTTGCATCAACTGCCTGCCTTCCTCTCGAATAGCTGGCAGTTCTTGGTTTCTTAAAAGTTTTTGCCAGAAAAAAATAATTTCATTGTGAAAAAGCAGCCTTGTGAACAACCGAGGAAGGCAATCCTTGTATTCTCATTCCTTCTTGCATCCTTCAGTACCTATGCCCAGGAATACCTATATGGAGTTACTCAAACAGGTGGGAGTTATAACATGGGTGTCCCCTATCATATAAAAACAAATGGGGAAGGCTTTATCGCCTACGGAAGCTTTGATGGCAGAAATGGTGGGAATGCCGGAAACAATTCGGGGTTCACACAACTTGTTTATCAAGGCCAACTTTTGAATGGCCTGTCAACACTTACGATGGCAGGCGACCAAAATCTTAATCATGGGATGCGCGTTGATATTATGCCAGGCCAAGGTGGCATCTTACAACCGTTCAATTTTATGCTCAGCGAAGATGCCACAGGTTTTAATCCCGGAGGCAAATTTCTGTTAGCGGCAAACGGAATGCTGTATGGGCTAACATCTACAGCAGGACAATACAATGGAGGCGCGTTATTCTCTAAAGTTCCTGTTGCGGGACCTCTCCCGGCTGGACTCATTCCTTTCGATGGAGTAAATAATGGCAGATCCCCAAAAGGAAGTGTCATACAAGGACCAGCAGGATTTATATTTGGAATGACGGAGTTCGGAGGCACCAATGATCAGGGTGTAATTTTTTCCTTCAATGTTGTTAGTGGACAATTCAGCAAGATTCATGACTTCAACAGCACAGCATCGGGTGCTAACCCAACTGGAAGTCTTGTATTCGCTTCGGATGGAAAACTTTATGGAATGACTCGTGCTGGAGGTACTTCCAATAGTGGAGTTATATTCCGCATCAATACCGATGGTACTGGATTTACAAAGCTGATAGATCTCGATGCATCTTCAGGAACATTTCCTCTTGGATCACTTATCCAACACGCGGATGGAATTTTATATGGTATGACTTCCACTGGTGGAAGCAGTGGATTCGGAACAATCTTCAGCCTGACAACCAACGGAGCTTTCGCTAAACTTCTGGACTTTAACGGAACCAACGGAAAGTCACCTGTAGGAGACCTTGTGTCTTCTATTGATGGCCAAACCATGTATGGTGTTACCTTTTCAGGTGGAACCAATGACAAGGGAATTTTCTTCAAACTGGAAAACGGAAATCAATTCACACCACTATATAGTTTTGCTCAATCAACTGGCAGTAATCCTGTAGGCTCATTATTGATGCGGAAGAAATTCCCGGTAATGACATTTGCAGATATGCCAGAGATAACAACAACGAGTGAATCATTTGCTCCCGATGTTCAAGTACCCTCGGGGTTGCCTGTATACCTTGTTTCGCACGATCCAACAGTAGCGGTAATTGAGAATAACAAAATCAAACTTGTTGGTCCTGGTGGTGTGTACATTACGGCATACATCGTTGGTAATCATGAATACCTGACACGAACAATAACCAAGACACTAAACGTAGTAAAATCTGATCAGACTATTGACTTCCCTCCCATCACTGCAAAAACTTATGGAGATGGCTTATTCACACTGAATGCCACTTCTAGCACTGGATTGCCAGTCCGTTTTACCACAAATTCTAATGATGTAGTTTCATCGGATGGAACAAATTGGTTTATCAATAATGCTGGAACAGTAACGATTCAGGCTGTACAGGATGGTAATTCAATTTATAATGAAGCAAGAGTGAGCCGTGAACTTGTTGTGAATCGAAAGGAGCAAATCATAACGTTTAATTCACCTGGCGACAGAGTTTGTTGTCAGCAGTTTGGTGTCAGCGCAACCTCATCCGGAGGGTTGGATGTTAAATTTAAATCAAACGATGCGCTAAAGCTTTCTTTCTACAGTACCCTTGCCACCATTCATGAATTAGGAACGGTTCAAATTACGGCCTACAATGATGGTAATAGAAATTACAAGCCAGCGGAAAAAAGCAATACCATTAATCTTCTCAAAGGAACTCAAACTATATCCATTTCGCTGGCATCGAATACTACATATCGCTTCGGCCAAAGTGATCCTTTTATTAGTGCATCAAGTACCAGTGGCTTGCCTGTTACCTTCACCAGTAGCCCTCCTGGCATTGCAGTGATTGAAGGATCTAAACTTGTCCTTCTCGCTGTGGGAACAACTACTATCACCACAATGCAAAATGGGAATAACCTAATGGCCGCTGCGATTCCGGTCATCCGCACTATCACGGTTGACCCACCTCTAACACCGGGAACAGGAAATGTGATAACATTCAATCCTCTTTCAACGCGCTATGTGAGTGACGGAACCTTTAACCTTACGGCAAAATCAACATCAGGATTACCGGTTTCATATGGTTCCTCCAATCCAACCATAGCGGAAATAAATGGCAACCAAGTCATCATGAAAGGCCAGGGATCTGCCATCATCACTGCAATGCAGGGCGGTGACGCAACCACTCTCGCTGCTACACCAGTGCAGCGAACCTTAACTATTGAGAAGAGCTTTCAATCCATTTACCTGAACTCTTCAGATTTCTTTTCCTTTGGGGTTTCACCATTTCATCTTTCATCTTGGAGCTCAGCAAACCTTCCTCTAATCTACCAAACAACCAATGCTTCTATCGCGTACGTGGATGCCAATTATTTGCTGCACATTGTAAGTTCAGGAAATGTTACAATCACTGCTTCACAAGCAGGAAATTTTGTGTACTCTCCAGTGAGCGCCAACTATAATATCAGTATCTCTCCTTTAAGTCAGAGTATAACTTTTACGAATCTTCCTCCAAAGACTTTCGGAGATGGTCAGTTTACATTATCAGCCACAGCATCATCAGGGCTTCCTGTGGAGTATACGAGCAGTAATACACAGGTTGCAACCATTAATGGATCAACCGTCACGATCAACGGTGCAGGAACTACAACCATAAAAGCCAGACAAGCGGGTTATCCTGGGTATAATAATTCGGAAATCGACCGAGTACTTACCGTTAATAAGGCGAGTCAAACAATTGCTTTTGCTCCCTTGCCTGAAAAAAAATTCAGCGACAACTTGTTCACTTTATCAGCAAGTTCAAATACAAATTTACCTATTACATTCTCGAGCTCCAACCCGGGTATTGCCAGTATTAACGGCACTAAGGTAACAATACATGGAGCGGGAACAGTAATAATACTTGCTTCGCATGCCGGAAACGAAAACTACTTACCAGCGCAATTCAGTCAACAATTGAAGATCACCGATGGGGGAAAAACTTTTGACCTTGTAGGTGCAGCATCTTTTGGCGGGCAAAATAATTCCGGAGTTGTATTTTCAATGAAGTCAGATGGAACTGATTTCTCAAGCTTAAAGACCTTTGAGCCTCGAACTTTACCTTTTCCGCATGGTGGATTCATCAAAGCAAATGATGGCAGACTATACGGAAACTTCCGTGCAGGAGGAACCACCAACAACGGTGCTATTGTAAGATTGGAATCAGATGGTTCTGGCATGGCCGTTATTCATAATTACAATAGTCTAACTGGATCGCCAACAGGAAATATCATGCAAGCCAGTAACAGTGATCTATATGGTGTAACTCCTTATGGGGGCGATGGTGGAGGTACCATCTTCAAACTGAAGCTTGATGGTTCTGGCTTTACTACTTTACATGTATTGAACCCAATCGATGGAAACAACCCTGTTGGTGGTTTAACAGAAGCATCCAATGGAAAACTTTACGGCTTGACTTCGAGCGGGGGATTTTTTAGTTACGGAACAATCTTCAACATCGACAAGGACGGCAGTAATTTCAATGTCATTTTTAGATTCGATAATAATGACCCAATAAAATCAGGGTATATCCCTCAAGGCGATCTAGTGCAAGGAACAGATGGCTATCTCTATGGAACCCTTTCATCCGGTGGTGACCAGGAGAAAGGTGTGCTTTTCAAAATACTGCCCGATGGATCAAATTTTGCCAAAATTGTTGTATTTGATGGTACAACGAAGGGTAGTAATCCTATTGCTTCCTTGTTGATGGGATCCAATGGAAAAATTTACGGTTCTACTTATACTGGTGGGGCTAATAATCAAGGTTGTCTTTTTGCTGTCGATAACGATGGATCGAACTTCACTCGTCTGTTCGATTTGAATGGGGCCACCACTGGAGGCAATCCACTGTGTAAGCTGATAGAAGGCAGCGATGGGCTTTTGTACGGAATGACGAGCATTGGCGGAACGAATAATCTGGGAACGATATTTAAGATAGCAAAAGACGGTACAGGATTTCAGAAGATGGCTGATTTCAATTCATCTGCTGCACAGCCTTTATACGGCCCGCTAGTTGAGTCGCAACCTGGAAAGTTTTTTGGAATGACTTCAAGTGGTGGAGCCAGCAATGGTGGAACCATCTTCAGTATTATACCTGGAGAATCGTTTACTGTTATTAAGGATTTCCCACAAGTTGAATCATGGCCCATCACACTCATTACCGACCCTCAAGGTGATTTTTATTACGGAATTACGTTCGAGGGGAAGCCAGGCATCTTTCGCATTACTCCTACCGGCCAATACGAGCACATCTTTGAGTTTCCTTCAGGAGTTAGTGCTCAAAAACTGCTCTATGTATCAACGGAGCATCTTTGGTGTGTGGGCGCAAAGGATAACAAGTCTTATGTATTTAGGATCAAACTCGATGGAAGTGAATTCGAACCTATGATTGGAATAAATGACAATGTTTCGCGTCCTGTTGAATGGATTACTGAAAAACCGGATGGAACTATTTTTGGGATATCAACAAGAGGCACGGTCAATGAACCGGGAATGATATTCACCATAAAAAATGATGGTACTGAATTCACATCACGCGGCCTGATGCCTAGTGGAGTTGAATTTGGAGGATCGTGCTATCTGCAAACATCTGATGGAGATATTTATGCGGTCAGCCTATACACACGAACTCTTTATCAATATGAAAGCAGCATTAGTGCAATGAAAAAAATTGTGACACTACCTGAGGCTGTAGACCAGGTACCAATGAAACTAATCCAGTTACATGGTGATCGAATCGGAGTAGCTATGCGTGGAGGATATATATTTTCAGTGAATAAAGACGGGTCACAGTTCGTTACCATTCGTGAAGGGAATCATACTCAGGGATCAAACCTGCAAGATATGTATCAAACATTTGACGGATGGATTTATGTATCAGCAAGTATGGGAGGAGAACATGATAAAGGTGTAATTTTCAAGGTACTCGCAGACGGATCGTCATACCAGGCAATACGAAGCTTTAATGGTACGGATGGAAATTACCCCAACAATATAATTTTCAAAAGGCAACAGCAAACACTCACGTTTGATCCCATTGAGCCGAAGTCAGTCACAGACCCATCATTCACACCGGTTGCCTCAAGTAGTTCAGGGGGCAGAATTACCTTTACAAGCAGTAATCCTGCTGTCGCTGTGATTGAGGATGGAGAAATCAAACTTGTAAGTGTTGGAGTAACTACTATAACCGCCAATATTTCTGCAAACACTAATTACTATGGTGCTATCGCCATTCAGCGAGAACTTGTAGTTGATAAAGGAGTACAGACTATTTCATTTGTAAATCCGGGTGATAAAATAACAGGTATTGCACCGTTTGATCTGGTTGCCAGTACCGAAGTAGGCCTTGATGTAGCTTTCCAATCCGTATCCAGTAACATTACAATAAGCGGAAAGACAGTCACTATTGTGCGCGCAGGAGTAGCGCACATCAAAGCAACACAGGATGGCAACGCAGCTTACCATCCAGCTGAACCTGTTGAAATCTCCTTCTGCGTGAGTCCTCTTAAACCATCCATCGTTCGTTCAGGGGAAGTACTTACTTCTAGCAACATTGATGGAAATCAATGGTATAGGGATAGCGAGGTGATCGATGGTGCATCCGGAACAACGCTTAACATTGACGAATCTGGAATTTATACAGTTGTTTCAACTGTTGAAGGTTGCGCAAGTCTTATGTCAGATCCGTATACGCTTGTGATAACGGAGGTAAGCAAGAAGATGGAATTTGTAGTCAACGTATTTCCGAATCCTGCGAATGATGTTATTCAAATACAAGTTGATAACAATGAGGGAAGAGACTTAATTGTTGAATTATTAGACTCTTTCGGAAAAGTCATTGATAAGAAAAAAACAAATTCTGATCAGATTGTGTTTGACCTTACAAACATCATCAAGGGATTGTATATCATTAAGGTAAGATCAGGGAAAGGAACGGTTGTACAAAAAATTATAAAAGTGTAACGCTTCAGCGGTGCTTCTGTTTCGTAAGCTAAAACTGCCCATCTTATTCCACATCACTACCCATTGCCAGGCCGCACTTCCCTCCCGCTTCTAAAGCCTATCAAAGAGTGCCGCTGCCTACAGAAACCTTCGGCAGACAAGCCAGCCAGTGCTGAATGATGAAGTTTGAATTACTAAAAGCCCACCGATAGCTATGTTAACAACTTGTCCTGATTGCACCATAGTAATATCCGTTACTCTGCTTTTAAAGCCAAGTATTTGGTTACTTTTTCATAATTTTTTTTTTTACAATCTGAGCGTAATTCATCTATCTTTCCGTAGTGATTTCAAAACAATTAATAGCTCCTATGTCAAAAAGAAATATCTTCCTCCTAGCCCTCCTTCTACCTTTGCAAATTGCTGCACAACAGGTAACCCGTGAAGATTATAGACGTGCAGTTTCTTTTTTATGGGGCAATCTCAGAGATTCAAAAGTTTATAACGTAACTGTTAATCCAAATTGGAATTCAGATGGCGGATTCTTCTACACCTTAAGCGACAAAGATGGAAAAACCTATTATCTATCAGCCCCTGACAGTAAGAAGCCTGTTACGTTGTTTGATCACGAGCGACTTGCAAAGCTTTTGGCCGACTCCCTGAAAATCACCATTAAGGCGAATGATCTCCCCCTTGAGGAACTAAAATATCTCAACAAAAAAGAAATTGAATTTTCCGCGAAAGGAAAAATATACATGCTTAACACCGATTACTACACGCTTTCATTAAAGGCAAAAGATGCTGTTAATAGACTGGAAAGTAAATCGCCTGACGGAAATTGGATTGCGTACAATAATCACTATAATCTTTTTGTTAAGTCAACTAAGACAGGAATTGTAAAACAACTTTCTACGGCTGGGGTAAAGGACTATGAATATGCAACTTTCTACGGCTGGGGCGAAATCATAGAAGGTGAAAATGGAACTCGCCCACCCCATCTCAATGTGACATGGTCGCCCGATTCCAAATGGATCTCCACCAATATCGTTGATTTCCGAATCGGCAATAAAATGTATCTGCTCGATTGGAGTATTGATTCGTTGTATCGCCCAAAACTACTCTCCTATTACCGGGGCTCTCCTGGCGATACCGATATGATACATTTGATTCCAGTTTTCGTCAATATTGAAACCGGTGAAGAAATTCGCAAGGATGAATTCAGATCAGTGAATGGATCGAGTATCAATTGGTCATTGGAAGCTGGAGTTGCCTATATACAACATGGGCAAAGGGGCTATCAGCATTTTGATTTTTACAGAACCGATTTGACAAAGAAAACACAGGACGTACTTTACAGTGAAACCAGCAAAACCAACATCGACAATTTTGAATATCATATTGAGGAGTCTCTGGGAAAAATTATTATGATCAGTGAACAAGACGGATGGCGGCACTTGTACACCTTTGATCTAAAGGAGAAAAAACTAAAACAACTGACATCCGGCTCTTGGTATTTTCATGACCTTAAATATACCGACAAGAAAAGGGGAACACTCATTTTCACTGCCTCCGGCCGGGAGAAAAACAGCAATCCGTATTCGCTCCAATGCTATAAAATAAATTTAGATGGCACCGGCCTGACTTTACTAACCCCTGAAGACCTGAACCATGACGTATCGGTTTCCCCAGATGGAAAATATTTCGTTGATAATATGTCGTCATTTAATACGCCAACAAAAACAGTATTGCGTGAAACCGCTTCCGGAAAAATTATCAAAACAATAAGTGAAATGAATCTCGATGGTTTACTGGCCATAAATTTTAAATTTCCCGAAATGTTCACTGCAGTGGCACGTGACGGTGCCACTATGATTTATGGAATGATATGGAAACCAACCAACTTCGATGCATCGAAGAAATATCCTGTCATTGACCAAACCTACACCGGTCCACATACGCATATGTTCCCCGAGCACATCGTGAGCACCTTGGCTCGGTCGAATCAAGCGTTGGCAGAACTTGGATTTATCGTTGTTGCTGTTGACGGAATGGGGACTGCCGGTCGTTCAAAAGCATTCCATAATGTGTCGTACAAGAACATGGGGAAAAATCTGCTAGACCACGTACTCGCGATCAAACAACTTGGTAAAAAATATGCTTGGGTGGATACTACGCGCGTTGGAATATTCGGGCATTCTGCCGGTGGTTACGATGCCGGCCATGCGGTGCTGGAGTTTCCGGATTTTTATAAAGTGGCCGTTGCAAGTTCAGGCGATCATGATTTCAGGATGGAGAAAGACTGGTGGCCGGAAATGTATATGGGATGGCCTGTTGATTCAACCTATGACAAGGTATCCAACATTACGATGGCTGTCAATCTGAAGGGCAAATTGCTGTTGGTACATGGAGGGCTCGATGAAAATGTAAATCCTTCTGCTACTTTTAAATTCGCAGAAGCGCTGGTAAAGAATGACAAAGAATTTGACATGCTCATTTTCCCAAGTCAGCACCATGGCTATCAAGGAAAATTCAATGACTACTTCCTGAAGAAACGTTGGAATTATTTTGTGGAAAATCTTCTTGGCCAAAAACCTATTTGGGATTTTAGTCTTAAACCGTAGCACTTTACTTAGCAAAAGTTATCATTGCTAGGAAAATGTTTTTCGGAAAAGTGACTGCGATTAGAAAAGCCTGATATTTTAATTAATCCACCTCTTATTTACCCAATCATGCTGCTCTTCCGGAGTTAGAAATGTCCAGGCCACAATACGACTTGTCTTGTTTCCGTGAGCCATTGGAATTGTTTTTTGTTCAATGACATTTGCCTGTTTAAGGGCCGTGTAAACGCTTTTAAGAGTAGCCGATTTGGAAATCAACGTAGAAAACCAAAAACAGGACGATGAAAATTGTTTGCTTTCGGTGATCATTTTTTGCACGAATTTCTCTTCACCACCTTCACACCACAACTCGGTGTTCTTACCTCCAAAGTTCAGCGTGGGTTTAGTAATCCGTTTAGTATTCAGGTTGTTTAATTTGCGAAGTGTTCCCGATTGAGCTTCTTGTAACGAAGCGTGAAAAGGTGGATTACAAATTGTTAAATCGAAGCGTTCATCCTTTTGAATTATACCCCTGAAAATATCGGTTGCATGCCCCTGTAAGCGGAGCTCTACCTTTCCGTTTAAAGAGACGTTCTCTTGTACAATTTTATCAGCCGATTGAATGGCAGCAGGGTCAATATCGGATCCCACAAAAGACCACCCGTATTCTTTATTCCCAATGATGGGATAAATGCAATTTGCTCCAACACCAATATCAAGGCATCTTATCTTAGTGCCTATCGGAATTATTTCATTATTGCAGCTTGCTAATAAATCGGCCAGATGATGAAGGTGATCCGCTCTTCCCGGAACCGGTGGACACAAGTAACCCGATGGAAGATTCCAGCGATGAATATCATAATAATGCTTCAACAACGCTTTATTCAGCATCATCACCGCAGCTGGATTGGAAAAGTCAATCGATTCATCGTGGTACTCATTCAACCGGACGAATGCTTTTAATTCAGGAGACGTGGAAATGAGTTCGCTGAAATTATAACGGGTGCGATGTCTGTTCCGGGGATGTAAACCAGACTTTTCGTTTGGATGTTCTTTCTTTGGTTGAAGTTTCAAAGCCTCTGTGGTTTTATTACAGTGCAAATGCTTAAGCAAAGAAAATGCTTTTTTCCGTCTGTTTTATATTTGAATCTAGTACCCGAACTGCTTGCTATATCGATTATGAACGTAGAGATTTTGGTCAGAAGCATGGTTAAAAAAAAATCGACCACATAAGGCCGATTTTTTATACTGTATAAAAAGAATCGTCAATTCATGATTCGTTCGACCTTCACTGCATTCATTCCCTTCTTGCCGCTTTCTACTTCATAGGTAACTTCATCGTTCTCACGGATCTCATCCAGGAGACCTGAAACGTGAACAAAAATGTCAGTTTTTGAATCTGACGGTGTTATGAAACCAAAACCTTTGGTTTCGTTGAAAAATTTTACTGTTCCTTGCATTGTATAAAAATTAAATTTAAAAAAACACATCTGACTGATGGAATTCCACCCAGTAATTAATAATGGCCTACCTCTAAAAGAGATTGAGGAAACTATTACTGAAAAAAGAGTGAAAACAGGTAGGCATTTAAAGAGGACTCGCTGAAAGGCACTAATTCTTAGACTATTCACAAAAATACTTCTTTTAACAATCCTATCCTACACCAGTCCGTGTTGGTGTTCTTCAGCGACAGGCGTATTGACTCAGTTCGTTGATGAAGAACACCCACGAAGGCGAGAGCCCAGGTGCACAATGTACACTAGGCATGTTTTATTTCGTACGAGCGAATTATCCAGCTTAAGCAGGCAAAAGAAATTGTGAGTGAGATCAAAACAGCTATGGGTAGCAGCGAGGTCCACGTGCTTCCATAATAATCTGCAAAGGGAATACGATTTACGTTGGCATAGGTAATAGCAAAGAATAGTATTTCAAATAATTTTTTACCGCCACTTACTATTCCAAGAACTGAAGAAAACAAGACAATAAAAATTGCACCAAAAAAAATACCGGCTATCGGTAGCCATTGACCCGCGAATGCATAGCGTAGCAACAAGGGAACGGAGAGAACAATAATCAAACTTATGCCGGCAATAAGTTGCGAGGACAATAAACGCTTTAAGGGTTGGTAGGCCGCATAAGTAAAGTAGTGAACCTGATAAGTTTTCTCTTTAGTCACTAAGTCTGACAACCGGCCGATTTGTAAAAACCAAAGTACGGGTAGCAGAAATTGGTGCGCTATAGTAAGTGGCGTTACGGCTAACGCTATCATTAACCCAAGGTTGATCATCCAAAACCAACGCGGGCCTTTTCTAATCAGCATCAATACTTCAGTCTTGATAAAAGGGAGTATTCCATAGTTAACCGTAATGGGTGGCAGAGATGAAATCTTAAGTACTTTCGCCAACTCGTGAGTAGAAATATTTTCTACGATTTTGGGCTTCTTCTTTTCCCGGATTATTTCTTTCACATCGAAGCGGTGAAAATAGCGGGATCCACCCCACACCAACGCTACCCCAAATACCATCCATGCCAGTCGACTTACAATAAAAAGGAATGGCCAATGGATACCTTCAAAAACAAACCTCTTCAGATCCATTTTATCACTAAAAACAAATCCCATAGACGCTACACTTACTTCCTCACTGTAATGTTCATTCACAAAGTCTTGCATTTGCATCGTAACAATCTTTACCCCAAATGGATCGAAGTAGGTGAGCATTTCGGTGCCCTGCTTCATTTGCACATTGGCCATAACAATATTAAAAAGGGCAAAAAACAGGATGTATTGAATCACAGAACGTCTGCCTAGAAACACTTCGGCCACCACTGCTACGCATGACACAAAAAACATACTGGGCAGTGTTACCACCAAGTAGGGTAAAATAAACTGAGTGATTTCAAATGGAAAATCCTTTGAGCGTAAAAAGAAAACTACAATGCTCATGAAAAGTACGATGCCCACAATAGAGAGAAGCACCAGAAAATTGCTGAGCACTTTTGACATTAAGTACTTAAAATTACTGACCCGCGTAGTGGCGATGATCATGCCTACCTCTGTTTCTACATCTTTCTTAACACTGTTGTTGATTAAGAAGAAGCCGATGAGTGTGAGGAATACGCTGGTCATCATGGCGGTTACGTGGCCAATCCAGGCGGAATTATAATCACCTACATAGTTGCCAATCCGCACGGTGGTGTAATTGGCATCTACCGGAGGTACGAAGGTGTAAGCCATATACAAAGTGATGGCCAGCGTAACGAGAAACGCGTAGCTTCTGGTGCGCTGCAAGTAGTCGCCCTTTATAATAGTGATGAAATGTTTCATACGGTTGCTTTGGTAAGAAACAAGTAAGCATCTTCTAAGGAAGCCTGAGAGGAAGTGGATTCAGCAACTGGCTGATCACTGATATAACGAACTCTCGTTTTATCTTTTTGGCGAATGGTGTTAACGACATGGTTTGTTCGCTTAAACTCATCGAGCAACGAATTATCTATCAATGTTTCAAACACCTTCCCTTCCACTTTCTTAATCACATCCTGTTGATATCCTTTTGTTATCAGTAAGCCACCCTTCATAATGGCGACCTCATCGGCAATAGTCTCGATATCGGAAACAATATGAGAGGAAAGAATGATAATACAGTCATGAGCAAGATCGGAGATCAGGTTTCTAAACCGCACGCGTTCTTCAGGATCGAGACCAACGGTAGGCTCATCAAAAATCAGAACTTTAGGATCGTTCAATAATGCTTGAGCAATTCCTATTCGTTGCTTCATTCCGCCTGAGTACGTTCCTATGGGTCGCTTAGCAACTTTTATAAGATTTACTCCCTCTAACAACATTTCGATTCTGGCTTTTAGACTGGGGCCTCCCACTCCTTTCATAGCTGCAATGTATTCCAGAAATTCATACGCGTTAAGATTTGGATACACCCCAAAATCTTGTGGAAGATAGCCCAGCACTTTTCTAATGTAATTGGGTTCTTTCAAAAGGTCATGTCCATCCAGGATGAGTGAACCCGATGAGGGCTGGCTAATGGTGGCAATAATTTTCATTAACGTGGATTTACCAGCTCCGTTGGGTCCTAACAACCCAAGTATTCCTTTCTCAATGGTTATGGAATAGTCTTGCAATCCAAATTTTTCCTTGGAGTATTTCTTTGAGAGATTCTCTATTACTAATGACATAATTGCAAGTTATTGAATGAAGTAAGGTTCCTTTTACAAGAATAATGGAATGCCCGGAACGCTACCTTAATCCCGATACTTCGCGGGGTAGGTGCAACACATGGCCATATACTGTTGTTACTATTGGCTCAGTCTTTTGTGATGATAGAGATACGACAATGTACCCAGAACGTATGGTATAATCATCACCAACATTAATGGATCAAAACCACCCACAGCAAGTCCGGAATATACCGCTCCTGTTAAATCGAAAAAAAATCCTGCATAGGCCCACTCCTTTATTCGTGGAAAGCCCGGTACCAGTAATGCAATAATGCCCAGCAGTTTGGCAACCCCGATAGCAGGCAACATGTAAAGTGGATATCCCAGTTTGTTAAAAACTTCCACCCACTCCGGAGCTGAGAGAATATTAGGAATGGCAGACGATAGCATAAATGCAGAGAAGAGTCCGGTGAAAACCCAGAACAAAATGGTGTTTCGTTTCGAAGATGTTGGTTGTGTCATGAAAGAGTGTTTTTGTTGAGTAAGAGTTTAAATAACTTATTTTTTACTAAGAAGAAAAGATATAAGCGATTAATCATAACAACTTGTCCTGATTGCAGCATAAGGATAACGCGGGAGATTATAAAACCCTTACCAGACTAAGTTCCTGAATCCGCACCACACTAAGCTCACGATTTACCGGGCCTGATTCCAAAAATTAACAGATAGGCAATCATCCAAAACTCTCCTACTGTGGCCGGAATAGTCAGCATGCCGACCCATGTTCCGTGCACACCCATGTAATTGATAAACGTGCTCGCTAAATACCCTAAACCTCCGAGAATTAATACTCGACCGAGCCAAGCGGGCATACGTTGCGAACTCACCACGATGTACCCCATGGGTATAAGCCAGAGCCCAAAGAAGAGGCTCCCCACACCCCATGCGTTTTTGATGAACTGATCAAAAATCTGAATCATTATAATCTTTTCGTTCAAGGCCTGTGTACTATTGGTCACTCCGAGCGCCCCTCCCATGGCCATGGCGCTGATCATAATGGCTGTTGCATTCATCATACCCCAGGCTGCCAACGCCCAAGCGGCAACATGTCGGATATCTTTAAATAGTTTGTAAAACCATACTGCGGCCAACGCCTGCGACATCACAATCAGGAATTCAAACAGCAGCCGTAGCCGGGCAAGCATTTCATGCTCGGTTAAATTAGTAAGTGTTTTTGACGGATCACCGGTCACATAGATGCGCGAATGCAGCAAGAGAAATCCGACCATGCCAGTGATAGCCAACATCAAATACCAAACTCCTGCGATTCGGGCTGTACTAACTAATTCTTTATGCTGCTGATCTGTGTTCATGCTGAATTTTACTTTTTAAAGTGCCAATATCGATAATAAGTTAGTTGCTGATATGCTCACCACCATGACGCCTGTGCCGATCATTTGTTACACGACTCCATCAAGAAGCGAAGCAAAAAAATCAAAGCGTATCCACATGTTGCTACCCAGTTCATGTGAAACCGCACAGTTATATTCCTGGGAGTTCAGGCTACGAATGTAGTTAATGTGAACTACTCCTGCTTTAGCGAATTTATCGGATTATGAAAGGCTGCCTTAATTGACTGATAGCTTACAGTAATAAGAACCAACAAGAGCACAACAATACCCGCAAGTATAAACGAGCCTGAGCTTAGTTGAATTTTGTATTCAAAAGCACTCAACCATTCGTGCATAATATACCAGGCAATGGGGCACGCTAACACAAATGCCAGTAACACATTTTTAGTAAATGAAAGGGAGACCATTAAGAATAAACTAAACGGTTCGGCACCTAATATTTTTCTGATTCCAAGTTCTTTGGTTTTGCGTTCTACCTGATAGGTGGCCAAACCTAAAAGTCCTAAGCAAGCAACCAGTATGCTTATGGCGCCAGCCATTTGAAAAATTTTACCTGCCTTTTCCTCAGCCACATAGAATCTATTCAATTGATCAGATAAAAAGTGATATTCAATGGGAGTTTGTGTATCAAATTTCTCATGAACTTTTGTGACTTCCGCGATGAGTGATGGGGATACTCCGGCTACTTTTAAAGTGAAATAGTCTATGGATGAGATGGGATTGTTGCGAAACCCAATAATGATTGGTGCAATTTTCTGGTGTAATGACTGGAAGTTAAAATCCTCCAGCACCCCGATTACATTTGCTTCCCATTTAATTCCATATGCACTGATATGAATTTTACTACCCATGGGGCTTTCTAAATTCATTGCTTCTACGGCAGATTCGTTAAGAAGTACGTTCATGGAATCTGCCTCATTTCCTGAAAAGAAAGCACCTGCGTGGAGTTGGAGCTGATAGGTATTCTGCATGTCCTCATCGAATCCCATAAAATAGGTTTGTAGAGAATCCGCAGTTGTACCGCTAGCGTTTGTTCTCCTAACATGGGCCTCATCAAGAACCTTCCATTCGCCAGGAACCTGTGATGAAACGGCTACTTGTTTTACACCCGGTATGTTGGAGAATTCGTTTTTAATAGCCTGAAACTGATTGCGGGCTGCTCGACTATTTATGTCGATGATCATCATTTGTTCCTTATCAAATCCAACATCTTTCGTTTGAATAAAATTAATTTGGTCACTGATTATCAAGGTGGAAACAATTAACACAACCGTAATTGTAAATTGAAAAACAACGAGG
>JAGPBO010000253.1 GCA_018063305.1 Cyclobacteriaceae bacterium
GGCTGTAGTTGCTGTATCGTTGGCTCTTGCATAGAAGTTTCATAATCAATACGCAAATGTTTAGTGCTTGAAAAATCATAATTAAAATGAGTAGAAGGTAGCAAATTTTGAAACGTGCGATCAATTTTTACATCACGCGAAATCAAATCACCTTTCAGCGAAGTCATCTGATAACTGGCTCCAGCGGTGAGACTGAATTTCTCGCGATTTATCTTGAAGTTAAGACCCGGGCGATTGTAAATGTAATTACTGATGTACTTGTTACTTAATTGTGTATTGAAAATTGGTGTTCCGCTGCCCACATCATACACCTCCCGATCGACATCATTTCTATTGGTTTGAAAATTATAATTGGCTTCCAGATATTTTCTGCCTCCCAGTGGTTCCGTATAGGAAACTGTGGCTCCATAAGACTGATTGTTTGTTGATTGAGCATTGGTTTGCTCTATCAGTTGCTCCCCGGGTGTGCTCTGATACTTATTTGTCGATTGCTGATCTCCCTCACTATCGGTTGTGCTAATGCCAGCCGTAAGATTGGCTGAGATACTTCGTCCCTTTTTTTCAAATCGATGCCGCCACAATAAACTGCTGTTTAAACTAAGCGCTTCCTGATCAGTCTCCGTATTGCGGATACTTTGATTCAGCAAGCTGTTATCGCTTAAGTTTCTTGTTTCGCCTACGCTTGACGTTCGTTGATTAGAAACTGAATAGTTCGCATTTGCCGTAGCTTTAATAGTATTGGCCGAATCTATATTATGGTCTAACATCAACGTGCCCTTATGATTGTCGCTCTTGCTATATTGTTTACTAAGCTGATTCAGTTCATTACTCTTATCAACTCCAGGTTGGTTGGGATCTTCCGGTAAAAAATTGATCCGGTTCAAATCAGTATTTACATTTCTATCCAGGTGATTGTAGAAATAACTTGAAGTAAGCTTCGTGTCCTTGTTTAAGTCGCGATTGAAGTTAAGGCCTCCGGCATAGTTTGTCATAATACCACTTTGCCTGCCACCAAAGTTTGCAGTAGGTCCACCACCACTATTTCCACCTCCTGAATTAATATTAATACTAACTCCACCACCGCCCATCATGGCTTGGCTTCCGCCAGAGAAATTCATGAAATCGCCAATTGAAAATCCTTGTTCGTTAATGTTGTTACCCATTCCTAAAAAAGAAAGTTGCTTGCCCTTAGAAAATTGATTTACGCTGGCTGTTGCCTGAAAGCGATTATCTGATCCATAGCCACCCATTAAATTTCCAAAAGCGCCTTTGCGTTTTTCTTCTTTCAATTCAAGATTGATTGTCTTTTCACGCTGACCATCGTCAATACCCGTAAACTGAGCCTGATCTGATTTACGATCAAACACCTGTACTTTTTCAATGGCGTCTGCAGGTAAATTTCGTGTGGCCAATTTCGGATCGCGACCAAAAAATTCGCGACCATCGACCGTAACCCGTTGCACTTGCTCGCCATGAGCGCGTACTGTACCGTCTGTTTCTACTTCCATGCCCGGCATCACTTTTAGTAAGTCTTCCACCGTGGCATTAGTTTTAGTTTTAAAAGAGCCGGCATTAAATTCTATTGTATCTTTTTTTACCGTTACCGGATTTTTTTCACCCATGATTACAACACCTTCTAATTCTTTGGTAAGGTATTCCATTTTTATTCTGCCAAGATCCAGTATCGGATCCACCGTGGTCGCAATGCGCTTTAAGTAGGGGGCAAATCCGACAAAGGTAATTTTGAGAAGGTACTCCCCTTTGTTTACATTTTTGATTTCAAAAATTCCTTTCGCATCGGTTACACCAAAATTGACGAGTGATGAATCTTTCATGCTTAAGATCATTACCGTTGAAGAGGGTAATGGGCTAGCCAACGTATCCGTAACCTGACCTTTAATGATTGCCTTTTGGGCAAACGTGGTGAGTGAAGCGAACACAAGAACTACCGCGCAGTAAAATTTTTTCATATTCTCGCTTAATGAATGAAGCTCAATTCCTAATGATCATTCCACCACGGCCACCCATCTGCTTCATTTGTTCATCCACCATTTTACGAAATTCCGCTTGTGTTATCTTAGTGCCACTGCTTGGTGCTTTCAAGTCATTCTTTTTCAACTCTTTTAACTCAATAGTTTTTGCCAGTATTACTCGTTCACCATTATTAATATCTACAGCAAGCACGGCACCCGGCAATGTATTGTATCGATCCGGGCCAAGAAAAGGTCGTATTTTATTTGTGTACCATGCTGTTATCTCGGAAGTTCTGATGGTGGGTTCAGCCGGTTCCGGTCCTCTGGAAATTCTGATTGTATCTGTTTTAGAATAGTAGGCCATACTGCATAAATACTCCCCAATCATTTTAGTTTCTGTTCCAAACTTCCAGGGTGACATAGCGATTGAATCTTCGATGAGATAATTCTTTCCCATAAAATCCTGTTTGGAAATAACTTTGCCCGTATTCTGATCCATATAAATTTCCGCATTCGGCATTCTCATAGTGAATCTCATACCCCCATTTCCACTTGCCGTAAATTGCTCTTCCTCATCTTCTATTATAGGCTTGTAGAGTGACTCTGCATCATTAAAAAATAGTTGCTGCTTGGTCGTACGAAACTCAGGCACCATAGATTTCATTCCTTCGCGGTCAGCCGGAATGTTTCGGTGCAAATTTACTTTCACCTCGTAGGTAATAACTCCTGTTGTTTGGCCAAACACGATATTGGCTGCTGCAATCGACACAAGCACCCCGGCTAGTAAAATCAATTTTTTCATATAGGATGGAATTTTCATTGTTAACTGATGAGCAAATGTACAGGTTAAGAGGTGCCCCATCGGTTAAAAATTTTGAAAGCAAGGTTAATTAAGGTTAAAATTTGTGAGGTTGGTGGTATATCCCTGTACTTTTGCAATCATGAAATCCAAAAACACCTTAACGCTTATTTTAATAGTTAGCAGTATAGTCTTACTGCTGGCGTTACAGGTATTTTGGTTAATCTCATCTTACGAGAAAGCCTATTTTGATTTACGGAGGGAAACAAATGTTGCATTCCGATCTACTGTTATGGCTTTGCGCGATTCTTTATTTATAAAGAATTTTGAAAAAGTGCCTTCTGATTCATCCGCCAGAGTTTTCACCTTTACCCCTAAACCAGATTCCGGAAATTCTGAAAAATCTACTCCACATTTACAGTCCAACTCTCAAATTCAAATATATATTTCTTCCGATAGGAAAGGAGATTCGGTACAAACATTACTAAGACCACTCTCGTCACGTTTACGCGAAGGCAAATTAAATGGAGGCAATTTTATCCTGCGAATAGGAGCCGATTCATTGTCGGAAGATAGCATTAGAAACCACTATCGGTTAGCCCTTCAACGTAGTGATGTAGATGTGCCTTTCAGGATTAAACATTCTTCTTTTAGGCCTACACCTGTTCAAATAGGTAAAGGAAATCGGGAATTATTCAGAAGCCCACAAGAAGAAACAGAGAGAGAAATCGGGTTTCCTATTCTTTCTGATTCGATACAAACCGAATGGGTACGTGTGGATCCTGTACATCGCTATGCATCCGTGCTTTCTAATTTTAGATTCTTAATTCTAAAAGAAATAACACCTCAAATTCTCTTCTCCTTCTTCCTCACATTTCTAACAACAGCAGCATTTGTTGTCATGTATCGCAGTATTCGTTCACAACAGCGATTGATGGAATTAAAAAATGATTTCATCAGCAACATTACGCACGAATTAAAAACTCCAGTCACTACCGTGGGTGTTGCCCTTGAAGCCCTCAAAAGTTTTAAGGGGTTGGATAATCCTGCCTTGACAGAAGAATATCTTGAAATTGCCCAAAATGAATTGAATCGATTAAACATACTCACCGATAAAATTTTAAAAACGTCTAGTTTCGAAAACAACGGTGTTGAGTACAATGCCGAGCCCGTTGAGTTAGACAAACTCGTAGAACAAGTTTTAGGATCCATGAAACTTGTATTTGAAAAGCAACACGCTAAAATTACTTTCACCAAAGAAGGTAGTGAGTTTCATTTGATGGGCAGCACTGTTCACCTGACCAGTGTAGTCTACAACTTACTAGACAATGCATTGAAATACAGTCGTGAAATACCAGAGATTGAAGTTCGATTGGTGGCAACACCTGAAAAACTTCTCCTTTCCGTCAAAGATCACGGAATTGGAATCTCGCAGGAGTACAAAAAGAAAGTGTTCGAGAAGTTTTTTAGGGTTCCTACCGGAGATGTACACACTATAAAAGGATATGGCTTAGGTTTAAGCTATGTTGAAAGCGTAGTGAAGAGTCATAAAGGCACTATTACGGTTGAGAGTGAAGTAGGAAAGGGAAGCGCATTCACTGTTGCACTGCCTAAGTAGATAGCAATGAGCAAAACGAAAATACTTTACGTTGAAGACGAACCTTTCTTAGGCAGAATTGTGAAAGAGAGTTTGGAGGTGCGTGATTTTGAAGTACGCATGGTGACCGATGGAAAGTTAGCGCAAAACGTATTTGAAGAATTGAATCCTGATATCTGCGTACTGGATGTCATGCTTCCGAATAAAGATGGCTATTCCATTGCACAAAGTATTCGCAAAGTAAATGCAACTATCCCTATCATTTTTGTAACAGCCAAAACGCAAACCGAAGATCTCATTAAAGGCTTTGAAGTAGGCGGAAATGACTACTTGCGCAAGCCTTTCAGCATGGAGGAACTCATTGTGCGGGTAAATAATCTTTTACACCTCACACAAAAATTATCAGCCAGCCCAAAAGAATCCATTGTGATTGGCAAATTTGAATTTGCTCCTCAACGCTATGAATTACGGAAAGACGGCAAGGCAAAAAAACTTTCGCATCGCGAAGCCGTGTTGTTACAAATACTAGCTGAAAACCAAAATGCAAACATCGATCGCAAAACCATGCTGTTGCGTGTTTGGGGCGATGATTCATTTTTCAATTCGCGAAATTTGGATGTGTACATTACTAAACTGCGTGATTATTTGAAGGGTGATTCATCTATTGAGATTATCACGATCAAAGGCGTTGGCTATCATTTTGCTGTGGGTAATTAAATGAAAGTAGTTAGATTTGTTTGGTAACCCACTAAACAATGTCTACCTGGAAAATCAAAGTCTCTCTCTTTCTCAACTATTTTGTTTTTGCCATTTTGCTAAACAGTGTTGGCACCGTAATCCTGCAAGTGCAAAGCAATTATGGAATATCAGAATCATCAGCCAGCAT
>JAGPBO010000254.1 GCA_018063305.1 Cyclobacteriaceae bacterium
GTTTCACCTTTTATGGCAGCCGATGGCCACACGTTATACTTTGCGAGTAATGGACGACCTGGTTATGGCGGGTATGATATTTATATGAGCAAGCGATTAGGGGATTCATGGACTCACTGGAGCGAACCGGTTAACCTTGGGCCAGAAATAAATACTACTGGATTTGATGCTTACTATACACTTTCGGCAGCAGCGGATTACGCTTATATGGTGAGTGATCGCCATTCGTTTGGGGTCTCAGATATTGTAAGAATAAAATTACCCGAAGCGATTAAGCCCGACCCTGTTGTATTGTTGCTTGGGTCCACACTTAACGCAAAAACAAAGGCGCCCGTAAAGGCAGATATTCTTTTCGAAGACTTGTCGACACAAAAGGAAATTGGCGAGGCAACCTCTGATCCAAAGACCGGTTCTTATCGCATTGCCTTAACAAAAGGAAAAAATTATGGTATTCGTGCGCAAGCAAAAGGATACTTATCCGTTAATGAAAACATTGAGCTGGCATCTATCATACAGTATAAAGAATTACAGAAAGACTTATTTCTTATTCCTATTGAAGCGGGAGAAAGCATTGCGCTTAACAATGTATTTTTTGAACAGAGCCGTGCTATTTTGAAATCGCAGTCTTTTCCTGAACTAGATCGGCTAGTTGGAATTATGAATGAGAACCCTTCCATCCAGATTGAATTGAGTGGCTATACAGACGACATTGGGAATAAAAATGCGCTTTTGAAACTTTCCGAAGATAGGGTACAAGCCGTTAAAGCCTATTTAGTAGAGAAGGGAATTAAAAAGGACAGAATTTCTGGGCGAGGCTATGGGGGGGAGAAACCCATAGCCCCCAATGACACGAATGAAAACCGTCAGCGTAATAGGCGGGTGGAAGTAATGATCACTAAAAAATAATTTATCAAGCCAACGAATGAATATTCTTAACTATATCAATGGCGAACTGGTTGCTCCGGTTTCTGTAGAATACCTCGAAAACATTAATCCGGCCGAAGGAAAAGTTTATGGAAACATTCCCGACTCAGACAGTGCGGATGTTGAGAAGGCGGTTGAGTCTGCTGCGGCTGCCTTTCCATTATGGTCTGTTATGCCGCTGGAAAGGCGGGCAAACATCTTGTTAAAAATTGCTGAATTAATTGATCGCGACTTAGATAAGTTAGCGTTAGCAGAAAGTATAGATCAGGGCAAACCGCTTAAGCTGGCTAAGTCAGTGGACATTCCACGGGCTTCGGCTAATCTCAGATTTTATGCAACGGCATCTATGCATGTTAGTTCCGAATCGCACCTGATGCAAGGCGAAGCGATTAACTACACAACGCAAACTCCTATTGGCGTAGCGGGGTGCATCTCACCCTGGAATTTACCGCTCTATTTATTTACATGGAAAATTGCTCCGGCTCTCGCAGCAGGGTGTACGGTTGTAGCCAAGCCATCGGAGCTTACACCTATGACTGCTTTTCTATTTTCTAAACTTTGTATAGAAGCCGGATTACCAGCAGGCGTGTTAAATATTGTGCATGGATTAGGAAGTAAAGTAGGTCAAGCTATCGTAGAGCATCCCGAAGTATCGGTGATTTCGTTTACGGGTGGAACCGTAACGGGGAAAAGGATAGCCGCTACAGCAGCACCCATGTTTAAAAAACTTTCGCTGGAGTTAGGTGGGAAAAATCCTAATCTCATTTTTGCTGATTGTGATTTTGAGCAAGCGGTTAGCACTTCCATCCATTCTTCCTTTTCCAATCAAGGTGAAATCTGTTTATGTGGTTCGCGAATTTTGGTTGAGCGCAGTATGTATGAAAAGTTTGTTGCAGAATTTGTAAAGCGCACAAAGGAATTAGTTGTTGGCGATCCCTTAGAAGAGAAAACCCGGATAGGGGCAATGGTTTCGGAAGCGCACATGAATAAAGTGCTTTCTTATGTTGAGTTAGCCAAAACAGAAGGGGGCGAAATTATCTGTGGAGGAAAACGAGTTTCATTAACTGGTCGTTGTGCCAATGGGTATTTCATAGAACCAACTGTAATTGTTGGCTTGGATCAGAACTGCCGCACCAATCAGGAAGAGATTTTTGGTCCGGTTGTTACCATCATGCCGTTTGATACCGAAGAAGAAGCAATTAATTATGCGAACTCCAATACTTATGGCTTAAGCGCTACGATCTGGACGGAAAATCTTAAACGAGCGCATCGGGTGGCGCATAAAATTAAGAGTGGAATTATTTGGGTTAACTGCTGGCTGCTGCGTGATTTACGAACTCCGTTTGGTGGCATGAAGCAATCCGGTGTTGGGCGCGAGGGTGGCTGGGAGGCGTTGCAGTTTTTTACTGAAACTAAGAATGTGTGTATTAAGCTTTAAGCTTCGGGCGTTGTAACGGATTTCTCCATCGCGGCAAGCGGACTTATCGGAGTTTGAAAATACTTTTTTTGTATTAGCGTGAGCAGCCAAACACAAACTCCTACGCTTATTAAATACAGGCACGCGTAAAGAATATCATTATCTATTAATTGGCGTGAAGATTTATCAATATCCTCCAGCGGGGTATATAAACTTGAAACAAAGGCAAGAACATTATTAACAAAGTGTAACAAGATAACCAATAGGATTGATTTGGTTTTCCAATAAATCCATCCAAATAAAATACCCAAAGCAAAAGCATTAATGCCTTGAGCTAAGTTTCCGTGAATCAGGCCGAATATAAAGGCTGAAACCAGGATTGCTGTCCAAGGCTTATAATTTTTTAGATACCCTTCCAGGATGATGCCCCTAAACATAATTTCTTCGAGAACCGGTGCTGCAACAACGGCTAGGAAGAAAAATGTTACTGGCATATCTTTTATATCCTTCATTAAATCGAATAACGATTCGCCAATGGGTAAAAGGGCGATGAAGGGCTCAATAACAAATTCAACACAAATAATAAGAGCCAGCATTACAAGTAGTAAAGCTTTGGGGTGTGTAGTAAAATTTAAACTCCAGTCTTGTCTAAGATGGAACCCACGACCTATAGTTAAGGCTAGTGGTACGGTATAACAGATCAATAAGGGTAGTCCGCTTTCAATTTTAAAACCGAAAATGATAAATGGCAGAGCTACAATAACTATGAATATGAACCAGTTAAGGATTAGATAGAAGGATTGTTTATAGGTAGGGTAATTATTCATAGGTATCCCTTTTAAGAAATTTTGTTCACTAAGGTATTAATTTTGTATTATAGATTTTGGGCACTCTTTTTAAAGTTGCCCTTAACTTGGATAGGAAATTATAAGCTATTTTGCGTTAGCTAAATGAAATTCTTCGACATCAATCATATCTTCTTTACGGTTCTGGGCTACCCCATGAGCTACCTGGAGTTTTTCGCTGTGGTTGCGGGACTCATTGCTGTGGCGCTTTCCGCGAAAGCGAACATCTGGAGTTGGCCCATTGGTATTATCAATGTGGTTTTGTCGGCCTTCTTCTATTATCAGATTCAATTGTACCCCGATATGTTTTTGATGTTTTTTTTCTTTGTAACCAACCTGATGGGCTGGTGGCGATGGGCTAATCCCAAGCCGGAAGAGGAGGACAAGAAAAAGGAATTGAAGGTGAGTTTTATGGATCGGAAACAATTTCTTTTGCTTTGCTCGGCAGGATTAATTGGAACTTTTTTTATCGGTACCCTGGCTAGCAAGCTACACGACTGGTTACCCCTTCTTTTCAATTTGCCCAGTGCGTATCCTTTTGTTGATTCCTTTATTTTGGTGATGAGTGTGATCACTACTTTCCTCATGATTCAAAAGAAAGTGGAGTGTTGGATTATCTGGATTGTCATTGATGTGGTAGCCACCTATTTGTATTTTTTAAAAGGTGCGAAATTTTTTGGGGTTGAGTATCTCATCTTTACCGGTATAGCCAGTTTTGCTTTGTGGAATTGGATGAAAGAGTATAAAAGTTACACAAAGACTGTATGACGCGCGGATTAGTCATAGGTAAATTTATGCCTGTACATGCAGGTCATGTTGCGCTTATTCGGTTTGCGGTCAAGCAATGCGATGAGTTGATTGTATCCATGAGCTATACAGAGGATGATCCCATCAATGGAGCGCTGAGATTTTCCTGGCTTGAAGGAATTTATATTGATAATAAGAATATAAAACTCGGTTTAGTAAAAGATGATTTTGATGATGAATCACTTTCGTGGGATACTAGAATAAAAGGATGGGCATCCTTCATAAAGAAGCAATACGAAAAAGTAGATATAATAATAAGTTCCGAATCGTATGGAGCTTTGTTGGCTGAGCAATTGGGATGTCGTCATCTTTCTTTTGATCCGGAAAGAAAGATAGTGCCGGTATCAGCAACGCAGGTTCGCGAGAAGCCCTTTACCAATTGGGAATACATTCCAGAAATTGTTCGTCCATACTTTGTGAAGAAAATCTGTTTTTATGGGCCGGAGAGTACCGGTAAATCTTACCTGGCTAAGAAATTAGCAACTCATTATCATACGGAGCTTGTGCCCGAAGTGGCTCGCGAGGTTGTTACTACGAATGAGTTTACTATCGAGGATATTATTAAGATTGGCTATCTGCACGTAAATCGCATTAAAGAGAGAACTAAAACAGCGAATAAAATTTTATTCTGCGATACCGATGCCATCACCACACAAATTTATTGTCGCCATTATTTAGGCGCAGTGCCGGAAGTCTTATTCCAATTGGAAAAAGAAATTATCTATGATCAATATTTTCTATTTGATGTAGATGTGCCTTGGGTAAGTGATGGCATGCGCGATTTAGGAGAGCGAAGAAAGGAGATGTTTGATGTATTTTGCAACGAACTAATTAAAAGAAACATTCCTTTCGAACTAGTAAGAGGTAATTATGAAGCCCGCGAGTCACAAGTAATACATTGGATAGATAAACTGTTAGAGAATTAATTTCTCTTAACCTCTCAGCAACGCTAAAATAGAAATAGTGATAACCTTATTTTTTTATACGGTCTTTCCTGCTTTATGACCCTTTATAGCGAAGTACATAATGTAAAAATAACACGGCACCATAATTAAGTAGGCGTGTTTGCTGTTCCAGATTTCAGAGAGATGTCCATACACCAAGGGAAGGATGGCGCCACCGGCAATTGCCATGATCAACAAGGCGGACCCAATTTTGGTAAACTTACCGAGGCCACTAATCGCCAACGGGAAGATGGAGGGCCACATCAATGAATTAGCTAAGCCTAATAAGGCAATGAATGCAACAGAAACAT
>JAGPBO010000255.1 GCA_018063305.1 Cyclobacteriaceae bacterium
GGTGATGATCACCATGCCACGCATACATACCGATCAGATTATGAAGGGCTACATGCTTCTGGGTATCAGGATGAATGTATTGCTTTTGTAATTGATCGGCTGTGAGCGTGCGTAAAAGAATAACCCATTTCGCGTGAAGTGATTTTAATAATGAAATGGAGAGATCTGGGGCAGCGAACGTTTCTCCGGTTTGTGCCCAGGCCTTTTCGTCATACGCTTTTATTACGGGGGTAGGTTCGGTGAGTATCCACTTTACGCGGATATAAGCATTCATATGACTGTCGGCAACATGATGGATTACCTGACGTACTGTCCAACCGCCATCCCGATAGGGCGTATCCAATTGGGTATCCGATAAGTTTTTGCTTGCCAATTCTATACGATCAGACAGTGACTCGATTCGCTTAATACAACTACCAAGTTCTTCTGCCGTATGAGATTCCAAAGCAGTAAACTTTCCTATTGGATAACGTACATCTTCCATAGCTATAAATGTAAGCGGATAATAAGTTTACAAAACTAAAAAAAGCTGACAGATTTACTTATCGAGTTCTTTCACAGCCTCCTGCAACTGATCATCATCGTAGCCTTTATTTAACTTAACGGGATTGGTTTTCTTTTTTCGTCTTTTCTTAACCCGAATGTTCGTAAACTCAATAAGAAGTGAAAAGGCAACAGCGAAGTAAATGTATCCTTTGGGGATTTCCTGGTGTAAGCCCTCTAATAACAAGGTAAAGCCAATTAGAATCAAGAACCCTAATGCGAGCACCTCCATAGAAGGATGTTCTTTTATAAAGTTACTGATGCCACCGGAAAAAAACATCATAACAAAAATGGATACAATAACCGCTATAATCATAATGACCACTTGTTCGGGGGGCACGATACCTACAGCGGTTAAAATTGAATCGAAAGAAAAAATAATATCAAGTAGAATAATTTGAACAATGGTACCGGCAAAGGTAACTACAGCTGCTTTAGGCCCATCGCCATTTTCATCGTCATCATCCCCCTCCATTTCATGATTTATTTCAAGCGTACTTTTAGCGATCAGGAATAAACCACCAAAGCCAAGAATTAAATCTTTACCGCTAAAACTCATGTCGTGCTTGATTAAGAAATTAGCGGGTACTGTAAATAGGGGTTCGATGAATCCGATAATCCAGGTAATACCTAGAAGCAGGGCAATCCGAACAAACATGGCTAGAAACAAGCCTACATTACGCGCACGCGGACGCTGATCTTCCGGTAACTTGTTCGATACAATGGAAATGAAAATGATATTATCAATACCTAAAACTATTTCCAGAAAGCAAAGCGTAAGAAGGGCTAGCCAGGTGTCGGCTTTCAGAAATATTTCCATACCTGTTACTAAAGTTCGTTATTAAATTAAACGTTCAAATTAGAGAAAGGAACTTACATTTGGAACTCCCTTTATTAAAAGAAAAGGGGCTTAATTAATGTAAAAAGCCCCTTTTTTAGTGATAACCTTACCTCTATTCATTATTTATGCACGACCAACACCTTCTTTCTCACCACACCCGATCTACCTGATCCTATTTGTACAATATAAATTCCCTCCGAAAGATTCTTAGAGTCCATTGATTTTCGTTGTTCTCCTTTTTCAAAATTCAATTCATACACGGCCCGACCGAGTTGGTCAATGAGATTTACCGATAATCGACTTTCTGTAGCAACAGGTAATTCAATCACAAAACCTTCATTGGCGGGATTGGGGTACAGTTGAATTCCCTCTATAAAATCAACAATGCTTGTTGTTACATTGGGATTGGGCAGGTTAGTTGGATTTAAATCAAGCCCGGCCTGATAAACTTCTTTCGTTACTTCATCTTGAACAAAAGCAATAATGGCCAGGTCCGTAACATCAATTTGATTATTCTCAACCCGCATACTATCGGTTACAATAACGGTTGTATTCTGGGCCAAAGGGGAGGCTAATAATCTTCCGGCAGCCGAGGAGATTAACTTACGTAAAACGAATTCATTATCGCCTGTTGTTTTTTCCACCACAGCGATTTGAAGTAGCGGTTTCTTACCTGCCGGAATGTTGACTAACGAAGTAACCGAGACAGAAACTTTTAAATAGTTCGGATCAGTAGTAGGTAATGTACTTACCGCAAGTGTATACGGAGAATTTTTTAGGGCTTGCTTGTTAAATCGACCCTGAATCCAGGCGGGTTGATCAAAACGGCCATCGCTAAAGCCATCTACATAACCGCGAGGAACATATTGATCTGTGTAAGGAATTCCATAATACCCGGCCCGGGCTGAGGGATCAATAGTATTGATCTGATAATTTGGATCAGCTCCGGGGAAACCGATATGATATTGAATCTTGGCGGATTCGGTGCCGGGAATAAGCTTAAAGGCTGCGTTATTGCTGGTATACCCCGGATCACTTTCATTGGTAAAATTCTCAACGAGTGAAATTCGATTGCGACTTGAAATGCTAACATTGTTGAACGCAATACCTTCCAGCTCACGGTCGCTATTGGTTTGAAATGCTATCCGGAATCTAACCTTGGCACGTTCGCCCAAGGTCAGGTCTCCAATATTATCCAATGCCCTCCGTGCTTGCACGAGCGTGTCGCGATCTGGATTGTCCTCTAGGTCTTGTGAATCGCCCGACCAACCCACCGGACTATTTCCAATATTACCAGCAAAGAATCCTGAGGTATTAAACCAGTTAATCCCTGAATTAACATTTCCTGTGGGCTTCCAGGTTAACCCATTGTCATCCGAAAATTCTAACACAGCCCCATCAAAATTTTGTTGAGTGTTAAGCACCATATCCATAGAAATAACGGGCCGTTCAATCGCGGCAATGTTTAGGCATGGACTATTTAAAAATGATTTCTCATTAGCTGAATAATTTCCTGCAGGGTTTGTAGCCCAGCCCGGACTGGTAAGTTTACTTTTCAGCGTAGAGGTTACTTGAGCAAACTGCCAGCTTGAGTTTCCATTCACATCTTCCACCGTCCAATATCCCTTACCGCCATCAACACTTGCCATGGAATAGGGTGATGCCGTGGTATGCGTTAGATATTCTAAAATGTTTATATTTTTTGTGAAGGGATTATTGCACCCTGCCGCGGTAAAGGAAGTTACCGTTACCGGATAGGCACCCGGGCCAGGAAATTCATGAACCGGATTTTTAATCGTTCCACCTTCCGGGGCTGGGCTACCCGCAGCACCTTTTGCAATCGTTACTCCGTCTCCAAAATCCCATGAGAATTCAGCCACCGAAATATCCGTAGTGGTGTTGAATGTGGAATTATCTCCATCGCAGATCAGGTTAGCCGTAAAGTTTGGTTTTGGATTTTGTCCTACTAAAATAGTTTTTGAAAAATCATTTCGGCAGTCCACACTATTAACAACCGTTAAACCGATCGTGAACGGTGCGTTCGCAGAGTTGAGTCCATAATTATAGGTTTGGGTATTTGTCGTAGTTACAGAATCAACTTGTGTATCGCCATAAGACCAAACATAAAGGTCGTAAGGCACGCCTCCATCCAAAGGCCCGGTTAATGTAAAATCACGGTCTTCGCAAATGTTAGTGTTTGTGAATACTGCACTAGGGGCAGGTTTTATTTCGATGTCGACAGGGACGGCATCACCTCTACATCCTTTAAATTTTTGTTGAACCAAAAATGTTTTGTTGACTGGAACAAGCCCGGATACTCCCGGGGCCACAAAGGTCCAATTAATTGAGTCGATGGGAACGGTAGGAGCCAACGCGTCATACCAAATAGGTTTATCTGCCGATCCGCTAGGGCTTCCACTAATAGTAAATGTGCTGGGTGATGTTACTTGACAATAGGCAACATCCAGAGCAATGGGCACGTCTGGTTTTTTAATCCAATTGAATTTTCTTATGACTGAGTTTGGACAATTTTTTGTGTCGTTGTAATTCATGGTAACCGTTAGCGGCCTTTCGTCAGCGCCCGATAGCGAAGCATGACTTGGGTTGAATTGGCTATTATTCGTGCCTGATAAGGAACCTGAGTAGGCACCAGGTGCCATCGAGAAATTGGTAACTGTGTAAGCGGGTTCTGATGAAGATAAGGTTATGGGCGCTAAATCGGAACAGACGTTTGCATTTTCATTTATTCCAACAATGGCAGGGCTTGCATCATTTTTAAGTACTTCAAAAGGTTGAAAGGTTGTAAACGTTTCGTTACCTAATACATCTTTTCCATAAACAAATATGTAGAAACGTTTATCCTCTATAGTAAAGCCATAATTGTTTCTGAGAACATCTAAATTTAATGTGTATGTCGCTGGTCGCACTACCGGAAGGAAAGGGAATTGAATATCATTAACTACTTGTGTTGAACTGACTGATAATGGATTTGGCCCGCCACAGAAAGGATATATTGGAACAACTTCGCTAAAGCAGTAATACGGAGCTACATTAAATTCATAGTAGAAGACAAGTCGGGTAAATTGGTACGTGGGATTAAGCATGGCATTACCCAATGTTATAATGGGTGATAATGAACCATCTGTTGTAATACTTTGACAGTAGGATAGATCAAGATTGTTTATGGCCGCTGGTGTTACCTTAAAGGTTTCGGTGTCTTGTCCTGAGCAGCCGTTTCCGTTTGTATAGATGTAAACGATTTGATGATTACTGCCGACTCCAGCCGATTGTGGGTTAAAGTAATATTTACCATCACTCTGCAAGGTTATGCCAGGACCAGAAAATACCCCACCTGCTGGGGAACCATTAAGTTCGTAAAATCTATTTTCAACAGTATATTCCTTCCTGACACTAGTTGCAGGGGGTGTTGGAATTATATCAGCAACCGGATTTGGATTCACTGAAATGTCAATAAAATCGGTTACAATATTGTTGGCATTATCTTCCACTTCAAGGATGTATTGAATATTTGAAGTTGGCGTTACGGTTGGACTTGAACTGCTGCTGGAGTATCCGGGAGGATTAGATGTCCAACGAAATTGATAGAAACCTGTACCACCAGTCACCGCACCAATTAAAGTTGTAGGCGATCCATTGCAAACCGATACATCGGTGGCGCTTACGTTCACCGACAAGGAAGCCACTGTAAGTGTAAAAGGGGTATTGGAAAGTGTTTTTGTTACACAATTTGTTCTGGAAACATCAATTCTATAAATGTAATCACCAATTTTATTAAGGGCAGGAGTTGTTGTCAGTGTTCGGGCGCCAGCGTTCCCAGTAGTTGTTTGGGTGG
>JAGPBO010000256.1 GCA_018063305.1 Cyclobacteriaceae bacterium
AAAATAACCGCGGTAAAAGCAACAATAGAAATGAGTATTAACATGGATAGACTCGATTTAACCTTGGGTTACAAATATAGGAATAGCGATTAAAACAGTCCATTTAGCCAGATAAAATCATCAGAATTAGAGAATAAAAAAGTGACAACGGAGAGGTTGTCACTACTTTGATTAACGCTGCCTATGCAACTCCCTCAAAGAATCTCAATCAAGCTGACAAAAGCTCTGCTTTTTGCAAGCTTTTGCTGGAAACCAGGTTGATTTCTGGTGCCAGAATCACACTTACATCATCCCAGCGTGCCCATTCTTTTAGTTTCTCTAGTTTTACTGATCCTTGCAAATACTGATGGCCATTTCCCTGATAACCACCTTTAAATTTTTCAAAATCTTGATGCGAAATCAACGAACCCTCAGGAAAGCTGATAATTACATCTATCAAAGCGTCATTCGAGAAAGGCAAACCCTCGCCTTGCGTATATTTCTTGTATTCATACCGGTAGTCAAACGTAAGAGCTGAAATATCAGATAGCACGGCCGATCCTGTTGGATAGCTGCCGGCTCCTTTACCAATAAACACTTGTTTTTCTGCAAACGCACCTTCTACCAGAACAGCATTATATTCGTTGCGAACGGCTGCCAGCAGATGATCGGCTGGTACAAACTGGGGTGCCACAAAGGCAAACACCAGGCCATCGATTTTATAAGCGCGGGCAATTAATTTAATAGTCAGATTGTTTTCGCGTGCGTACTTTAAATTGACATTTGAAATTTTTTGTATTCCAAGATTGATGATATTTTCCGGTTTGATGAAAATTCCAAAGGTGTGGGCAACGGCAATGGTGAGTTTATACTTTGGATCATACCCTTCAACATCTAACGAAGGATCACTTTCTGCGAACCCAAGATCTTGTGCGGCCTTTAGGGCTTCGAGGTAGCTTTTCTTTTCTTCAAAAACCTTGGTAAGAATGTAGTTGGTAGAACCATTAAAGATTCCTTCAATACTGGTAATTAAATCATTGTCATAATATTCTTCGAGGTTGCGCAGGATAGGGATGCTTCCACACACGGCTCCTTCATATAAAATCGACTTGTTATAGGTTTGCTGTAGCTGATAGATCTCTTGCAAATTTTCGGCTAACATTTTTTTGTTTGCAGTAACTACATGCTTTCCGTTTTGTACAGCCTGCTTAACAAGGGTAAAGGCTGCATTGGCATCGTCAATCAACTCAACAATCACATCAATCTCCGGATCATTCAGAATTTCATTGGCATCGTAGGTAAAATAGGAGGCATCAATAATTCGTGATTTATTTTTATTCTTAACACAAATCTTTTTTATTTCGGCTTTTACCCCATGGGTTTCATTCAGTACATGGTATAGGCCCTGGCCAACACATCCAAACCCAAACAATCCTAATTTTAATTTCTTTTTCATGATATTGTTTCTTCCTTAAGTTCTGTTTTTAAAAAATTTCGAACACTTCGTTTAAACTGATCAAACTCAACCAAAAATCCATCGTGCCCATGAGGGGATGAGAGCGTATCAAATGTTGCTTGTGGAATATGATTGCCTAAAAATTTCTGTTCGCGTACTGGAAACAGTAAATCAGAATCAATGCCAATGACAAGCGTTTTAGCTTTAATTTTCCTTAAGGCTGCTTCCTGGCTTGTTCTGCCTCTGCCTACATTATGACTGTCCATGGCTTTGGTTAGTATCCAATAGGTAAATGCATTGAAGCGATTGGATAGTTTTTGTCCTTGATAACGCTGGTAGGAGGCAGCCCGAAATTCATCTGTTCTTTCGTTTGCTTTTTCTTGTTGGGTATTTTGAAAAGTATCGTACGTGCGAAATGAAATCATACCCATGGCTCGGGCGGCTTTCATTCCTTCAGTCCCCGCACGGGCATCCTCTTCCTTCCACGTTGCATCCGCCTCTATGGCCATTCGTTGAGCTTCGTTGAATGCGATACCCCATGGAGAATGGGCAGCATTAGTAGCAATGGGAATGATTCGATCAAAAACTTCTGGCTGCATAATGGCCCATTCCAAAACCTGCTGACCGCCAAGTGAACCACCCAACAAGGTGTGAATTTTTGAGAGGCCCAAATGCTGACGGAGCAAATCGAAACTTAGAACAATGTCGCGGTTAGTAAGAGCCGGGAAATTATGAAAGTAACTTTTTCCGGTTTGCGGATTAATAGACAAGGGCCCCGTTGATCCATAGCAACCACCAAGCGCATTGGCACAAATAATAAAATAGTCGCACGGGTCGTAGGGAGTTCCTTCAGTAAAAAGATCCTTCCACCAATCCGTAAAGTCTGAACTTCCAGTAAGGGCATGGCAAATCCAGATCACATTGCTTCGGTCTTTATTTAGTTGGCCAAGTGTAGTGTATTTAAGCTGGAAGCCTGGGAGAATTCCCCCAGATTCCAACCTGAACTCACTGGCAAAGTGAAATATTGAATCAGACTTTAACATTATTTAATTTTTTTAGCTCACGAGTTCTTTAGCAAAAACCTTTTCAAAAGCCTGTTGAAAATCTGCTTTGATATCATCAATGTGCTCAATACCCAGAGATACACGCAACAGCGTAGGTAGCACACCTGAGGAGATTTGTTCTTCCTCTGACAATTGCTGATGCGTTGTAGCTGAAGGCTGGATGATCAGTGTTTTGGCATCACCCATATTGGCCAGGTGGCTCACTAATTTCAGGTTGTCAATAACCTGTGTGGTGTGTTCCTTCGTACCCTTTACGGTGAAAGATAGCACGCCTCCAAAACCATTGCGTAGATATTTTTTCGCCAGGCGATGATAGGTGCTGGTGGCAAGGCCCGGATAGTTTACGCTTTCCACAAGCGGATGCTGCTCTAACCATTGAGCCAAAGCAAGCGCGTTGTCTACCGAGCGTTGAACACGCAACGATAGTGTCTCAAGTCCTTGTAAAAAGAGAAAAGAATTGAATGGACTTAGTGCAGAACCAAAGTCGCGTAAGCCTTCTACCCGAGCACGAATAATGAAGGCAATATTGGGAAGGCCTAAAGTATTATTTTCACCAAACACTTCACCAAACTTTAATCCATGATAGCCTTCTGAAGGTTCGCTAAACTGTGGAAACTTAGCAATGTTCCAATTGTAATTTCCACCGTCAACGATAACGCCACCAATGGAGGTGCCATGCCCGCCAATCCATTTTGTAGCGGAGGCCACAACAATGTGTGCGCCATGCTCAAGGGGACGAAATAAATAACCAGCAGCCCCAAAGGTATTATCAACAATCAAGGGCAGGTTGTGCTTCTTAGCAAGAGCAGCTATTGCTTCAAAATCAGGAATGTTAAAGCCCGGGTTCCCAATGGTTTCGAGATAAAGGGCTTTTGTGTTTTTGTCAATATGTTTCTCGAACGCTTCGGGCTTATCACCCTCGGCAAAACGAACATCAATACCAAGCCGCTTGAAAGCGACCTTAAACTGATTGTAGGTACCGCCATAAAGAAAAGAAGTAGAAACAAAATTGTCACCCGTCTGTAAAATATTGTTTAGGGCAATAAATTGTGCGGCTTGTCCAGAACCTACAGCAAGTGCAGCAACACCACCTTCCAAAGCAGCGATACGCTTTTCAAATACATCGGTAGTTGGGTTCATTATACGCGTATAGATGTTGCCAAACTCTTTTAGTGCAAAGAGGTTAGCACCATGGGCTGCGTTTTTAAATACGAAAGAAGAAGTTTGATAAATAGGCACAGCCCGTGAACCGGTTGTTGGATCAGCTTCCTGGCCTGCATGTAATTGAAGAGTTTCAAATTGTAAGGTTGACATAGTTATAATATTTTCAATGAGTGTAATTTTTTAAGGAATAGACCAAAATCGTAATCGTACCCGTCACCCGGTAAAACCGTAGATTAGTTTGTTGCCCGTAGCGCTGCGCTTAGATTAACGGCAACAATCAACAACACATACAGCACTGCATAGCAGGTGTATCGCTGGGTAGAATTGAATAAAGTGATTGAAGAAATTTGTCGATCAAGCAGACCAAGTCGTATAGACCCGATTGCGGTTTAAGAATGGAAAGTTGTGTTTTCATGTTTACTTTACCGGTTTATAGTTCTCCTCGACACCTTGCCGGGAGCAGGATTTAGCACCGTTTTCCCCATTATCAGGGCTGGTTGCTAGCGTTTCACAGAGCCTGTGCTCTCCACGCTTCTTTATAAATCGGTTAAGCAGATGCCTTACCGACTATGATGATACAAACGTATATTGGTTTGGCAGAGTTTCCAAATCCTTCTTTAAGAAATTTATTAAAAAATTTTGTACTGACGGATGTTCGTTAAAAAAAATGCAGCCGAAGCTGCATGATTAAAACTTTGATTTTACAATGGTTAAGTTAACATCCCACCGTCAACCTGCAACACTTGGCCTGTGATGTAAGTTGAAAGATCAGAACCTAAAAACACACACGCATCCGCTACGTCCTCGGGCTTGCCACCGCGCTTAAGCGGAATGGCATCGCGCCAGATCTGTACTGTTTTAGGATCGAGTACGGCCGTCATCTCTGTTTCAATAAAACCGGGAGCAATGGCGTTGGATCGAATTCCACGTGAGCCTAATTCCAACGCTACTGATTTAGTGAAGCCAATGATGCCTGCTTTAGAAGCCGCGTAATTTGCCTGACCGGCATTTCCTTTTAAGCCAACAACCGAAGTCATATTAATAATAGATCCACCTTTTTGTTTCATCATCGGTTTAGTAACAGCCTTCACCGTGTTGAAACAAGATTTAAGGTTTACGTTTATTACTTTGTCCCACATTTCTTCTGTCATGCGCAACAGTAAGTTGTCTTGCGTAATGCCGGCATTGTTTACAAGAATATCCAGCGAGCCAAATTCGGCAACTACATCATTTATCAATTTATCGGCTTGCGCGAAATCGGAAGCATCCGAACGAAAACCTTTTGCCTTTACACCTTTGGCTGCCAGTTCCGCTTCAAGTGCCTGACCTTGTTCTATACTTGATAGATAAGTGAAAGCTACATTGGCACCTTGCTCTGCATAACGCAGTGCAATGGATCTTCCAATTCCTTTTGACGCTCCGGTAACGAGCGCATTTTTACCTTGAAGTAATTTCATGAGTTTTCTTTTTCTGCTTAAAATATTGAGTTATCATATTATAAATTGGGGGAATCGTTAAGCCTATGCCAATCCCCATAAGGAAACTCGCACCTGCATCATATTCGACAGG
>JAGPBO010000257.1 GCA_018063305.1 Cyclobacteriaceae bacterium
CTCGGCTTTCCGCTGTGCAACCCATTTGATCTTTTAGCTACCACCGATTTTGGAGATGCTACCGCAAAAAATCTTCCTGAAAAGAAAGGTGCGCAGGTTCACCTGGTGGGCTACATCGTTACCACCAAAGATGCCTCTACCATGAAAACCAAAGAGCACATGGCCTTCGGTACGTTCTACGATGTGCAGGGTGAAGTTTTTGACACCGTTCATTTTCCAAACTCAGCGCGCAAGTTTCCATTTTGCGGCCGCGGCTTCTACCGACTAAAAGGAAAAGTAATTGAAGACTTTGGTGTGTATTCTATTGATGTGCATTGGATGGATAAACTACCGATGGTTAGCAAGCGAGCCGATGATGCCTTCGCAGAGGTAGTAACACCTATGCATACATAAGTAACCTAGGGTACATTAAAGTCTAGACAGAAAATTAAGATTGGGGCCTTCAGATCAGGAGTTTGGTGGGTAGATCAAGACATTCCGTATGATGAAAGGTTTGTGTATTATCTATCAGGAGTTAAAGACGTTTGTGTGGTTCCTGTCTCCTCTATTCCGAGTTGCAGGGGTTTCGAGTAACCTTATTAGAAGAAAATGAGGCGATTTTGATAAATACTTTCGTATCAATTCGTGATGGCATCGTTGAATATCTCGCTTCGTAATTAACCCCTAACATTCGTTAAACGAGTGACTTAAAAATTTTTTTTGTTATTTTAATTGAATGTCATTATAAAATTCTCCAAACTTGTACCGCAGCACAGAGATTATTAAGTAAAATGAATCAAGCAAATCAACATATAATCAATAGCAACCTGATCAATTCGATCAGTGAGCTTGTAATTATTAACGTCATTATTCTCCGAAAACCGGGGCATTGACGATATTGTTAAAACGAATTGTCAACCGCCCTGATGAAACCATCAGGGCGGTTTTATTTTATAGTATTTATAACAAACTAACGATTGTTTCAACCCTATGTATTACACTGACGAGACGGTTCTTTTTCTAGATGGAAAATTTGTAAAGGCCAAAGACGCTACCACCGATTTGTTTAATCAAACCATGCATTATGGGTACGGAACCTTTGAGGGAATCCGCGCCTACCAAACGGTGAATGGTGTAAAAATATTTAAGGCATACGAGCACTTCGAAAGACTGAAAAGAAGCTGTGAGCTGGTGGATATACCGTTTAACTATTCAGCCGAAGAACTTACGCAGATTTCCTATCAGGTTTTAAAAAGAAATAATTTAAAGGATGCCTACATCAGACCATTGGTTTATTGTGGACCAAACATGTCTTTATCGGCACCAAAGAGTGTATCATTAATGATAGCAGCGTGGGAATGGAAAAGTTATTTTGAAAATCCAGCTTTACGTTTGTGTATTTCTTCCTTTCAGCGTCCAAATCCTAAATCAGTAAAAGTAGAAGCAAAAGTTTGTGGCCATTATATAAATTCTATCCTGGCAACCAACGAAGCAAAACATCGTGGTTTCGATGAAGCCTTAATGCTTGACATGAATGGCTTTGTTGCCGAAGGCCCCGGAGCCAATTTCTTTTTTGAGAAAGATGGCGTACTCTACACACCCCCACTTGGAAACATTTTACCGGGCATCACTCGTCAAACCGTTTTAGAAATTTGCAAAGAGATGGACATGCCTGTTGAAGAAAAATATTTCCGACCTGAAGATTTATTTGAAGCGGATAGTGCATTTTTCTGTGGCACCGCTGCTGAAATTATTTCCATTGAATCGGTAGAAGGTCAGTCAATGAGCAAATCTTGGAAAACTTCTATGGGTGCCGTTGTACAAGAGGCTTATAAATGTATTGTACTAGATAAGAGTTATTCGTATGTAATAGTTTGATCCCGGATGCTTGATAATGGATTTTAAGTCATACACGAAATCTAGTAACCAAAATCCAGTATCCAGAATCGTAAAAGCATGGAACTAAATAAATATAGCCGCACCATCACCCAAGACCAAACGCTACCCGCATCGCAGGCGATGTTATATGGAATTGGCTTAACAGAACATGATCTAACAAAAGCACAAGTGGGTATAGTTAGCACCGGCTTCGATGGCAACACGTGCAACATGCACTTGAATGCATTAGCCAGTGAAGTGAAACAAGCCGTTTGGGATCAGGATTTAGTGGGATTAATCTTCCACACCATAGGTGTTAGTGATGGGATAAGCAATGGTACGGATGGCATGCGCTATTCATTGGTAAGTCGTGAAGTGATAGCCGATTCTATTGAAACTGTTTGTGGTGCTCAATATTACGATGGCTTAATCGCTGTTGTGGGTTGCGATAAAAATATGCCCGGCTCCATTATGGCTATGGGCCGATTAAATCGTCCTGCTATTATGGTTTATGGTGGCACCATTGCAGGTGGTCATTATAAAGGGCAAGAGTTAAACATTGTGTCGGCCTTCGAAGCCTTGGGAGAAAAAATTCAGGGCAAACTTTCGGATAAAGATTATAAAGGTATTATTCAAAATTCTTGTCCGGGCGCAGGTGCATGCGGTGGTATGTACACAGCAAACACCATGGCTTCGGCCATAGAGGCGTTAGGTATGTCATTACCTTATTCTTCGTCAAACCCGGCTTTAAGTAAAGAGAAATCAGCAGAATGTATTGAAGCTGGCAAAGCTATTAGACTGCTGTTGGAAAAAGATCTTAAGCCGCGCGACATCATGTCAGCCAAAGCTTTTGAAAATGCAATTACTATTGTTATGATCCTTGGCGGATCAACCAATGCCGTACTGCATTTAATCGCCATGGCAAAAAGTGTAGGCATAAAACTTACTCAGGAAGATTTTCAACGCATCTCTGATAAAACCCCTTTGATTGCTGATCTTAAGCCAAGCGGAAAGTATTTGATGGAAGCCCTGCACAAAATTGGTGGTGTGCCATCGGTAATGAAATATCTATTACAAAAAGGATTTCTTCATGGCGATTGTATTACCGTAACCGGAAAGACGATTGCTGAGAATGTTGCCAACGCCAGAGATCTTGATTTTGAAAAACAAGACGTAATAGTTCCAGTTGAAAAGGCGATCAAAAAAACGGGTCACCTACAAATCTTATATGGTAATCTTGCTGAGAAAGGATCGGTTGCAAAAATTACCGGTAAAGAAGGCGAGCGATTTAAAGGAACGGCTCGCGTTTTCAATGGTGAGTTTGAAGTAGTCGATGGAATTAAATCCGGTAAAATAAAAGAAGGCGATGTTGTTGTAATTCGCTACGTAGGGCCAAAAGGTGCACCCGGCATGCCCGAGATGTTAAAGCCTACAAGTTTAATCATGGGTTCCGGTCTTGGAAAAAGTGTTGCCCTTATTACCGATGGTCGTTTTAGTGGTGGCTCGCACGGCTTTGTCATTGGGCACATAACTCCGGAAGCATTTGACGGTGGTCTGATCGGATTAGTAGAAGATGGTGATTGGATTGAGATCGACATTAAAAAGCATCAAATAAATCTTTTGGTTGACGATAAAACGTTGGCTATAAGAAGATCCCATTACAAAGCACCTAAGTCTCGTGCAACGAGCGGTGTGTTATTTAAATATGCAAAACAAGTAAAAACAGCAGCTGATGGATGCGTTACTGACGAAGAGTGAAAAAAAAGAAGCTTTACCCACCATGGAGAAAATCTCCGGGTCACAAGCTTTGCTAGAGTGTCTGATTGCAGAAAATGTTGACACTATTTTCGGTTACCCGGGTGGAGCGATTATGCCTGTGTACGATGCCCTATACGATTATGCTGATAGGCTCAAACATATTTTAGTTCGCCACGAACAAGGTGCAATACATGCAGCGCAAGGTTTTGCGCGTGTTTCCGGCCGACCGGGAATTGTATTTGCAACATCTGGCCCGGGGGCAACAAACTTGGTGACTGGATTAGCTGATGCCCTTATTGATTCAACGCCCTTAGTTTGTATAACAGGTCAAGTGTTTGCGCACCTCTTGGGTACCGATGCCTTTCAAGAAATAGATGTTGTAAACACAACGATCCCGGTAACAAAATGGAATGTGCAAGTAACGGAAGCTAAGGATATTGCAAGCGCGGTTGCCAAAGCATTTCACATTGCCACTACTGGAAGGCCTGGCCCAGTGCTAATTGATATTACCAAGAATGCACAAAATGAATTGTTTGAATTTGCTGAATACAAAAAATGCTCAGGCGTTCGAACCTATCGGCCTAAGCCTACTTTACAGGTTACTGAAGTAGAAGCTGCGGCAGATCTAATCAATCAGGCAAAGAAGCCGTACATTCTGGCGGGTCAGGGAATTTTACTTTCCGATGCATCAGAAGAGTTGCTTGCTTTTTCAGAAAAAACCGGAATACCGGTTGCTAGCACGTTACTGGGATTAGGAGCGTTTCCTACGGATCATCCAAACTATGTCGGCTTTTTGGGGATGCATGGAAACTATGCACCTAATATCAATACCAATGAGTGCGATGTATTAATTGCCATTGGAATGCGATTCGATGATCGTGTGACTGGCAACGTGAGCAAGTATGCAAAACAAGCGAAGGTTATTCACATCGAAATTGATAAAGCTGAAATCAATAAAATAATCAAAGCGGATGTTGCCGTGCATGCAGATGCAAAAGAGGCATTGACTCTATTAACATCCATGGCTGAGCCCGCCTCGCATAAAAATTGGATTCAAAATTTCCGTGATCTCAACAAAAAAGAATACGATAAAGTCATTTATCCAGAATTCCATTCAACGGGCGAAATAAAAATGGCCGAAGTCGTTAATCAGCTTTCTCAAAAAACAAAAGGCGAAGCTATTCTGGTTACCGATGTCGGTCAACATCAAATGATAGCCTCGCGCTATTATGAATTTAAAAATCCAAGGACTAACGTAACCTCAGGCGGTGCGGGTACTATGGGCTTTGCTCTACCCGCAGCCCTGGGTGCTAAACTGGCTATTCCACATAAACAGGTTGTTGCCGTGATTGGTGATGGTGGATATCAAATGACTGTTCAAGAGCTCGGCACCATCATGCAATACAAAATTCCTGTTAAGATTCTCGTGTTGAATAATAATTTTTTAGGAATGGTGCGTCAATGGCAGCAGCTATTCCACGCTAAGCGTTATTCTTTTACTGAAATGACAAATCCAAATTTTGTGAAGATAGCGGAGGCCTATTCCATTCCTGCTCGCAAAGTTGATCAGCGTGAAGATTTATCTGCTGCACTTCAAGAAATGTTAGATGCTGAAA
>JAGPBO010000054.1 GCA_018063305.1 Cyclobacteriaceae bacterium
TTCATGCCTAACATGAGCGACACCCAGGCGAGTAGGATAACGAATTCGGAATAGGATCCGCCAACATTAGGCATTGTTCCGCGAACGCGGGGCAGATAAGTCATAAAGAAGATAAACCATACGTAATAAGAATAAACCAATGCCAGGCTGCCAAATTGTTTTTCTGAAAGCTTTGAATTTTTAAACAGAGAGTCTGCATAAGGCATGATGAAGATGAGCAGGTAAGCGATAAATCCACCGGTCACACGTAATGGAGTTAACACAGTACCACTGAGGTAAACGAACGTGAGCAGTTGAACCAGATGAATACCATGCGCGATGGCAAAAATCAAATAATATTTATCTGAAAGAATGGAGGTAAGCTGAATGTATCGATGGGTTTGAAAAAGAAAGATTAAACTAAAGATACCTAAGGATGCACGTCCGGAAAATCGGGTTACAGCCTGAAGGCCTTCGAGGGTAGCGCCATAGTTCATCACGGCAAGGATAGCAATACCCACTTCAATAATTAGTACACTTAATAAAGCATCTTTAAACTTCACGCACTGAATTTTTTTAATGAGTTAATAAGCATGTCTATTTCTTCTTCTGTGTTATAATAATGTGGTGAAAGGCGTAGTGCCCAATCCACTTGCTTTGCTTCAAAGTCAATTAAGGCAAAGTTGCGAAAGCCAACGGAAGTATTGATGTTCTCCTTGCGCAAATTCGTGAGTACATGCTGTGCTGTTTGGTTAGCAATAGCTATAGTGATAATGCTACTTTGCGGAGTACCTTTATCAAGAAGAGTAAAGCCTTTTAGTTTTAAAACTTCTTTTCGAATAAGATCACACAAGTGCTGATTACGTTTCTGAATGGCAGGCAGCCCTACGTGTAAGGCATAGTCGATGGCTGCTTTACTTCCAAGCACCAGGGCATAGGGGAGTTCCCACTCTTCAAATCTGCGCGCATCCATTCGCGGAGTATATTCATTAGCCGAAATCCAATCGGCACCGCGCATGTCAATAAAAAGCGGCTCTAATTTTTGATTAATGATTTTATCGGACACATAAAGGAATCCTGATCCGCGAGGTCCGCGCAAGAACTTGCGCATGGTGGCGCTAAAAAAATCACATTTAATCAATGAGACATCTACGGGAATTTGTCCGGCCGATTGGCAACCATCTACTAAGTAATAAAGGTTGCGGTCGGCACAGAGTATTCCAACTTCTTCCACCGGTTGAATTAAACCCGTGTTGCTGGGTACATGGGTAAGGGAAACAAGTTTAGGATGGTGTTGATCCATCAGGTTTTTCATGTCGCTAACATCAACACCGCCTTCGGGCTTGCTTTTAGCGCGTACGATTTTTATACCAAATCTTTTTTGTAATGAAAGAAAAGCAATCTGATTCGAGATGTAGTCTTCATTTGCGAGAAGGATAGTATCTCCTTCCCGAAAAGGAATGCAGGATAGCGCCAGGGAAAAAGAATGAGTAGCGCTTGAGGTAAACGCAATGTTTGTTGATTTACAATTTAAGAGTTTAGCCGTTGATGAATAGAAACCTGCGATCTCTTCTACTTTACTATCAGCTGCTTCATAACCTCCAGTTACACTTTCCAGATTAAGATAATCTTGCATGGCCTCGATAACCGCTTGCGGCATGAGCGCTGCACCCGCATTGTTGAAATGAATTTTATGTTTGCAGCCTGGCGTTTGCGTTCTCAGTAACTCAACATTCATGGTTGTGCGGGTTTTAGTAATAACGTTTTGCTCTTCGTTTCAATTTCTTTTCGGTTCATCAGCATCTTACGAAACTTACCCATTGCGAACATTTCTGCCTGATCACTATAATGCTTACTCATAACATTACCCGATTGCCCAGTGGGCGAAACAGTAATTCCATTTTCCATATCACTAAAGTCTGTAATCTTGCGCAAGGCCGGTCCACCATCTACCGGAAAATACCCCGTAGTATCTAGATTATAATGAAGGTTGTTAATTACTTCGCTTCCGCCACTCACGCTAAAGGGACCTACATTGAAAAATCCTTTCAATGGTTTCACGGCATCGAAAGCGTGCTTGTGGGTTAGTGTATGAATTTTTCCCCATGTCCACTCGGCAGGATTGCTGCCTGAAGTTTCCGTAAGGAGTTCAATTGTTTTTTTTGCAGCTTGCTCAATGATTTGTGCGCGCGTTTCTTTTGCATCCGTCTGGCGATTATCCCACCACGGTGAGTTTTCATTTTTTATAAATTGTTCGTAGGTGTTTTTAAGAATGGAAGAAGCAGCCAAGGATTCAAACGCTTTGTCGGTAATGTCATCGGCCATCGCCTTGCGCATGACTTGTGCCAATAGATTGTTGTAGATAGACGGGGCAATCTGGTCGGCACCGTGATCACCTTTCCAGGAGGCCAACGTTTCAACGATTACACTGTATTCACTCTTGTTTACCGATTTTAAAATGGCAGCTAGTTCGTGCGCGATGTCGGCATGCATGTGCGAAGTAACATCCAGGTCGATAGTCTGAATATCTTCAACAGTCCATTTTTTATCCTGCGAAATTAATTCCACGATTCGTCCGGCACGACTGCGTGGATAATAATAACCAGGATATAAAACGCCATCGACTGAGTCGGGTTGATTGTTGGCCGTGTACACATAGCCCCAGGGCGGATTGACAGCGTGCGGATTTTTAGAAAAGGGATAGTACCCCAGATAGTCATCGTTACCCGAACTTCCATCAAGAAAAAATTTTGAAGCTGCGTGTGCAGGTCTGATCGGCAATTTGGCTACAGCCCACCACGCAATATTTCCCTGAACATCGGCATACATGACGTTAAGGCCGGGTGACGAAAATAGAGAAGCGGCATGTTCTGCCTGAGCAAATGTGCGAGCATGATTAAGTTCGTAAGCAGCCTGAAGCGATTCGTTCGATAATTGATTCAACGCCCAAAACAACGCGGTGGGTTTGGCTTCTTCTGTAAAATCGATAACCTCGTTGATCACATTGCCATGGGGCGTAACGGGAATTACAATTTCCACATCCAATTGTCCTTTTACTTTGATGAGTTCTTTTCGCCAGACTACATCTACCCACTCACCTTTGTATTTTACTTTGCCATTGTCGTCAAACTCCTCCACAAAAAAATCGGTATCATCATTTTCAAACATTGTTAACCCCCAGCCACAAAAATCATTCTGACCTAAAAGCCCGAAGGGAATGCCGGCAATATGATGACCATAAAAACGGAAGTTGGGAGTTTCCAAATGTGCTTCGTACCAAACTGCAGGCTGCGAAAATCCAATGTGTGTATCGTTTGCTAAAATGGGTAAACCCGATGCCGTGCGATTTCCTGCGATTACCCAGCCGTTGCTTCCCTGCCAAAGGGGCACGGGAATTTTTTCCAGAGCCTCACTAAAAAATGAAATCATGGAGTCACTTGCCTTGGTTTGCACCGATGCTTGCCGGGCACTTCCATTAAAGTTTTTAATTATCTCGCCATTAGCAGGTGTTAGCACAGCCAGGTCTTTCAGGTAGGTATCGCCTAATTCGTTTCTTATTTTTTCCAAGACAGGGTCTACCCGTAGACCTTCGGCAAATCCAAACGACATAAAACCAACCGCGAGGTAAATATCTTCCGGAGTAAAATCAGTCTTGGGTATACCCATAATGGTAAACTCGAGTGGTGTGGTACCGGTCTTTACAAATTGATTAATTCCTTTTTGATAAGCCAGCGCTGCCTTTTGAAATGCCGAGGTATCTGCGTTAAGATATTTTTGAGCTTGTTCTCTGGCGAATTTATTAATTCCCAAGGTTCGGAAAAGCTTATCGATCTTTAGCAAATCAGGCCCGAGTATTTCGGATAATCGTCCACCGGCCGCTCTGCGAATCATTTCCATTTGAAAGAGTCGATCCTGAGCATGTACGTACCCTAAGGCATAATAAGCATCTTCATCATTTTGCGCGTAAATGTGCGGCACCCCATAGTTATCGTAAAGTACTTCAACAGGTTCGTGCAACCCTGTTAAGGTGAGTTTGCCCGAGTAAGTAGGTTTGGTTGAAAGCAGGTAGATATAAACAGCAGCTACAAGCAGCAGAAGTAGGGCTATTACACCGATAAGAACTCGTTTCAGTATTTTCATAAGTAAATGATGATTATCGAAAGTTAACCATTTAACTTTAAGGGAATAATAAACGATGCAATGAAATATATACTGATTCTTTTTTGTTTGATTTCTATTACTGCGGAAGCGCAAAACAAATACGGACTCACCCCCATGAAATTAGAGGAATACAAAAAGAGCATAGTTACCAATCCACAAAATGAATTGGTGAATCTCGAAAAATTTATTCCCGGACTTAAACTTGATATTCGGTATGCGACAACAAACAATTTTACTGGCGAGAAAATTTATACCATGGCTCGTGCGTATGCGCGCAAACCCGTAGCGGAATCACTAAAGAAAATTCAAGCTGACTTAAAAAAGCAAGGATTAGAACTTAAAATTTTTGATGGTTACAGGCCGTATTCGGCAACGGTAAAATTCTATGAGACTTATCACGACACTACTTATGTGGCTTCACCCTATAAAGGCTCGCGGCATAACCGCGGCTGTGCATTAGACCTTACGGTGATTGATAGTAAAACGGGAGAGGAGCTGAAAATGCCAACAGGGTACGATTCCTTTAAAAAAGAAGCGTGGCCGACTACTCCTGTCAGCGATCCAAAAATCAGGAAGAACCGCCAGTTACTGATTGATGCGATGGAAAAGCATGGCTTTAAAGTCAATGCTTCAGAGTGGTGGCATTTTGATTTTGTAGGCTGGCAGAAGTTTACCGTGATGGATATTGATTTTGAGGAGTTGGAGTAGGAGGCAAAGCTAATTTTTATAATTGACAGCGCAGACAAAATCGTTAACTTTACAGTAGGTAACCCAAATGAGTTATGGATTTAAAATTAGAGCGAGCATCCCTTATCAAAGACCTTGAGCAGGTAGATGATGTGTCTTTATTACAGGCTATTAAAGTCATGTTGCAATACGGATTAAAAAAAGAAGGGAGAATCACCCTTACGCAATACAATCGAGAATTGAAGGAAGCCGAGGCAAGAATTGATGCAGGGAATTATCACACACAGGATGAAGTTGAAGCGATGGCAAAGAAATGGTGAGTAAATCTCCGCTTTCGGTATTGTGGGATAAAGAAGCCTATGCTTCCTTGCAAAGAATTTATTTGTACATAAAGCAAGATTCTCTTTTAAATGCCGAGAAAGTGAAGAACGGTATCTTAAAAATTACCAAGTCTCTTTCTGAGAATCCAGCTAAATACCCTCCGGACAAATTCAAAAATAAGAATCTGGGAGACTATCGAGCTTTTGAAAAGTATTCCTATCGGTTAGCTTATAGGCATACTAAGAAAGAAATTAAGATTCTTCGTATCAGGCATGTAAAGCAGGAACCCTTAGAGTATTGAAATAGTATAAAGTAAATTATCTTTTATAAATGTGTTATGGACAAAAAAAGTAGAAAATTCCTGTTTGATTATTTGAACAATGCTTCCCCTACCGGCTTCGAGCAAAGCGGTCAGCAAATCTGGCTGGATTATATGAAGCCTTACATAAACGATTACATAGTAGATGTGTATGGCACGGCTGTGGGTGTTATCAATCCGAAAGGTGCTTATAAAGTAGTGATTGAAGCTCATGCTGATGAAATCTCGTGGTTTGTAAATTACATTACGGACGAAGGTTATATCTACGTGCGCAGAAACGGTGGTAGCGATCATCAGATTGCACCCTCTATGCGAGTGAATCTTCATACAGAGAAAGGACCGGTGGTTGGTGTATTTGGCTGGCCCGCTATTCACGTGCGTGATTCAGGAAAAGAAGAAGCACCAAGCTTAAAAAATATTTTTATTGATATTGGTGCAGAATCAAAAAAGGAAGTGGAAGCAATGGGTGTGCACGTAGGCACGGTGGCTACGTTTCAAGATGAGTTGATTGAACTAAACAAAAACTATTTAACGGGTCGTGCGCTTGACAACCGCATGGGTGGTTATATGATTGCTGAAGTTGCGCGCAGACTTCATGAGAATAAAAAGAAGTTGCCTTTCTGTTTATATGTGGTCAATGCCGTACAAGAAGAAATTGGCTTGCGTGGTGCGGAAATGATTTCGCGCAGATTGAAACCCGATTTGGCAATTTGTACAGATGTAACACACGATACGCAGTCGCCTATGTATAACAAAAAAGAAAGTGGCAACATGAAATGTGGAGCCGGACCTGTGTTATGTTATGGACCCGCTGTTCAAAACAATGTGTTAAAAATGATTATTGATGTTGCGAATAAAAAGAAGATTCCATTCCAGCGTCAGGCGGTTTCGCGCTCAACCGGAACGGATACCGATTCGTTTGCCTACTCGGCAGAAGGAGTTGCGTCAGCACTCATTTCTCTTCCATTGAAATACATGCACACAACCGTAGAGACGGTACATAAAGATGATGTTGAAAATGTAATCAACCTGATTTATGATGTGTTGTTGCAGGTAAAGCCAGGGCACGATTTCAGGTATATTAAATAGCAATACAGTCCACGGTCGACAGCTAATAGTCGACCGTGGACTATTATTATTTTATCTCGAACCCAACACTCTGCATATCATCCCAAAACCCGGGATAGGATTTATTCACTACATCAGGACTTTCAATTTTAAGATTGGTAAGGGTTGCTAAAGGCGCTAGTCCCATGGCCATTCTGTGATCATGATACGTGTTAATGATAATTTCATTTGAAGAAACTTTTCCAGGAACCAGGAACCAGCATCCAGTTTCTACTTCAGTAAGTGTTGCCCCAATTTTTCCAAGTTCAGTTTGAAGGGCCGCGATACGATCTGTTTCTTTTATACGAAGGCTTTCCAATCCTGTAAAGGTTCCTCTAATTCCTTTGGCTGCGCAAACAGGCAGCACGGTTTGAGCAAGATCTGGGCAATCCTTAAAATTCCAGGTTAATTCTGTTGCTGCATCCTTCTTTGAAAGGAATAATTGATTGTTCTTAAAAATGGATGTAACCCCTAATCGATCCATGATCTCAGCAATCACCCGATCGCCTTGTAGAGATTTTTCAGAAACATTGGGTAAGGTGATAGCAGCTGTTTCCGCCAAAGCGGTAAACCCATACCAATAACTAATCGATGACCAATCTGCCTCTACTGTTATATCGGTTGGTTTATAGGCCATTGGTGGAATGGCAATTTTTTGAGCCTCCAAATCAATTTGACAAATCGCCCCAAACTCTTGCATCAAAGCAGCGGTCATTTGTATGTAGGGTACACTCCCTATTTTTCCCGTAAGGGAAAGGGTTAAGCCCATAGGTAGGGTTGGGGCCACCATCATTAGAGCCGAGATGTACTGACTGCTTACGTTGCCTGGAATAGTAAGTGTGTTTGTCTTTTGGGTTACAAATCCCTTTGTCTCGATGGGTGGAAAGCCTTCCATTTCCAGATAGTCGATAGTAACACCAAGTTCGCGCAACGCATCAACCAGTATTCCAATCGGGCGCTCTTTCATTCGGGCTGTTCCCGTAAGGACTTTATGGTTGTTGGTAATGGCAAAGTAAGCCGTAAGAAATCGCATGGTAGTACCGGCATCCATAACATCAATGATTGAGTCGGGGCTAGTAACCAGCCGGTTCATTAACTGGGTATCGCGGGCATCAGAGAGATTACTAACAACCGATTGGTTTCCACTAAACGCTTTTAGTAATAACGCCCGGTTACTGATGCTCTTGGAAGATGACAGTTTATGAGCTGTGCCCGAGAGTTGTGCGTTTTTAGGAATGGATAGGTATGCCAAGAGAGGGAAGTTATAATTGAATTTAAAAAGGTAAGAATATTTTTAAGAACGTTAAACCCCACTCCTCCGATGAGGGGTTGGGCTTACCCACCGAAACACAGGTGAAGGAGGGTAAGGTAAAAATAATTTTAATCCAAAGATTTTTTGTGCGAGTTGAAACAATTTAATTTGAATAATGGTTAGAGTAAATATGAAGACTACAAGTAAACTTGCTATTGGTATTGGTTTAGCGGGCGGTGCCTTGCTCGCTGCCTGGTTGCTAACCGGTGATCGCAAAAATAAGACAAAAGAGTTTGTCGCGAAGAAAACGGATGATGTGAAACAGGCATTTAAGAAAGTGAAGAAAGAATTAGAAGGGTCAGAAGACCTTTATGTTTAAATCGACTGATAGTAATCAAGCGATGTCTCAATTTCTTCTGCGCTAACCTCCACATCCCAAACTGCCTGACCGATTCCTTTGGTCAAGGCCATCAGTATCCTATTTCCCTTATTTTTCTTATCCTGGGCCATCAAATCCATAATTGGTTTCTTTGCGGTTGGTAGGGAAACGAATGGATAAATAAGTTTCAGATACCCGGAGATCTCGTTAAGTTCTTCTTTTGAAAGAAGATTCTTTTTCCAGGCTATAAATGATTCGCAGTGCATGCCGATGGCAATGGCCTCGCCATGAAAAATCCGGTTTCCGGAATGCAGAAAGGAACTTTCAACGGCATGGCCAACCGTATGACCAAAATTCAGAATTTTACGCAAGCCACTTTCCTTTGGATCAGTTTCTACCACTCTTTTTTTGAAGGCAACGGAATGCTCAATCAATATATTCCAATTCTGGTTGACCAACGATTTCTCTTTTACTGCCTGCCACATCATTTTATCTGATATAAGACAATGCTTGATTACCTCGGCAAAGCCCGACCGCAATTCCCGCTCGGGTAGGGAGCTGAGAAATGCCGGGCAAATAAGTGTGGCGGCCGGATTGCAAAACACACCTATGTGGTTTTTATAATTATGAAAATCGATACCCAGTTTTCCACCCACGCTGGCATCAACCTGCGCCAATAGGGTAGTGGGCATCAGGGTAAAGTCTATTCCGCGTTTAAAGGTAGCCGAGCAAAACCCACCCAAATCACCCAATACACCCCCGCCTACTATTAACACTAAAGAATGCCGGTCGAAATGCAAATCAGTTAAATTTTCCCAAACTCGTTGGCAGGTTTCCAGGTTCTTGTGCTCTTCGCCTGCAGGAATTACCATAAGGTTATGCTCAGGTAGCGAGTCTTTTATGAGCGGATAGCAAAGGCGACTTGTATTATCATCGGTCAGAATGCCAATTTTAGAATACGATTTTCCCGTAAGGAAGGAGGCGATTAACTCTTTGGCGCTCTGTTGAATAGAAATATTGGACATGTCGGCTTATCAGGCTGCTAAGTTTTGCAACATAATCAACAAATTAAATCAATTCTGTTCTTTAGATAGTGTTGCCCATTAAAAATCTACCACAATCTTATATTTGTGGCTCAAAATTAATCTCATGGAAATACAGTCTACCATACACTTTGACGATACCGAAGTAGCTTTTTCATACAAAAGCGACCGGCAATTGAAGAAAGCTAATTTCATTTTTTCACTTGTAAATAATCCCTTTATGTCTTCCGCAGCCACGGGTTTGGTCAAGGTGGGTTTGGCGCTCCACCTGCCGATAAAAGGAATGATAAAGAATACCGTATTTGAACATTTTTGTGGAGGTGAAACCATTGCTCAAAGCCAACAAACCATCGACACCTTGAATCGCTATCATGTGGGAACCATTCTTGACTTTTCAGCAGAAGGGGCAAAAACGGAGGCCGGCTTTGATAAAACCATGGAGGAAATTTTAAAAACGATGGATAGGGCAAAGGGAAATCCGGCCATACCCTTCACCGTTTTTAAATCGACTGGTTTGGTCGATATAGATTTGGTTACCAAAGTCCAAGCGAAGGAAACCCTATCACCAGCCGAAACAGAAGCCTTTAGTCATTTTCATTCTCGGGTTGAAAAGATTTGCACGAGGGCACATGACTATGGTGTGCCGGTAATGGTGGATGCTGAAGACAGTTGGATTCAAAACGTCATTGATGCTATTGTCTATGAGATGATGAAAAAGTTTAACACGAAGCAACCTATCGTTTTTAATACGTATCAAATGTATAGAAAGGACATGCTGGATAATTTGCGTAATGCCTTTCACGATGCGGCCATGCATAATTATTATTTAGGCGTAAAGATGGTGCGTGGGGCTTATATGGAAAAAGAAGCCGAGCGGGCAGATAAAATGGACTATGAAAATCCGATCCATCCGAACAAAGCGGCTACGGATGACTCGTATAATAAAGGATTGGCTTTTTGTATTGACAATAAACAGCGCATTAGCATCATGAGTGGATCACACAATGAGTATAGCAATCAGTATTTAGCTTTACTTATGGAGAAGCACAGCATGAAAAATAATGACAACCGGGTATGGTTTGCTCAGTTGTTTGGAATGAGCGACAACATTTCCTTTAATCTTGCCAAGGCAGGCTACAACGTGGCTAAATATGTTCCCTATGGACCTGTTGAGTTGGTGATGCCTTATTTGATACGCAGAGCCGAGGAAAATACTTCTGTTGCGGGGCAAAGCAGCCGCGAGCTTACTATGATTCGCAAAGAGTTGAAGCGGAGGAAAGGGTAGGTTTCCTACACTTTCGAATATATCGGCAAGACGTTGGCAAATTGTTCATTTTCAATTATCCATTAATTAAGGCCTGAATTCCTTATTTTTGCCCCTCAAAGTAAACCACGCCCATGCAGTTAAGCGAACAGGAAATTATCCGTAGACAAAGTTTGGAAGAACTAGTAAAATTGGGAATCAATCCCTATCCGGCCGAACTATTTGAAGTTAATGCCTCGGCTGCTGATATCCATGAACACTATCCAAATCAAAAGATTGACTATAAGGATATATCCATAGCAGGCCGGGTTATGTCGCGCAGGGTAATGGGAAATGCTTCGTTTGCCGAGCTGCAAGACGAAACGGGTCGGATTCAATTATATTTTCGCAGAGACGATATTTGCCCGGACGAGGACAAAACTATGTACAACACAGTTTTTAAAAAGCTGTTAGACATAGGTGATATCATTGGCGTAAAGGGTTTCGTGTTCACCACGCAAACGGGAGAGATTTCGATTCATGTTACTTCCTTTAAATTTCTTACCAAGGCCTTGCGGCCGTTACCCATTGTAAAGGAAACCGAAGATGAGCAAGGCAATAAAATATTACACGATGCCTTTACCGACCCGGAACAACGCTATCGTATGCGTTATGTGGATCTGGTCGTAAACCCTCATGTGCGCGAAGCCTTTATCAAGCGCACGCAATTAGTAAATTCCATGCGCGAGTACCTCAACAAGAAGGGATACCTGGAAGTGGAAACACCTATTCTGCAACCGCTGTACGGAGGCGCTGCAGCCAAACCATTCAAAACCCATCACAATACTTTGGACATGACGCTGTACATGCGGATTGCCAATGAATTATATCTTAAGCGATTAATCGTAGGCGGATTTAATGGCGTATATGAATTTTCGAAGGACTTTCGCAATGAAGGCATGTCGCGCTTCCATAATCCGGAGTTTACACAAGTTGAGCTTTATGTAGCCTATAAAGATTACTATTGGATGATGGATCTGGTGGAAGCGATGATTGAGAAGGTAGCCATTGATCTGCATGGAAAAACAGAAGTGAAGGTGGGTGAAAATCTTATCGACTTTAAGCGACCATGGAAACGCTTTACCATGTACGAGGCTATTGAACATTTTACCGGAATTAATATTTCTGAAATGGATGAAGCTGCCCTGCGCGATACATGTAAAAAACTTCATGTGCCGGCTGATCAGACCATGGGTAAAGGAAAATTGATCGATCAGATTTTTGGAGAAAAATGCGAGCCAAATTTGATCCAACCCACCTTTATCACCGATTATCCTTTAGAGATGTCGCCCTTAGCGAAGAAGCACCGAAGCAAGCCGGGATTAGTAGAACGCTTTGAAGCGATATGTAATCGCAAAGAAATTTGTAATTCCTTTTCTGAATTAAATGATCCCATCGATCAACGCGAACGGTTCGAAGAGCAATTGGAATTAGGTAAGCGTGGCGATGAAGAAGCCATGACGCTGGACGAAGATTTTCTTCGGGCCCTGGAATATGGTATGCCGCCCACAGCAGGATTAGGTATTGGTATCGACCGCCTTACTATGGTTATGACAAATTCACCATCCATTCAGGACGTGATTTTCTTTCCACAAATGAAACCAGAAAAAAACCTGGAAGTGAGCACCGATGCAGATTTTGAAGCCATCGGTGTGCGGGCTGAATTGCTGCCCATTCTACAGAAATTAGGAATTATTACCGTGAGCAAACTAAAAGAGATAAAAGCCACAAAACTTTTCAACGATATCCCGGGTATGCGTAAGAAGTTAAAATTGGACTCAGTTCAGAATCCTACCCTTCAGGAGATTGAAGATTGGTTGAAATAATGCATTGATAAGCCGCGCTTAGTCGGTGTTTCTCAGTACGTAAATTAATTATCAAAGAAATTTCGCTGACGGTCCATTTTCAAATCGCGTAGCATACCCGACTTAATACCAATCGAGAAGTTATAGGACTGATAGTGCCCAAAGGGAACCCAGCTTAAACTCAGTTGCCAGCAATGAAGATCGCGGTTTATGCTGATTTGAGTTTGTGTGAACTCATGGCTTTCAAAATCGAAACCTGAGTTATAAACAATCTTCCACTTGTCTGTTAGTGATAAATCACCATTAAAACGCATGGCCTGGGTAATGGTGGGATCCTGATTTTCGGAATGATTGTAATCAACGTTGTAGCTAATTCGCAAATTCCAGGGTACGGTGAAGTCAACATACGCGTCTGGATTATTAAGGAGAAACGCTTTGTCTGTATCCGAGGCGTTTGATTGTGCAATTCGGGTACGAGTCGAATTGTCATTCTTTTGGCCCTTAGGATTTAAGTTAGTACTAAAGGCAAAGTTGGCATGTGTTATTCGCCCTAGCTTGCCGGTATTCCAGGCATATCGGCTAATTTTTTTTTCGGTATAGACGGGATCGAGTTTGTTTTCTGGATCTTTATAATCGGTTATCACCTTCCGATATTCATAGGGATCAAGGGTGGCGCCAAAACTCAGGTTGATTTTGTCATGCAAAATATTGGTGTTGGCCGATAGACCAAAAGGAGAAAGCTTAAATGAGTCGGCCAGAAAATTATAGGAGGTACCAATAGCCAGTGTATTGAACAGCGCAATCTTTCTATCAACCGTATCTTTTTCACTGCGAACCTTCATTTCAATATTATTATTGACGCTCATGCTAATTGCGCTGCTTTGTCCGGGACTTGCGGTTCCATAAACAAACCCTTCATGTTGTGCTTTTAATACTTCTGTTTTATGGCCTACTCCATCGGTTGTAACAAAACGTTGATAGTAATTGTATTTTGGATCGCTGAAATCAGGCCGATAGCTGTAGCCAATGGATGGACTAATCACATGACGGATCGCTTTTATACTACTATTTTTATTTCTTGAAAGATGCATTCCATAGATGCGGGTGGCAAGACTTATGCCCAAAGAATAATCCCAAACCTGATTAAACCCTTGGATTTTTTTATTGGTAAACTTTTTAGTCGAATCATTATAATTCCAGTCAAGTTTATCGAAATACATCCGGTCATCGAAATTAAAACCTGGGCTAAGCGTTAAAAATTTCAAGGCTTTAAAGGATGTGCTTAAAGGGATGTTATGCCGCAATCCGCGTTTCGCATTTCTAAAAAATAAAGGTAGATTCTCGAACGTAAAGGGCGCGATACTGTCTTTGGGATTTCCATTACCATCCACCGCAATATAGCCGAGATCGTTGGTGATTTGATTGGTACCATTCATGGAATAGCGCACGTTAAAGTTTTGAAGAAGCATACTGTTCTGCGCATTTTTAAATGGATAGATGTTATTGACGTTCAAACTTAAATCGGGTAGGGGTAAATCGATCTTATTCGTGCTCAGGTTCTGGCTATGCCGGAAGTTAACGCCCATGCTAATGGGGGTACCAGGAAAAGATTTGCTAAAGTTAATGCTGGAGCTCAGGTTTTGCGTTGTATTATCAATGCGGGTGGAGCCGGGATTGGAATTTACACCCAGAAAATTGTTGGTATTAAAAGTGGAACTGGCCGCGTTTACTGAAGCAGAAAAGCGACTGGTTCCTTTACTCTGCGGGCTATGATTCCATAATATCCGAAAATCTTTCGTTTCTGTTGGTGATTCTACATTATCTGTGTTGATGTTATCGGTAAACGAAAAATTGAAAGCCCCGGTGTAATTATAGCGCTTGTTATAATTGGAGTTTAAGTACAAGGCACTTCCGCCTTTTGAATAAATGTCTCCGGTAACGGCCAGCTTAACATATTCATTGATATCAAAAAAATATCCACCACCGCGTAAAAAGAACCCTCTTCTGCGCTCTTCCCCGTAAGTAGGTATTATTACACCCGAAGAACTTTTGCGGGGTGAGGGAAACATTCCAAAAATAAATCCCAATGGAGTGGGTACATCTAGTAATTCCATGTAAAAAGGTCCCGAAATCATTTTGTCACCCGGTATGGCCTTAACTTTGGTTGAATGAATTCTAAAGTGAGGATGGGCAAGATCACAGGTAGTGTAAGAATTACCAGTTGTAAACAGCTCGTTTTTTTCGTTTTTATAAACCTGATCTCCGTGCAAAAAGCCATCGCCTTGCTTTGTAACTACTTCGGTAATTCGGGCTTTTCTGGTTTTAAAATTATAAACCATATCCTTGGTTTCGTACTTTTCTTCTCCATTGATAAATATGGGGTAGCCCACCGCCTTACCGGTAGAGTCAAGCCGGCTATGGGCCGTAATCGTTGATGCATTATAGTCTATTACAATTTCTTCCGCCTGTAATTCGATAATCCCATATTTTACCTTAGCATCACCATACAGCTTTATAATTTTTTGATCGAGATTAGAGTTTATGCTATCCCGTGCCGAGTAGAGGATTGAGGTTTCGATATCGCTCTTGGGTTGCGCCTTTACGGAATCAGCTTTTACTACAACGGTATCCTTTTTGTTAGCGTTGGCATCAGGCTTACCAATCGAGTCCTGCTTTAGGGGTAGTTGGGTAGCTGGAACTTTAACGGATTGCTCGACTTGCGCATAACCCGCATAGGATAGCGAAATAAGAAATAGAACGAAAATGAGACGTAACACAATCCCAGCAGCCTGTAATTTGAATTTCAGGGGTTTAGCTTTTAGTGAAAAATTCACAACTTTACGCAAAGTTATTGCAAATACTTCAGACATAGGTAAGACTGTGAAGAATATCAGAATCAAGCTCCTCTTAATAGCAATAACCTTGCTATACTTTTCTGGCACCCCGCTAACCATTGATAATAAGGTTGATGTGGTTGTTATTGATGCTGGTCATGGCGGTCACGATCCGGGAACCTCGGGTAAAAGTGCGAAAGAGAAAGACGTTGTGCTTAAAATCTCCTTGAAACTGGGTAAATATATCGAGGATAATATGCCTGGGGTAAAAGTGCTGTATACCCGTAAAACGGATAAGTATGTGGAATTTCAAGACCGGGCCGATGTAGCCAATAAAAACCATGCAGATTTATTCATAAGTATACATGCTAATTCAATTGTGGGTGCAAACGCCTATGGAACTGAAACCTATGTAATGGGTTTACATAAGGATAAAAGTAACTTTGAGGTGTCGAAGCGCGAAAATTCGGTTATTTTAATGGATGAAAACTACAAAGAGAAATATGAAGGCTTCGATCCCAATAGTCCGGAATCGTATATTTTATTTTCATTGAACCAGAGCGCCTACCAGGAAAATAGTTTGCGATTTGCCCAAAAGGTGGAGGAACAATTTAAGAATAGGGTTGGGCGATCCAGTCGGGGTGTAAAGCAAGCTGGTTTTTTAGTACTTTGGATGACAACTACACCAAGCGTTTTGGTTGAAACCGGGTTTCTTTCTAACGCCAAAGAAGAAGGTTTCTTAGCGAGTGATGGTGGCCAGGATCTTATTGCCTCAGGAATATATCGGGCATTTAAAGAGTATAAAGCAGAAATTGAATCTATAAATTAATACTTGTGAAGAATAAAGAATTTAAGGTTGGGTTGTTTGTTGCAGCCTCCATGGTGCTTCTCTATTTCGGATTTAATTTCTTAAAGGGCATCGATTTTTTCTCGACCACCAATAAGTACTACGTTGTTTATGATAATATAGATCAGTTAGCGGTATCTAATCCAGTCCTCATCAACGGTTTTACCGTGGGTCGCGTAAATCATATCCGTATTATGCAAAACAAGCAAAACAGAGTGCTTGTGGAGCTCATGATCGATTCTGAGATATTATTGGGAGATTCCACACAGGCAATTTTGAACTCTGATTTTCTCGGAGGTAAATCTATTTTGTTAAGTATTGGCAAAGGGACAAAAACCCTTAATCCAAACGATACCCTGATAGCCGTTGTGGCAAAAGGTATTTTAGATTTATTGTCAGAAACGGCAACCCCCGTAGCTGACAACGTGCAAACTACACTTAGAAAATTTAATGTAATCCTGGATAACCTTACCAAGAACTCGCAGCAGTTGGATTCTATTTTTCGGAAATTTCAAGCTACACCCGGTTTGCTTAACGCAACTTTGATTTCTGCGAATAGTAAAATTGAAGAACTTTCAGGAAGTTTTAAACAAGTTGCCGATAATCTGAATGGTAGTTTAGTGGAATTGAAGCCGGCCATGGCAAATTTTAAAGTACTTTCTGATTCGTTAAATAAACTGGAATTGAATAAAACGGTTAAAACAGCAACGTTAACACTAAACAAAATCAATGCTACTTTAGACAAAGTGGGAAGTGGCAACAATACGATGAGCAAATTGATGACTGAAGATTCGCTATACGTTAACCTAAACAAGCTTCTGTTGAGTCTGGATACTCTCGCTCAACATTTTGATGATAACCCAAATCATTTTTTGGCACCTTTGGGTAAGAGCAAAAAGAAGATAGATCGCGACCGAAGAAAAGAAGAAGAGGCAAGAAAGGCCGCACAAGAAAGAAAATAATTTCATCTAATATCTATTGATTTATTTATGGATCTGGAATTCAATAAAAATGAGGACCAGTTAAAGCAACTTTGCTTTCAGTTAAAGTCGAAAGCTAAGAATACGCAATTGGGCGGGGGCGAAAAGAAGATAGAAGCCCAGCATCAAAAGGGTAAATTAACTGCGCGCGAACGGATTGACTATCTAATCGATAAGGACTCCGAATTTTTGGAGGTTGGATTATTTGTTGGCGATGGGATGTATCAGGAGTTTGGCGGCTGCCCCTCAGGCGGTGTCGTTACCGGATTGGGTTTTGTAAAAGGCCGGCAGTGTGTACTTGTTGCTAATGATGCCACCGTAAAGGCAGGTGCCTGGTTTCCGATTACGGCAAAGAAGAACCTTCGTGCACAGGAAATTGCCATGGAAAACCGATTGCCGATTATTTATCTGGTTGATAGTGCCGGAGTCTTTTTGCCCATGCAAGACGAAATCTTTCCCGACAAGGAACATTTTGGACGACAATTCAGAAACAATGCTAAGATGGCATCCATGGGCATTGTACAAATTGCGGCTATCATGGGTAGCTGTGTGGCGGGCGGAGCTTACCTGCCTATCATGTCGGATGAAGCCATGATTGTGGATAAGACCGGATCTATTTTTTTAGCAGGCTCTTATTTGGTAAAGGCAGCTATTGGAGAAGATATTGATAACGAAACATTGGGTGGTGCAACTACACATTGTGAAATTTCAGGTGTTACGGATAATAAGTTTCCCAACGATCAAACGTGCCTTGATCATATCCGTAACTTGTTTGATAAACTGGGAGCTACCGAAACGGCAGGTTTTAACCGAGTTGCTTCAGCACTCCCAAAATTAAAGCAGGAGGATATTTATGGAATAATGCCAGCCGATAGGGCCAAGCCTTATGACATGCTTGAAGTAATCAAACGATTGGTGGATGATTCTGAGTTTGATGAATTTAAAGCCCTTTACGGTAAAACAATTTTATGTGGATTTGCACGCATTGATGGATGGGCTGTTGGTATTGTTGCCAATCAACGTAAAGTGGTAAAAACAAAAAAAGGCGAAATGCAAATGGGGGGCGTAATTTATTCCGACTCAGCCGATAAAGCCGC
>JAGPBO010000258.1 GCA_018063305.1 Cyclobacteriaceae bacterium
CATATTGGCAAAGACTTTGGCGCGCGCCTCTTCCATGAAGGGTGGCGCTTCAATTTCCGTAAGCATGATTAAATCTGCACGATTGCGGGCGTCTTGTTTTTTGATAGACTCAAACGCGGCCTGAATTTTTTTACTCTTGGCCAGTTTGTCAATGTCGCGTGTGTATTTGTCAACAATTTTTCCCTTCACACCAAGTTCATCTTCTTGGGCAAGTGTTGAGAATGAGATAAATAGAACAAGACCGATTAATCTAAACGCTGGTTTCATTTTTTAGGATTTGCTACAAAGAAAACAAAAACGCGGGATAAAAGATCAACTAGTTTGATGCGCGGTTTAAAACTGTACTTTTTCATTCTTTACCTTGTTGTTGGTATAATCAAATTCAGTTAGATTTAGTAGAGTAAGGGTATCTCTAAAGACTCTAATGATTCTCTTTTTTGGTGAATGGGAAGAGGTGGTGATGGGGGAAAAATGGGACTTTTGGTGATACTCGTAATTTTTTTTGTAAGAAATTGAAATCAATATTTATGTATAGAATTCTCCTGTTTTTGTTAATACTAAATTTTATCACGGTTGTTCAAGCTCAGGACCTTGTCACCTTTAAGTCCAGCAATAATGATTTAACGAAAGCTTTTGATTGGGCAAAAAGTAAAGCGCTTTCTTACGCCCATGATGCATCCGATCCTGTTGGATATTGGTATGAAGCTGCCCTTCCGTCCCGTGAGGCGTTTTGCATGCGAGATGTTTCGCATCAGGCAATAGGTGCCGAAATTTTGGGATTGACTAAGCACAATGAAAACATGTTTCAGAAGTTTGCTGAGAACATTAGTGCTGAAAAAGACTATTGTTCCCATTGGGAAATCAATCGCTATAACAAACCAGCCCCCATTGATTATAATACCGATAAAGACTTCTGGTATAATTTGCCAGCCAATTTTGATGTAGTGTATAATGCCTGGCGTTTATACAATTGGACGGGTAACAAAACCTGGATTGAAAAAAAAGCACTCAAAAGATTTTATGCCTTAAGCATGAATGAGTATGTGGATCATTGGAAACTTGGTTATGACCAGGTTACAACGCGCAGCCGCTCGATGTTTGTTGAAAACGGTGCCAGCAAGTTTGGTAGCAATCGTGGTATACCGACTTATAACGAAGGGGGCCGGGGAGAAGTAGTTCTGGGTATTGACCAAACGGCTTCGATCATTGCTGCATACATAGCCTATGCTGAAATCCTTAAGCAAACAGGTAAAATGGAGGAAGTGAACAAATACCAGCTCAAAGCGAAACGAGAGCATAAATTTCTGGAGGAATTCTGGTGGGATAATCAAAAGCAGGAATACCGGTCTATTCAGTATGCCGATAAATCGTTCGACTATTTTATGATCGATAAGGATCAGGCTTATTTACATTACTTACTTTATTTCAATTCAATTGATGATCCGACTAAAATTAAAAACCTGGCGGACGAATATCGTTTGAACTACAATAGTCTTATCGTTGAGTTGAAATCGTATCTACCCATTATTTTTTATGAAAATGGCTATTCCAGCCTTGCTACTAATATAATTGTTGAGTTGTGCAGTCCTGAAAACAAGAGGCGAGATTATCCTGAGAACTCATTTACGATCATTGAACATATAACCCGGGGATTGATGGGAATTGACGCAGAGGCTTCGGCTAACAGAGTTTCGACAATATCAAGATTGGATTCAGAAAATGACTGGGCGGAAATGAATGATGTTCCCATTCTTTCAAACAAAATATCAGTCAAGCATGTAGGCAAGGATAAAACGGTATTTACTAATAATGAGGGTCCTTCACTAACCTGGATGGCTCGAATGCCCGGGGAACATCAATTTATATATGTAAATGGAATAAAGAGAAAAGCTTTTCGGGGCGATGATCACGGCCGCGTTTTTTCCTGTTACACTGTAGAAGTGAAAGCTGGAAGTATAGTTACGGTATCTATTGAATGAATTTTTGGCAGCCAAATGGAAAATCAAAAGCTCTACTTCCCGGCTGAGTCGCCAATTTGTGAGCTCCCTCAGAAAATGAAGTGACGATTAAAAACCTTAACTTGCTAATTGACCATAAATAATTGGATATAAACAATGAAAATCTATTTGTTAGCAACACTGCTCTGCCTTTCAGGTTTCTCCTTTGCGCAAATCAAGGAAAAGGCTGAAGTCGATAAAATTTTTGCTGAGTGGAATAAACCTGATGTACCGGGTGGGGCACTGGGAATTATCAAAGATGGAAAACTGGTGTATGCCTATGGCTACGGCCTCGCTGACTTAGAACACGATGTTAAGATTACTCCATCGACTGTGTTTTATATAGGTTCAGTATCAAAACAGTTTGTAACGTTTTGTATTTTATTGTTGGAAGAACAAGGCAAACTGAATCTGGATGACCCCATTCAAAAATATTTTCCTGATTTTCCAGTGTACGAAAGTCCACTTACTATCCGGCATTTCATTCATCACACGAGTGGGGTTCGCGACTACTTAACATTAATGGACTTAAAAGGTAGAAGCTACCTCGATCATATTACTGTAGATGAAGTGTATGAATTAATTAAACGGCAATCAACGCTGAACTTTAAACCCGGTGAGCAATACCTATATAGTAATTCCTGCTATTTTATGTTGGGGTTGATCGTGGAAAAAGTCTCCGGTGAACCTATTCGTAAATTTGCAGCGACAAATATTTTTGAGCCGCTGGGTATGCGGCATACGCAATTTTATGATGACAATACCAACATTATAAAGAATCGGGCATTTAGTTATGCGAAAGATGAGAGCAAGAAAATTGGATTTGACAATCTGATTATGCGGTTTGATCTGGTAGGTTCTGGTGGTGTGTATTCTACTATTGAGGATTTGTATTTATGGGATCAGAATTTTTATCATAATACCTTGGGTAAAGGCGGCCAGGCTATAATCGCTAAGATTCAGCAGGATGGAATCTTGAATGATGGTAAGAGTGCAGGCTATGCGTTTGCTTTGCAAAATGGTACATATAGAGGATTGAAAACAGTAAGCCATTCGGGCTCATTAGCTGGGTACAGGGCTCAATTGGTACGATTTCCTGAACAACAATTTTCAGTTATCATATTGGCCAATCGGGATGAGGCCGATCCGATCGCAAAAAGCTATGAGGTAGCCGATGTATTATTAAAAGATAAGCTGATTGAGCCAGAACAAAAAACAGGCAGCAGGAATAACGAGCCTGTCGCTAAGGCAATAACTGAGATTAAAGATTTCAAGGCAACAGACTACACAGGTAGCTTTTATAGTGAAGAGTTGGATGCTACCTATACTGTTTATGTCGAGGATAACAATTTGAGAATAAAAATGCCGTCTAATAAACCGGTGGGTCTAATAGCGAAAGGGGTGGACCAATTTGCCGTTAATAGTATTGTACTCCAGTTTAAAAGAATCAGTGGAAAAGTAGTTGGTTTTAAGTTGGATTTTGAAAGGGTGAAAAACCTTGAATTTGTAAGGAAATAATTTTTAGCATACTATGAAATTTAATCACACATTGATTCTTCGTTGGGCAGTAGCAATTATATTGATCATGCACAGTGTATCGGGTATGTTTAATAATGGAGTTAATGACTTTGGCAATCTGTACCTCAATCAAATTGGATTTAATCCTATTGGAGTTCCCTTAGCTTGGGCTATTAAATTGTCGCACCTGGCAGCCGCTATTTGTTTGATACTGGAAAAATATATTCGTTGGGCTGCAATCATTACTATCGTTGTCTTACTCTCAGGCATTGCTATGATTCATTTTAAGGAAGGTTGGTTTGTTGTGGGTGGTGGAAGAAATGGAATGGAGTTCAATTTTCTGCTCATTGCGGCTTTGCTTACTATCATGTTTCCAAATGGATTGAATGGATTGCGTAGATAGGTGTTCGGATAAATCCTCTAAAGCCATGTATAATAATTTTAAAACCTTGAAGGCATATATTCGTAATACCATATTATACATGTTTCATTCCAAATAAAGGCAGATGATTAAAAAGATAGACATCCTGAATTTTATAACAAATTTCCGTAAAGCCCCCAACGATATTAAATCGCTCTCTGAAATTAGTGCTCACTTAAAAGTGGCAGACAATAGTCAACTGATTCCACTGCTTGAGGAGATGAAACAAATGCGCAGTATTAAAGAAGTAGAGAAAAATGGAGAGAAGGCCTTTCAGGTTGCTGCGAAGTAGTTTTCATAGACTTGTTTGCCCTCATTGGCATGAATTAATGAAGAGGCTAAGATAATTTACCTACTTTAGCCTAAGTATCTAAACCCATGAGTTATGACTAGATTCCAGACGGCAGTGATTTTTTTTATTTTAACAGTTTCTTGTAGTGATAGCTCTAAAAGCATTCAGGAGATCAAGAATGATTTTGGGGATTTTCAAACAAAATCTATTAAGTTACTCCCTGCAGATTACACCAAAGCGCCCATATTCAAAACAATTGAACATCAACCAGAAAACTATGGCTATCTGAATGATGTAGATATTTATAGGATGGGCCATATGAGCGATGGCTTGTTCTTAACGGGATTTCTGGTTGCTCCAAAAAAAGCGGGAAAGTATCCCGTTATTGTTGTGAACAGAGGTGGTAACAGAGACCTTGGAATATTATTGGTGGCTACCGCGGTAGATGTAATGGCTCCGCTAGCGGCTCAAGGTTATGTAGTGGTGGCTACCAACTACAGAGGAAATTCAAGAAGTGAGGGGAGTGAGCAATTTGGAGGTTCCGATGTAGCTGATGTAAAAAACTTAATTCATAGCCTGACTGAAATTGAAATGGCCGATGCTGATAGAATTGGATTATTAGGAATAAGCAGAGGTGGTATGATGAATTATCTTACCGTCAAAGGGGATACATCCACTAATATAAGAGCCCTTGTAAATATTGGCGGCATAACGGATTTGAGTCGTACAATAGAACATCACGCAGAAATTGGAGATGTTGCCAATGAATTGATTCCAGAGTTCGAGGCAAATAGAGATATGGAAATTAAGAAGCGGTCAGCTATTTATTGGACACATGAGTTGCCTAAAAATATACCTATTCTACTTTTACATAGTAAAGACGATCAACATGTTCACTATAGTCAAATCCCACAATTTGCTGATAGCTT
>JAGPBO010000259.1 GCA_018063305.1 Cyclobacteriaceae bacterium
GGTCTCATAGCTCAATTGGATAGAGCAGCTGCCTTCTAAGCAGCAGGTTGCTGGTTCGATTCCAGCTGGGATCACAAAAAGAAGTTGGTGGTTGAAGATGTTTTTATATCTTCGCGCCTCATTAAACAGTTCGGGGCGTAGCGTAGCCCGGTATCGCGCCTGGTTTGGGACCAGGAGATCGTCAGTTCGAATCTGGCCGCCCCGACAAAAAGATGATTTTTTTCATCGGCAAAAGCCTTCAAATCTTATGATTTGGAGGCTTTTTGTTTTTTTAGACTATAGCAAAATATGATTTCATTTTTCTAGTGAACAGTTATTGCTTCACAAGTCATAAAAAACCGGAGCGCAATGGATTTTAATTTAGTTTCAAAATAGATTAGCCTTAAACCAGTTACTCATACCGCAAAGATTTTACTGGATTGGTAGTGGCGGCCCGAATCGTTTGCGATGCAATCATGATCATTGCGAGTATAACCAAGAATAAAATACCGGAAAGGATCATCCACGGTGTAACCGGAATTTTGTAAGCGTACATATTCAAAAACATATCGCCAAGAAAATAGCTGATCGGTACGCCTATCGCCACAGAGATTCCGATAACAATTAAAAATGTTTTACTCAACAGAAATAAAATATCAGGAACCGTTGCGCCCATTACTTTGCGCACACCAATTTCTTTGATGCGTGTTTGTGCCATATACATGGCCATACCTAAAATTCCAAGGCACGCCAATGTGATCGCCACTACGGTAATGTATCCTACAATAGTTACGACATCAAAGAAGCCAGCATCCTCATATGCGTTGTCGATCTCATCTGAAACCATCATCCATTCAAAAGGACGCGTGTCAAGTTTCTTCCATGCTGCTCCCATTTGCTCCACCACCGCTTTTGTATTAGTTGGATTGATCCGTGCGGTCAAAATGGAGATGTCTTGTGGAGCGTAACGAAACGCCACAGGGCCAATCTCATAGCTCAAAGGCCTGAAATTAAAATCAGGTACCACGCCTACAATTGATAGTTGCGTTGAATCATTTATAAAAATGATTTGATCAATCGCGTCAACAGGGCGATCAAAACCAAATTTCTTTAACGCAGTTTCATTCAAGATCACTTGACGCTCGCGACCTGCATGAAAATGAGAACCCGCGACTAAGTTTATCTTTAAGTTCTTTAAATAATTTTCATCCACAGAAAAATCCCGCATCACAAAAAGCTCATCATTTAAATTCCGTTTGTAATCACTGGAGCCATCTTCCCACGTTCCCAGGCTATGGGAAATGCCACCCACACTTTCAACGCCAGAAATAGTTTGAATCTCGGTTGCAAGTTTTTGAAACTCCATAGCCCCCAACCGTACATTCACCAAATTTTGGTCATCAAATCCATAATCTGCTTCCAGCATATAATTGACCTGTGAATAAATAGTCATTACTACTAAAATAAAAATCAATGACAACGTAAACTGAACAGTCATTAGAATTTTACGAAGCGTCAATCGTGAACTGATTTTCAAATCACCCGCACCGCGCAATACTTTCAAGGGTTTGAAGGTGGATAAATATACGGCTGGCAATAGACCAGCTATAGCGCCAACAAGAATAGCAAATCCTAAAAAAATCAGGAGCATACTATAATCTTCCGTAAGGTTTACGGTGAATTCTTGTGTGATGTGCAATTGCAGAAACGCGGGTTTGATCAATTGCAACAAACCATAGGAAGTTACTAAAGCAATCAATGAAAAAACCATCGCCTCGCCAACAAATTGAATAAACACCTGCCAACGATGTGCCCCAACAATTTTGCGAACACCAATTTCACGCGCACGCGTAAGTGATTTGGCGATCATCAATTGGGTGTAATTGAAGCACGCCATAATAAGAACAATCCCTGCCAGCGCCATCATAAAAATCAAAAGTAAATCAGGCATGCCCGTGCCCATGTTGTTGGATAACATCGGGCCAGGAGTTATGCTGGTTAACGGTTGAAGAAAAAACCGGTAGCCTTTGTCGCGTGTTTCGAATTGAACATCAGCATAATATTTCTTTGATATCGTTTCCAGAGCAGCTTCAACATCCGTTGTAGTCACACCGTCTTTTAATTTCAAGTAAGCATAGCCAGTATAATAATTTTTTAAATCATCGGGATGCCGAACAATTCCTTCTTTGGCCAGCACCGCCAACGAACTCATCGACACTAATGCTTCGAACTCAAAATGGGTCGGCCCTTCAAAAGGTTTTAAAACACCTGTTACTGTAAAGTCTCCCAAACCATTCACCGTAAGGAGTTGATTGATGGGATCTTGATCGCCAAAAAATTTAATCGCTGCATCGTGTGTGAGCACAACCGAATTATTTGCTTCCAATGCCGTTGATCGTGTTCCCGTTTGCAAGGGGAAATTAAATACCGTTAAGAAAGATGGATCTGCAAACAATCCGCGAATGCGAAGAAACGATTCTCCCATTTTTACTTCACCACTAAATTGCCTGTCAAGCCTAACAAATTCATCTGAATATGCATACTCATCTTGTAATGCTGTGGCGATGGCTAATGGAACAGAAGCATAGGGCTCGGTTTCGCCATTTGTACGAATTGCTTCTGTATTGATGCGATACACCTTGTTTGCATCGGTGTGAAAACTGTCAAATGAATATTGACTTTTGACAACCAGGATAATTAACAGGCTAAGCGACATACTAATGGATAACCCAATTAGGTTGATGATCGCAAATGAACGGTTTCGTAAGATGTTTCGAAGTGCGGAGGTGAGAATGCTTTTTATCATACCACATGATTTTATAACTATAAAAATCAGATTTCAAGATCACTAATTACTATCTTATCGTGTGGGTAGCCTGATGGGTGTAGTCAGCTTGAGAATTGGTGTAGTCAATGGGTAAGTACTTTTACTTCCTTCCCCCAGGGTTTTTGTATTGCTTTATCCTAAATCATTTATAATCGAAAAGAACAAACCTGCAAGTTTGTGGCTGCAAAAAGCCTTCTTAAGCATAAAGTTTTTTCTCTACAGCTTCTCCACCAACTTGGGATTATTTGAAATATGCGCCTTGATTCCTTCCAATACCCCAACGGAAAGGGGGTTGCTGGCAAAATAGATGGACTTACTTTTATTTTTCCAGCATCGTCTCCCGCCTCGGGGACGATGCGTGTAAACTCAAAAATTAACGGACTGAATTCATTTCGATCGCATCAACGATCCCGTTAAGGAAGCAAACCCTCCAACTAAACCACCAACAATCAACGTGGCTAAAAATGCATTGATGGGAAGTAGTCGATTTATTTTATTTTTCCAGCATCGTCTCCCGCCTCGGTGACGATGCGCTCTAAACTCAAAAATTAACGGACTGAAATTTATTTCGATCGCATCAGCGATCCCGTTAAGGAAGCAAACCCTCCAACTAAGCCACCAACAAGTAACGTGGCTAAAAAAGCGTTGATGGGAAGCAGTCGATTTATTTTTTCGGTTAAGATGGAATGTGTTAAGGCATCAATATAAAACGCCATCCCGATCCAGAGAATAGCAACTCCGATAAAGCCTGCAGCAAAAGAGGGCAATCCTTTGTTGCCCAAAAGATACGCTACCGTAAACGCACCAACGGCTATAGTCCACCACGGTAAAAACGATTGCAGAATAAAACAGACCACGCTGGTTACTACAAGTTGAATTGCAAATTTCATAGAGCTACAGGTTTTAACGTGATAGAGGCCGCTACAGATTTCATTTTTGTTGCTTCCGGTTCAAACTGAAGCTCATAATATTTTCCTTCCGCCCAATAGTTGAGCAAATTATTATAGAACGGACTCCCCGGATTTCCAGATTGTCCGCCCGGATAAACACCCCAGGCCCTAAGCTTTGCTTTTTCGAGACTCACCACCATGCGCCAACTGGGCCCATTGCGGTGCGAGGAGGCGTTGATGATACTATTATTACCGCCATTCTCAACATGATAACTGAAGGCCGGCAATCCTTGAAGGAGGTGTGCGATGAAGGTATCTTTATAATCAGCCCACCGCGCATCTTTTCCGTTTTCTGTTTTCCATTTTTCAATGGCATCTACCCCTTTTACAAAAGCTTGTTGTATCACTTCCCGCGCTGTTTCCTTGGCGGGAGTTTCCTGAATATCAAAAAAACTTAAATCAGGTTGTTCTTTAATAAGTTTAATGGTGGTGTACGAGGTTGGATAATCCAGGGCGACTTTGGAATTTATACCTTCGTCCCATATTAATGGATAGAGCTCGCGCCACCAGGCTTCATAATACGAGGCACCCTCCGAATTAATCGTGTTTTCAAAATCCCAGGTTTTTAAAATTCGATACACCTTTGCTTGTTGTGGTGTGAAAGAAGTTGTGTCTAACATTAAAAGAAAGGTAGGCAGACTTTCAGCCGCTTTTAAGTTGTAGTTATCCTGTTGCATCTCCATCATATCGCGGGGTGTGATGTCCGTCATCTCCGACAACAGCTTATTTATTCTTCGATTGCGATAGGCCTCATAACTGGTTGACGTGATGTAGTACGGATACGTTTCGTCAGCCGGATATTGATTGGCTGAACTCACAAATCCCCGAGCCGGATTTTTATCCATCACATTTTGATCATTCGGAATAAAAGCTTGCCATTCGTTGGAGGTTTTGGTTCCATCCAATACATACTTGCCTTCTCCTTGTCTGCGCACCGGAAATTTACCTTGCACCCGCATGGCCACATCACCACTCACGCTCGCGAATACAAAATTTTGCGCGGGCGAGGCATAATGATTTAAGGCCTCCATATAGCCGCTATGATTCGTTGCTCTATTTAATTTATAAAAAGTCAGAATTTCTTCTGACGGATCATGGGCAATCCACCGGAAGGCATATGACTTCAATTCATTATCGCCACCAAAACGTTCATCATACACCACCGGACCTTGATGGGTATAGATTACCGTATCATAAAAAGGCGCGCCATCTTTAATAACTATTTTCTCAATTACTTTCCGGGATGCTTTCCACTGGCCATCGCTCAGGTATTCATTTTTAGTTTTGTCTTTGAATTGAATCTTATACCAGTCAACCAAATCGCGCTGCGCATTGGTAACACCCCAGGCGATGGAATCATTGAATCCACTGATGACGGCTGGCGATCC
>JAGPBO010000055.1 GCA_018063305.1 Cyclobacteriaceae bacterium
AGCGAGTTCCCCGATAATGTAAGAGGATCAAAAAGCGATCGGGATATATACATGGTAACATCGATTCGGCTAACCTATATTTTGGGAGCTACTTTTCATAAGGCAAAATTCAGATAACTGTTGAAGTTCATTCTGTGCATCCGGTCATTTCAAATAGCCTCCGTTCTGGTGGTTATGTTTGGATATGCCCAGGCTCAAGACATGATTCGTCAGCGCTCGGAAGTTGGCTTTGGGTTGGGTGTCTTTAACTATACCGGAGATCTCGTACGCACTTATAATTTTGCTTCATCAAAACCTGCGGGCACCGTTTTCTACAGGTCTAACATCAGTCAGGTAATAAGTTTACGAACCTCAATAACGGCAGGAAAGATTGGAGCCACCGATCAGCGCAAACCCATAGATGCTTTTGCCGCCACCCGGGCTGCTTCATTCAATTTATTCTTATTAGAGGCAGGAGTTAATTTTGAATATCATTTTTTAGACTGGCGTGATGCTAAGCGTCATCTTCGGTTTACCCCTTATGCCTTTGGCGGGGCCGCCTTATTCGGGATATCAGGCATTCAAAATAAAAACAGCGAGTACAGTAATGTACAAATAAGCATTCCTTTCGGGATTGGAATGAAGTATGTGCTTAATCCAAAATACTACCTCGCCTTCGAAGTTGGAATTCGTAAAACCTTCTTCGATTACCTGGATAATATTGGCGATGGGGATCCTTCGTACAAGAATTACCAATATGGCAACGCATTCGACTACGATAACTATTTTTTCACAGGAATAACCCTCACCTACACGCTGTACGATATCCCTTGCCCCAGCAGCCCCTATCGGTAAAATTTAATAAGCCGGAATCAACTTTATCCAGCCGAAAATCATCTTGTTAGTGTGTAAGATAGTTCTGCTTTCTTGATCTCATTAATGAAAAAAGGCTAATTTTGCCGCCTTGTGGCTTCATTAAAGGAAAACATAGACTTCAATAATTTGCCCCAGCACATAGCCGTTATCATGGACGGTAATGGGCGCTGGGCAAAGAATAAAGGTGCTGTTCGCATTTTCGGTCATAGAAATGCGATACAAGCTGTCAAGGATATAACGGAGGGGTGCGGAGAATTGGGTATAAAGTATTTAACGCTCTATGCCTTTAGTACAGAAAACTGGGGCAGACCGAAGGAAGAGGTGGCTGCTTTAATGGAGTTGCTGGTTAACACGCTCCAGAAGGAAATTAACTCTTTACATGAAAATCATGTAAAATTAAAAACAATTGGAGACGTAAGTCACTTACCTAAAGAATGTCAGAATAATCTGGCCAAGGCTATTGAGGCAACTAAAAATAATACAGGACTTACTATGCAATTGGCATTGAATTATAGTGGCCGCTGGGAAATTGTAGAGGCTGCCAAAAGGCTTGCCGAGGAAGTGAAAAAAGGACTGATACAGCCCGAAGAGATCGATGAAGATTACTTTTCAGAGCATTTAAAAACAGCAGGAATGCCAGATCCCGAACTTCTGATCAGAACCAGTGGGGAACTGCGGGTTAGTAATTTTTTGCTTTGGCAAATTGCCTATACGGAGATATTCATCACGCCAACCTTATGGCCTGACTTTCGGAAGGAAAATTTGTATGAGGCCATCTGTGCTTATCAAAAACGCGAACGCAGATTTGGAAAAGTTCTGAATACAACGGCATAAGAAATTAATGAAGAAGATATTACTTTTTTTGGTTTTCCTGATGGTGGGGAATGAACTTTTGGGACAATTTCGCAATAGCCGTTCTCAAACTCAGCCCGCCAATGAACCCACATTGAACTACGCTGCCCCTCAGGCTTATATTATTGCGGGGATTGAAGTTACAGGTCTGAAAGTTCTTGATAAAAATGCGATGCTTTCGCTTACTGGTTTACGAATTGGTGACGAAATAAAAATACCCGGTGATGGAATTTCCGGTGCTATTCGAAAGCTTTGGAAACACGGCTTGGTGGGAGATGTCGTTATCTCTGTACAAAAGATTGAAGGCACTAACGTCTATTTGGCAATCGAATTAACCGAACGGCCCCGTCTTAATGATTTCTATTTTGTAGGCATCAGTAAGGGGGCTCAGTCTTCTTTAAAGGAAGATTTGAAATTGATTAAAGGAAAAATTGTTAACGATGCCACTATTCGTAATGCTGAGCTATCCGTAAAGAAACATTTCGTAAAAAAGGGATTTCTCAATACGGTGGTTAAAGTAATTCCGGAAGCCGATACGTTGAATCGGGGTGGCGTTCGCTTGAAAATTGATGTTGACCTGAAATCAAAAGTTAAGATCAATGCCATTTACATTGAAGGGAACAGTGCGATAGCCGATGCCAAGTTGAAGGGGAAGTTGAAAAAGACTCATGAAAGACCTCGTATTGCCATCCATAGAACCCTGATCCAGGAGTTGCTCATGTTTAAGCCGAGTAAAATTATACCTGCTTTGGATTCGAGTAGAAAAGTAACCGGTCTGGATGTTAAAGAGTTCATTAATCGAAATATTAAACTCAATGTTTTTGCTGGTTCAAAGTTTATCCGCTCAGAATTTGAAGAAGATAAATCGAAGCTAATTGATTATTACAACTCCCTGGGTTATCGCGATGCTGAAGTTCTTTCCGATTCAATTTATGCTTTTGATAAAAAAAATATTGATGTAAATCTCAACGTGTATGAAGGGCGAAAATATTACTTCCGAAATATTACCTGGGTGGGTAACTACATCCATTCCTCCAACATCCTCAATAAAATTCTGGACATCAACAAGGGTGATGTTTATAACAAAGAACTAATTGATAAAAAAACAACCTTCAACCCAAAAGGGGCAGATATCAGCGGCCTTTATATGGATGATGGCTACCTGTTTTTCAGAGTAACTCCGGTTGAAGTAGCCGTAGTAGGCGACTCGATAGATGTGGAGATGCGAATTTTTGAAGGCGACCAGGCTACTATTGATGAAGTTACCTTTAGCGGCAACGAGCGCACCAACGATCATGTAATCCGAAGAGAACTTAGTACCATCCCAGGGCAAAAATTTCGAAGGTCAGATTTAATTCGCACGCAACAACAACTTTCTCAGATGGGATATTTCAATCCCCAGAAAATTGAACAGGACGTTAAACCAAATATGGCCGATGGTACCGTAGACATTGAATGGAAAGTCGAAGAGCAATCCAGTGATCAAATCGAATTATCCGGTGGTTGGGGTGGTTACTATGGATTTGTTGGTACCGTGGGTCTCACGTTCAATAATTTCTCTGTCCGCAACGTGCCTCATTTCGACAAATGGAAGCCGTTGCCTACGGGTGACGGGCAACGACTTTCTTTGCGCCTTCAGGCCAATGGTCGTTCTTTCCAAAGCTATAGTCTTTCTTTTACGGAGCCCTGGTTAGGTGGTAGAAAGCCAAACTCCCTAACGGTAAGTTTAAACAAGTCTATTTCGCGATACCCAAATGCATACGGTGAATTCACCGATGATCGCTCCCTCAAGCAATCGGGCATTACCATTGGTCTAGGAAAAAGATTAGAATGGCCTGACAATTATTTCTCTTTAGTGAATTCACTTTCATTCCTAGTATATAAGTACAGCAACTACTTTAACTCTACCATATTACCAACGCTGGGTACCACCAATGAGATTATGTTAACCTCTACGTTAGCTCGTAACAGTATTGACAATCCCATGTACCCAACTACAGGATCTACCATATCGCTCGCGCTTAGTCTTACGCCTCCTTATTCTCAATGGAGAGATCCTTCTTACTACGATGACTACAATAAGAAATATTCCTGGACGGAGCTTTATAAAGTGATGCTGGATGCAAAATTCTATATTAAACTAATAGGAAGTGAAAAACCCGATGGTCGCAGCCTTGTGTTAGAAACAAAAGCTCATTTTGGTTTTATAGGTGCATATGATCAAGATCTCGGAGTGGGGCCATTTCAACGTTTTGTAATGGGGGGCGATGGATTGGCTGGTGGATTCAACTCGTTTGTTCTCGGGCAGGATATTATTGGGCAGCGTGGTTACGGAAATCGTTTAGTGACTCCGCCAAACTATGCAAGACAAGGCGCCTCAACAGGAAACCAAATTGAAGGTGGAATTGTCTATAACAAATTCGGCTTAGAGTTACGCTACCCGGTTGTTACAGGACAAACCGCAACTATTTATGGACTTGCATTTGCTGAAGCCGGAAACAATTGGAACAATTACCAGGACTTTAATCCGTTTAACTTGTATAAAGCTGCTGGTTTTGGTGCCCGAATATTTATGCCTGCGTTTGGACTTATAGGGTTAAACTGGGCCTATGGATTTGATCAATTACCCGGTGCATCTACCATCAGCGGCTCGCAATTTCACTTTACTATTGGTCAACAACTTAGATAAAAAATGCGGTTTTTGTTGTTCTTAGGATGTTTTCTGTTTTTCGGCCTGAGTTTTGTTGATGCTCAGAAGTTCGGGTACTTTGACTCTGAGTTCGTCTTAAGTAAAATGCCCGAATACAGCAAGGCACAAGGAGAGATAGATCAGCTTTCGGCTGCCTGGCAAAAGGAAATTGAAGATATGCAAAGAAAGGTAGATGAGCTTTACAGAACATATCAGGCCGAGCAGGTGTTGTTAACGGAAGAAATGAAAAAAGGTCGCCAAGACGAGATCAACAAGAAAGAAACAGAATTGAAGGACTATCAAAAAAAGGTCTTTGGTTTTGGTGGGTTATTTTTTTTGAAAAAACAAGAATTGATTAAACCTTTGCAGGACAAAGTATTTGATGCCGTTGAGAAAGTGTGTAAAGCGAATCGACTGGCCATCCTTTTTGATAAATCCGGTGAGTTGGTGATGGTCTACACAGATCCTCGGCATGATTATACCGATTTTGTATTAGAAGAACTCGGGTTAGGAGACCCCAATGATAAAGTCAAATAAATAAACTAAAAATGAGAACACTTTTTTTACTTCTGTTTTGTGCCATTGCATTAACCACCCAGGCTCAAGAAGCCCAAAAACTGGGCTATGCCGATTGGCAATTTATTTTCAGTCAGCTGCCTGAAACCAAGCAAATCGAAAATGAGTTGAAAACTCACGGAACGCAATTGGAAAATCAATTAAAGGCTAAGAGCCAAGAGTTGGAAACCAAGTACAAAGCATACCAGGCTATGCCTGTAACAACACCCGATGCCATTCGTGCCGATAAAGAAAGAGAATTACAAGGTATGCAAGAAAGTATTCAAAAATTTCAGCAGGACGCTGAAACATCGTTGCGCAATAAACAAACCGCATTGATGGATCCAGTATTTAAAAAAGTGGGCAAGGCTATTGAAGAAGTGGCTAAAGAAAATGCCTACACGTTCATCATAAATCCACAGTCTATGAGCAGCGGTGAGGACATTCTACTTTACTCTGATGAAAAGTATAACATTTCAAATCTGGTGCTGAAGAAACTTGGAGTTACTCCTAAACCTGAAGCCGAGAAAAAATAAATTCGGCAACCACAACTAAAATTAGAGCTCCTATTTTTTAGGGGCTCTTTTTTTTTCATAACCTCCACCCCCTGGGGTTTCAATAATTATTCGATCGCCTATTTCAGCCAATACATTATCCATTCCCTTTAATGGAATAACCTTTTTTCGGCTAATCAATCTTTGTTTACCTGGTTTCCCTGAAGACCCACCACTAAGACCATAGGGCTTTTCAACGCGGTGTTGCGATAAAATATTTACCTCAACTTTTTCTTTAAAAGAAATTTCGCGCACAACGCCATTTCCTCCCAGCCATCTCCCCTCACCACCAGAATTTTTTCTAATCTCAAACCGTTCTAATCGAACCGGATACCGAAACTCCAAAATTTCAGGATCGGTAATGCGAGTGTTAGTCATGTGTGAGTGAATAGCATCCGTGCCATTAAATCCAGGTCCGGCTCCAGTTCCGCCACAAATGGTTTCATAAAATCCGAAACGCTGGTTTCCAAAAAGAAAATTATTCATGGTCCCCTGGCTACAGGCAACCAAACCCAATGCTTTTAGCAACGTATCCGTTAATCGTTGACTTACTTCTGTGTTACCCCCTACAACTGCGGGTAAAGTTTTTCCACTAAAATCCGGATTGAGCAATCCTACCGGCAACTTAATATCTACAGGCTCCATTAAGCCTTCATTCATGGCAATGGGTTGATTTACCCATAAGCGAAGTACATAGAGAATGACACTTTGAACAATCGCTTTCGTGGCATTCAGATTACCCGCATGAACAGGGGCTGATCCTGAAAAGTCAACTTGCAGTCGCCCGCCTTTCCTTATAGTAAGCTTTACGTTAAGCAAAGAACCATCATCAAGTCGCTCTTTGGCTTGGTAAGATTTAACTTTTACAGAAGATAACTTCATCTGTAGAAGTGCTGCAGCGTAATTGCGAAGAGCCGTCATGTAAACCGAAACTTCAGAAGCCCCATACTGAAGACAAAGTAATTGCAACGCTGACTCTCCCCGATTTACTGCGGCCAAAGCTCCATTTAAATCAGCAAGATTTTCCTCAATCAAACGTGTCGGGTATTTTCCCGAAGTCAGAATTTTTCTAATGTGATCCCACCTGACTTTACCCCGAGCAACGAGCAACGTGGGCGTGATTATTATACCTTCTTCCTCTAATGTTTTAGCGTCAGCAGGCATTGACCCTGGTTTTTTTCCACCAATCTCTGCGTGATGAGCTCGCGTAGCTACATATCCTATTAGGATCTTCTTCCAGAAAACAGGTTTTATCAGAGTAACATCAGGCAAATGAGATCCGCCAAAAGCAGGATGGTTGGTTATCACAACATCTCCTGCTCTCATCTTCAACATTTTGTTTACCTCTCGCACACATACGCCCATGCTTCCTAAATGAACCGGAATGTGAGGAGCGTTAACTACCAGATAACCTTGCGCATCCATCATGGCACATGAAAAATCTAAACGTTCTTTTACATTAACCGAAAAAGAAGTGCGTTGTAAAAGCGCACCCATCTCTTGGGCAACAGCGGTGAAGCGATTACTAAATAATTCGAGTGAGGCCTCGCTCGAATGAGCTGCTCTTACTTTAGACCTTGTCGTATTTTGAAGAATGCCGTTGTTGTACTCGTCCAAACGGAAAGTCCAATAACGATCTACAACCGTAGTTGAGTTATTACTTACGATCAACGCAGGCCCTTTAATAATTGCTCCCGCAACCAGATTTTCCCAACGATGAACATTCATTTGCCTCCATCTCTCAGCTTCAAATATTTTTGTTTGCTTTAAACTTTGGGGTATGTGCAAATTTGTTCTACTCCTTCTGTTTATGGGTTTAGCTTGCTTTACCGCCAGAATTAGTCGGATGGACTCCACTTCAATTTCACGATCTGATAACCAATGACCATAAATTGATTTATATTTTGTTTTAAATTCTGATTTTACGGATTGGCCTTCTCTGAAGTTTGCCTCCAGGCTACTCTCTTGTCCCTTAAATCGCAAAAAAACAAGTCTCTTTGAGATCTCAATCTCACCTTCTCTGAATCCATCTTTTCTGAGTTTTGCCAAGCCGCTGCGATAAAGTTTTTGAAAATTCTTTTCGAAAGATTTTTCGGTCACAGCTAAGTCCTGCAACAGTAACCTTTCTTCAAAGTGCTCTATTTGTGCATGCCCAATACCGTATGCGCTGAGTAAGCCGGCATCATAGGGTACCAGAATTTTTTTCATATTCAACAGCTCTGCTAACGAGCAGGCATGTTGCCCCCCTGCGCCACCAAAACTTAATAAAGCATAGTCAGCAGGATCGTAGCCTTGTTGAACAGAAACCTTCCGGATAGCTTCCGCCATTTTTTCATTGGCTATTTGAATGAACGATTGCAGCAATGTTTCTCTTGTTGGTTGCCTTCCGGTTGCTGATTTAATATTTTCAATAACCAGATTTAATGCCGCTTCCGATTTATCTTTGTAAAGCGGAATAGAAAAAAAATCAGCATCGGCCCGACCTAATAGAAGGTTAACATCCGTAATGGTGAGCGGTCCTCCACTTCCATAACAAGCCGGCCCGGGTGATGCACCTGCGCTGTGTGGGCCTACAGTTAATTTATAACCATCAAAATTACAAATAGATCCACCTCCGGCTGCTATGGTTTCAATGTCGAGCGAGGGTGAAAGAATCCTTATATCACCCACTTTGGATTCGTACCGATACGAATATTGATTGTTATACAGCGACACATCGGTGCTTGTGCCGCCCATATCAAAAGTGATGATCCTGTTTGTTTTTGAAAGTTGTGCCGAGGTTACCGCTCCGGCTACGCCTCCCGCAGGACCACTCAACAAACTATCTTTTGGAAAAAAACTTGCTGCATCTACGAGCCCGCCCGCACTCGTCATTAACTTAAGTTTAGCTTGTGATAAACCCGCCTGTATATTAGCAACATAAGTGCGAATAATCGGGTCGAGGTAAGCATTGGCAACCGTTGTTTCTGCCCGTTGCAAAATTTTTATCTGCCCAGAAATCTCATGCGAGGCGGTAACAAAGTTATAACCCTCTTTGATCAGCCTTTCTTTAATTAATTTTTCATGAATGGGATTCTCAAAACTATTGAGAAGCGCTATAGCCATTGACTGACCTTTAGCTTTTTTAATCTCTTTGAGTAGCTTTTGTAAGACCGATTTGGTTAGCGATTTAAGAACCTTACCCTTTGTCTCTATCCGTTCATCAACTTCAATAACTGAATCATAAAGTGGTCGAGGCCGTACAATATTAAGTGCAAATAGATCTGGCCGTTGTTGAGTTCCTATCAACAAGAGATCTTTAAATCCCTTGGTAATAATTAATACAGTGGGTGCTCCATTACGCTCGAGCAAGGCGTTAGTCCCTCGGGTGGAGCCCAACTTTAATTCGATTTTTGGAAATTTATTTTTAAAGCTGGTTTCGGTAAGTAGCCGGGTCGCAAACACAGGAACTTCTTCACGAGAAGAAATTTCGAAAGTTGTGCCTGGTTTGATTTTGTGTTTGAGGGATGCAGACAAATGAATAATTGATTCTCCCAAAGTCACCTTATCAATTCGGGTCGAAGTTTTTTTAGTATCAAAAAAAGTGATTGCAAAATTTTCAAAAATATCCTTGGTCACCGGCCAGTGAAGTTGAACTTTTAATTGTCGGGATGACTTCTGTTCAACAACCAAACCTTTCAAGGCTCCACTGCTAAGTACTTTTAATCTCCTGATGTCACCTTGGGGGGTGTGGGCAATACAATCCGTAAAGGTTCCCCCCGTGTCTACCCAGATTTGCCAGGCCTTCATTCCTTAATGCTAAGTATTATTTCTTTTCTGGTCATTCGGATACCAATGGCTTTGATAAACTCGGTGGAGCCATCGGGACGTTCGCGCATTAAGGGTCTAGTATACAGTAACGAGTCAGGTCCCATTTTCTGAATATTATCTGCATCATGAGTCTGCGATGCATAAGCTTCCAAAAGTTGTTTTTCCACGCCTCGCAACGATTTGTTGCTATCTTGAATGGATACAAGCTCTACCCCGTACACTTGATTGAGGGAGTCCTGCAGCCGCAGATTTGTAAATGTCTTATCCTTAGCAAAAATAACCGTGGCAATTTTACGACCATAGTCAAAAGCCGCTTCTGTTAGTTGGGCGTCCGATACCTTTTTAATTTCACCTTGTTTCATGTTCTCTTTTATTTTCTTTCGCTGATCGGAAGTAAGGGAACCCGTACAGGCACTGAATAAAAGAAGGGGCAAGACAAATAAGAGAAGTTTCATAATAAATAAATCGGCATGGTAAAGGTAGAAAGTAAACGGTTTAGTGCGGGTATGAATATCCGCTTTAGCCATTGATTTTATTAACTTTGCAGCCTTCTTTTAGTTTATGATTGAAAAGTTATTAGAAATAAAGAACCGTTTTGAGGAAGTGGGTCAGCTTTTGGTGCAATCGGAAACGATGAAGGACCCAAAGAAATTCGGTCTGCTAAATAAGGAATACAAAGACCTGGAAAAAGTGGTTAAAAAGTATAACCAGTATCAGGCAATACTAGATGGGTTAGAGCACGCCAAGGCAATACTTCAAAAGGAGAAAGATCCGGAGATGCGGGAGTTGGCTAAAATGGAATTGGAGGAGTTGGAGCCAAAAAAAGAAATGCTTGAAGGGGAACTAAAGGAGATGTTGATGCCTAAAGATCCGAACGATGATAAGAATTGTATTTTGGAAATCCGGGCAGGTACAGGTGGGGATGAGGCGGCAATTTTTGCCGGTGACCTATGGCGCATGTACCAGCGATTTTGCGATAGAAGAGGGTTAAAAATGTCTGTTCTTGATATTACTGAAGGCACCGCAGGTGGCTATAAAGAAGTGATCAGCAGTGTTGAGGGTGAAGGCGCCTATGGGATTTTTAAATATGAGTCAGGAGTGCACCGGGTGCAACGAGTGCCGGAGACAGAGACGCAAGGCCGGGTTCATACCTCGGCTGCCTCCGTGGTGGTGCTACCCGAAGCAGAAGAGGTGGATGTAGAAATCAATCCTGCCGATATCGAGGTAATCACTTCGCGGTCGGGCGGGGCTGGTGGGCAGAATGTAAACAAAGTGGAGACCAAAGTGCAGATGACCCACAAACCGACCGGCATCGTAATCACGTGTCAGGTAGAACGTTCACAACACGGAAATCGCGCACGCGCGTTGGTCATGCTTCGCGCAAAACTTTATGAACGAGAAGTGGAGAGAAAGCAGGCTGAGACGGGTGCTTCCCGCAAAAGCCAGGTGCGCAGTGGTGATCGTTCAGAAAAAATCAGAACCTATAATTATCCACAAAGCAGAGTAACGGATCATCGCATTGGGTACACACAACATAATTTACCAGCAGTAATGAATGGTGAGGTTGAGGAATTTATCAACCAGTTAAAAATCGCAGAAACCGCAGAACGAATGGTAGAAGGAAAATAAAAGGCTGTCCTAAAATCAAAAGTAGGACAGCCTCGTTATTCCTTCGAGAAAAGATTTAGTTATCGCCTTCGTCTTCTGATTGTGTAATCTGCTCATCCAGAATTTTGTTAATGATATCCATCTGGCGTTCGTCAATTGTTTTATCGGTTTTGGCCTGCTTCTTCATAAATCGAAACATGGCATTTTTCTTTATTTCATAAGCCATAAAAACCGTGTACTTATTCTCTTTCTTATTAAAATATTTCTGCTCACCAATCTTACGTAGGTCAGCCATGCTGGTGTTCATCACCTGGCGTACCAGACTCTGAAATTTATCGGCTACATCGGCTGCACGTTCGTTTCCGGTTTGCCCTAAATACTGATCGGCCACTTGCTTCATCGTTGTGTTTACCTGACCTGCCAATTGTGCTTTTGCATCGAGATCGGCTTTGCTTCGGGCAATGTTATCCTGCGAACTTTCGCCTTTGCCCGTGCCGCGAAAGAAACGATTGTTTGACTCATACGCATTTCCCCTGAAGGGCTCTTTTACTTTTTGTCCAAATGGGCTAGAGCCACAGGCAGAAAGGACAAGTGTAATTACGGCAGCAAAAATCAAGTTGTTTTTCATAACAGATAGGTTTAACAAATCAGAATCTCAATCCCTGCAGCCAAATTAGTAAAAATTGTGCCAGAGTTTACATGGGGTTGGTATAGATAACCAATTGCCATCGAAAGGCCCATTTCCAGTCAAGAGAAAAGGAAGTAATAGCCGCTTTGTCAAGAATAGACAAAAACTCTTTTTTCGTAAATGCCCGTAATACAGATAAGGGTGCATCAAATCTCACCATAGCAGAACGAGAAAAAATTCTAGTAAGAAACTTAATGGCGTAAAAGGCCAAAGGATGTCTATGAATATCATTAATAATAATGGCACTTCGTGTCTGCTTTACTAAATCCGAAAGCAGCTTCTCTACTTCGGTGTCACTAAAGTGATGGATGAATAGAGTAGACAGAATCAAATCAAATTTCTGAGCTTGAAACTCCTCCGAAAACACATTAATAGCTTCGAAACTAATATTGTTAAATTCTTGAGAATGATCTGTGGCGTATTTTATAATATATGGATTGGCATCAAATCCTTTGAGAAATACTTTTCTGTTTTCCTTTGCAGCTAATCGCGCCAGCAATCGTAACATCTCTCCACTTCCGCAACCCAGATCGGCAATATGAACAGGTTGATCTTTTGGAAACTTTCTCCACACTGATTTTACTGCACGAATGGTTACCTCGTTTCCTCCTAGCCACTTGTTAATAAAATCCAATTCCCGTAAGGTTTGTTCAACCACGCTTCCATGACAATCCAGGTCGTCCATAATTTCCAATCCTGTTGAACGTACCGAGAGGTTAATAGGATTAATCATGTTGCTGAATCTCAAGAATCATACTTTCCAAAGTAAGGCCTGGACCAAAGGCAAAACTTAGAATTTTTTTATCTGCATCTGAAAAAGTTAGGCCTTCAAAAATATCTTGTAAAACAAACAGCACGGTTGGAGACGACATATTGCCGAATTGTTTGAGAATAGTATAAGCCGACTTGTTTTGTTGTTTGGTTAATGCCAGTTCCTGTTCAATTACTTCCAATATTTTTTTGCCTCCTGGGTGAATAGCATAATAAGCTATGTCTGACATCCGATGTGAAATCTGTTGCAACAAGGAATTCGTTAACTTGGTAATTCCTTGCCGGATAATCGCTGGCACGTAAGCTGATAATCGCATTTCAAATCCCCAATCTCCAACTGTCCAGGCCATATCTTGTTCGCCATCAGGGGCAAGATCACAATAGAAGCTTATGGGTTTTAGATTGAGCCCTTTTTCTGGCCGACCTTGAACTAACATAGCTGCAGATCCATCGGCAAACAGCGCATTGGCCAACATATTGTCCTCAGTTGTTTCCTTTTGAAAATGAATGCTGCAAAGTTCCGTACAAACAACAAGCACCTTAGCCTGTGGATCAACTTGACAAAATGAATCCGCCAACTTCAAAGCATTGAACGCGGCATAGCAACCCATAAAGTTGATGCAAATACGGTTAACATTTGAAGAGAGGTCAAGATGTTTTATCAAGTCAATATCAAGACCTGGCGCATACATGCCCGTACAGCTTACTGCCACTAAATGAGTAATTGATTGCTTGTCGAATAATTTTATTTTTTGCAAGCACGCCTGAATCGAAGCAAGGCTTAACGTTAGGGACTCTTGCTTAAACAGCTCAAGCCTTCGTTTGGTAGATGGAAATGGTTCGAAATCAGGAGAGTTACTGTAAAAATTAAAGTCATAACTCTTACCGTAGTCGCTAAGAACGGAATGCCTCGTATCAATACCCGTAGCCCTAAAAATCACCTTAAGCTTTTGAGCCTCTTCATCATTGGCCTGCATGGCCTGCGTCATAAAGTCGGCCAACGTAGCCTGACTAAATTTATAAGGTGGAACAGCCGTACCTATGGAGGTGATATAACTCATCTATCCAAGTATAACAAAAAACAAGTCGATATGGCTTTACCAAAATTGAATTTGTTATTTTAATGAATAATTTCTGTAGGATTTATGCGGTCTATATTGCTTCACTTGCGCTTTCCGTTCTCATTTTTTTTGATGCCGGTCTATTTCTTTGCATTAGGAATTTCTCCAAATCTTAATGGAAGCAGGCTACTTTGGTCCTTTTTGATCATTCATTTTTTTCTGTACCCGGCAAGCAATGGGTACAACAGTTACTTTGATAAAGACGAAAAGAGCATTGGGGGTTTAAAAAATCCGCCACCGGTAAATAAGGGTCTTTACTATACTTCACTCACCCTTGACATCCTTGCGTTGCTACTCGGTTATTTTAAGATTAGTCCTTGGTTCGCTGGTATGTTATTGGTGTATGGGTTGGCTTCAAAAGCCTACAGTCACCCTTCCATCCGATTAAAAAGGTTTCCCGTTGGCGGATTGTTAACGGTTGCCTTTTTTCAGGGATTTTTCACCTTCGGCATGAGTTATATAAGCATCAATAATTTTACTCCTGAAAATCTTTGGAACGAACGGGTTGTCTTCCCCGCCATTCTATCCAGTCTTTTCCTTTTGGGAACTTACCCCATGACACAAATTTATCAGCATGAAGAGGATTCCGCGAGAGGTGACCAAACTGTTAGTTTGATGCTTGGGATACGGGGTACTTTTATTCTTGTGATGGCTGTTTTCTCAGTCGCCTCGGTGGGGTATCTCTGGTATTTTTATCAATACCATTCTCTCCGGTTTGCTCAAGTGTTTATTATGGCACTTATACCGGTTGTTCTCTTCTTCCTAACTTGGTTTGCACGCACGTGGCGTAATCCTACCAAAGCGAATTATAGCAATACGATGTGGCTTAATTTTCTATCCGCACTTTGCCTGAATGGGTTTTTTATTTGGTTTTTTCTGGAGACAAGTCACCTGCTGCAATTATAATATTTCTAAAAAGGCTGCCCGTGGGTATTGCGCATGATCATATTGGCCACAGGTTTCGATCTTCTAATTAGGTTTACGGCAAGGTTGGAGGTCCAAACATCGCCAAACAATTTTTGAATTTGGCGGCCAGCCCAAAGCCTGCCGGCAAACATAGCCCTCCATGTATTTGAGTATCGTTTCTCCAATTGATCTCTCGAAAATTTACCTGAAGAATATTCTACGACCAACTCACTTAAAATTTTTGCTGAATGAATGGCCATGGCCATACCGTTTCCGCAGAGCGGTGTAATCATGCCGGCTGCATCGCCAGCCATTAGTATGTGATTTTCAACTGGGGATTTTGTAGCAAACGTGATCTCATTTATTACTTCAGGGCGATCGTATAAAAATTCTGAGTTTTGAAAAACAGACTTTATAAAGGGATTCTTTGTCAGAACTTCCGCTTCCATAGCCTGAATCGTTCCATACTTTTTAAGATTGTTTCTATGGGTAAGGTAACACAGTGTGAATTTTTCATCCTCTATCTGACTCAATCCACAGTACCCCTCTTTAAAATTATGTAATGAAATTAAATCCGAGGGCTGGTCCGTTCGGATGTGATATTTAACACCTACATAGGGCGAACGACTTAGAATAAAATCTCGCTTCAGCATCATATCAACCCGTGATCTTTTTCCAAAAGAACCAATAACTAAATCTGCTGTATAGTTATTGGTTCTGGTTTGAACCACAAATTGATCATCGCGATAAGTAATATGATCAACTTCGGTATTTAGTATAAAAAATACTCCGCGGATCAATGCTTTTTTGTACAGAAAATTATCAAACGTAAAACGGCTTATCCCAAAGCCACCGAGGTCCAATGGCATGTGGGCAGCCTTACCATTTACCGATGTTAACTGAAATTTGCTGATAGAAGAAGGATTAAACTCGACAGGGAAAAGATCCAGGGAATGTAGAAACGGAACTACTTCATTGGAAATATATTCACCACAAACTCTATGAAATGGATATGCTTTTTTCTCAATCAGTGTAACCGATAAGCCCTTTTGAGCTAAAAAATTAGCACTCACCAGTCCGGCCAAACCTCCACCAACAATCAGGATAGATTTCAATGTTGCGTTTTTCTAAAATTTGAGCTATTCCACAAAAGACATCTCTAAAAATAGAAAATGAGTGTCAGACTGAGTTTATCGAAGTCGATTTCGATAGCAAAAACTTGATTTACGTTTCGACAAGCTCAACGTGACAAGATTTTTAGAGATCCCCTTAAATTAATAGTAAATCTATCAATCCTTTTCTCCGTTTAATTGTTTTACTTGAGCAATTGAATTTATGGAAACGAGCGAAAAGCGAGCTAAATTATTAAATGTATTAGTGGTTGGGAACAACCCCATTGAGCTATCTAAAACATTCGAAAGTCTGGGTCAGGTTAAGCACTCTAAAGTAATTACAGAGATCGCTTTTGATCTTGCCAGTATTATCGAAAGACTCGCTCGTTTCAAACCGCATTATATTTTAATTGATGATAATTTAGGTAAAGTTGAATTGAAGTTGGCAGTTATGACTTTATCGTGTAACCGCAAAACAAAGCATATCCCTATAACCGTATTAAAAAACTCGAATTACCATGAAGCGTTGAATACCGGAGTAATGAATTATATCCTTAAGGATTCTATTACTGCTGATTCTGTATATACCGCATTAATGAGTTCTTTAAAGCTTAAGAAAACTCAACTTTATCTGCAACAGGCATACAACAAAAGAAAAGGAAAACTATTCAAGGCGCTGCGATCTCTTTCATAAAGGATCTACCAAACGAAATTCTCTTTTTAATTTAATTCCACTCCTTTCCACCTGCAGGTTTATTCTGCGACCAGGTTTTGAATTAAGAAATCCATTGATCGTATTGAGATCAAGATCTGTGGCTGCAATACCATTAACGCTAACTATTCGATCGCCAACCTGAATATCAGTTGTGGTTGCTGATGATTGCGCGCGGATATCGGTAATCTCAAAATTCTTAAGTCTTGCGCCTTTAGCCCGAATGGTTAAGCCACTTAAGCTATAGTAAAAACTCTTCTTGAATTGTGAGTTCTTCTTAAAGTAAATTCGTTCTCCTGGAAAATTATAGATAACAGTAAATCTACTTAAAATTTCACCGCCTATAGATCCGTTCCTGAATATAGAACGATTCACCTTCAACGTATCCATGTAAGCATTTGGGTCAGGAAAACTGGTGAGCACATTATCGATTTTATATTTACCAAGTTTAATTGACCTGATCTTCCCTATCTGTCCAGTAATTACGCCCCCCAAACCACGCCCGATAATGCTTGTAACATTTTTGGGGGGGACATTAATTTTTTTATCGGAGGTTGTCTCAAGGAAAAGCCCATGACTTGCACCACTATCAACTAATAATTTAGCGTTAAGGGTTGTGGTGTCGTTCATTTCCAAAACAACCTCCAGGTAAGGTTTGGTATCCTGTATTTTGATAGGTAACCATTGAAATTTTTTCTTCTCTTTAAATCGTTGGGGAAGCATAAGCGTCAAAACCTTCTTCTCATAATTAACCTCCACGATAAACCGACTGAACAACTCGTATCCTAAAATGCCATGCACCTCAGTACCTAAATAATTTCGAAGCTCCAAGTAGTCTTTATCCAACACCAGCATAGCATGCCCACGGCCATGAACTCCTGGCATATCAAGTGAAACATTATTGGTTACATAGGCATCAACAAGTTTTTCGCCTCCCGGCCCAGCAATGCTGTATTTGCGCGAGTACTGTAAATTCAAAATATCGCTATAGGCCTTCTCTGTTAAAATGGATGTACGAACACCGGTATCCAAAATAAACTTAAGAGGCAATTGATTGTTAAGAATCATCGGCAATACCACCAGGTTATTATAAATCTCAATAGGGAATTGAACCTTGGTTTTACCAGGTGGTAACGAAAAGCCAAGCACCTGGGCTTTACACATTCCGGTCATTAGCATTAACAGTGCTATAAAAAAAGTTCGTACGCGCATGTATCTGTGCCTCTTTTAAAGCTACCAAATTTTAGATAAGCCCGATTGTTTAAACGCTAATTGGCCTAAGTTGGATAAGAAGTTCCTCCGGAGTGTTGGCAATTATAAGCTCGTCAAGATTTTTTGAGTAAAGGAAGCCTTCCTTAACCATGGTTTCCATTTGATTGACTAATGAATGGAAGTAGTCCTTTGTGTTTAGTAAACCCACAGGAGCCTTAACCAATCCTAGCTGCTTCCAGGTTAAGATTTCGGCTAATTCATCTAACGTTCCCCAGCCACCGGGCAATGCAATAAAGGCATCGGCCAAATCGGCCATGCGTCTTTTTCGTTCATGCATACTGCCTACCACCTCCAGTTTAGATATTCCAGCGTGCCCAACCTCCTTGTTCAT
>JAGPBO010000056.1 GCA_018063305.1 Cyclobacteriaceae bacterium
GAACGGCTTACCTTCTCCCGTTAAGGCAAGAAAAAACCCCGCATGAGCGGGGCTATTTGGGTGAATGACGGGGCTCGAACCCGCGACCTCCAGAATCACAATCTAGCATTCTAACCAACTGAACTACATCCACCGTTTAAGGACTGCAAAGGTAGCTTAGCCATTTCAAATTACAAAAATGATTTTGGCAGGATCGAAAATCTCAAATAATGAGGCACGGGTAGGCGCAGCATTATTATCAGAAATCATCCTAATGATTAGTAATCAAACTTCTGTAATTGAAAAAACATGCAAAGCATGGATCAAATTTATTTTTTTGATAAGTTTAATAGATGATTTCCTGGAATAGCCTTAAACCATTACCTCTACAAAAAAAAGTAAGCGTCTTGTATGAGCACGCCAATTTTGTAATGGCAATTCGTTACTATAATTATAAAATCAATTTATACCTATTGGGCACCGACTATGTAGAGGTTTTTGTCAATCATAAGTACTCCTCTATTGATCGGATTGATTTGCTTGATACTCAGCATTCGCGTATGAAGTTTTATTCCGATCAGATAAAACTACCTTCGTTTTAAAATTACAATTAGCAAAAAAGCGAGAGGCTGAATCTTTTCGAATCAGCCTCTCGCTTACAATAAGTTCTTAGTTCGTGTTAAGCAGGTGCCGTAGTAGATGCCTCCTCAGTCTTAGCTTGTTGCCTCAAAACCACAATTTTTCTGGCTTTGTAACCACAGTAGCCACACAGGTAGTGCTTCATCAATTCACCCTCCTCATCAGCTGTCGGGGCCTTGATAATTTCCTCCCGTGCAACCTTAAATGTTTGATAGTTACACTCTGGACATTGAATAGCATGAAGATGGCCTGCATATTTTTCTATCTGCTTATATCCGGTCTCCTCATCTAACCATACATCGTAATCTACTGAAAATACATTCTCTTCCGCAATCATCCCTTCATCCAGGTGTGCATCTTCTTCCTCTTCACTCAACAACTTCATTGGCTTACCTTGAGGCGAAGTTCTTGGCTTGTAGCGAAGCACCTTCAACCTTCTTTCTATGAAGAATGGGTAGTAAAATTTAAGCAGGTTTTGGACAATCATCCCCACCAAAATCGCAAACATGGTAGTGGTAAAAAGTCGAACGAAAATCCAAAGTGTTGTTAACTCAAGTATGGCGGAATTAACATAAAAGCATCCTCCTAAAATCAAAATAATAGAGGCTATCCACAACGTAGTTATTTCATACTTATTGATGAAATCATACTTATTCTTGCTTCCTGCCGTTGACGTTAACTTCACAAAATACCCGAGGATAACCAAAAGGCCGATTGCCCAGCAAGCCAATGCCAGGTTTAGCGCCAGGTTGTTCCATGCGTCATACTTGTGTGGATCTATTTCTTCTAATTCCATGTGCGTAAGATTTTATGGGTTTATTCAGTGGATTGAGTATAGGTAAACTGTGTTAATCAAAATTATTCCTAGTTTCCAAATATATACAATTAAGCACAATTTAAGATGCTTTAGCACAATTTACAAAATCATGTAATAGTATTGAATCTACTGAGGGCTAGAATCATGGACACAAGTAGGCTAGCAATTTCTTATAATCTCGCTTTAAGATAACCCTATCTATCTGGTTATCAGTATTTTTGGACCATACCTAATAAACGATTCACGACAGAATTTAGACCTTCGATGCTGTTACTAACATTGCTTCTACAGCTCGAATGATACCGTCTACGTCAAATCCGCACTCTTTATGAAGTTCAGTTTGTTCACCATGCTCAACAATTCTATCAGGAATTCCGAGTCTCATCACCTCAGCCTGATAATTATTATCGGCCATAAACTCCAGGATAGCACTACCCACTCCGCCCTGAACACATCCGTCTTCTAACGTAATGATTCGCTTAAACGAAGCGAATACTTTATGTAATAAATCTTCATCAAGAGGTTTGGCAAAACGAAGGTCGTAATGGGCCGGATGAATATCCTTTTCGGCAAGTCTATCGCAAGCATCTACTACATAATTTCCAATATGGCCGATACTAAGAATCGCAATATCTTCACCCTCTTTAATTATTCGGCCTTTACCTATTTCAATTTTTTCGAATGGCGTGCGCCATTCAGTCATTACCCCTTGCCCACGTGGATATCGGATTGAAAAAGCCTGACCCTTTCTTGGTAGTTGGGCCGTGTACATCAGGTTACGAAGCTCTTGTTCATTCATAGGAGCAGACACGATCATATTAGGGATGCATCTGAAAAAAGCCAGATCATAAGCTCCGTGATGGGTAGGGCCATCTGCCCCTGCAAAACCCGCCCGATCTAAGCAAAAATTTACCGGCAGATTTTGAATGCATACATCATGTATCACCTGATCGTACGCTCTTTGAATGAAGGAGCTATATATGTTACAGAAAGGGACAAGACCTTGTGTGGCTAATCCTGCAGAAAAGGTTACCGCATGTTGCTCTGCTATGCCCACGTCAATAGCCCGGTTGGGCATCTCTTTCATCATAATATTCATGGATGAACCCGATGGCATTGCTGGTGTGATGCCCATGATCTTATCATTGGCGCGGGCCAATTCAACGAGTGTATGCCCAAATACATCCTGATATTTAGGAGGTTGTGGCGTGTCGTGAACTTTCTTATGAATTTCTCCAGAGATTTTATCAAACGTACCTGGTGCGTGCCAGGTAGTTGCATTTCCTTTCTCTGCAGGGCCATACCCCTTTCCTTTTACAGTAACGCAATGCAAAATTTTTGGCCCCTTGATGTCCTTGAGGTCCCGCATGATGGCTACTAAATGATCCACATCGTGCCCATCAACAGGACCAAAGTATCGCAAGTTGAGCGATTCAAATAAATTACTTTGACTTAGTAAGGTAGCCTTAATTCCATTCTCTACCTTGGAAACAATCTCTTGAGCATTCTTACCAAAGTGTGAAAGCTTACCCAATAAATTCCACACATCGTCCTTAAGCCTATTGTAAGTTTTGGATGTCGTTATATCCGTTAGGTAATCCTTTAATGCTCCAACGTTAGGATCGATAGACATGCAATTATCATTGAGGATAATTAGCAAATTCGTATCGGAAACACCGGCATGATTTAGTGCCTCGAAAGCCATGCCGCCTGTAAGGGCACCATCGCCAATTACAGCGATATGTTGCTTTTGATCTAGCCCTAAATATTTAGAAGCCGCTGCCATGCCCAGCCCAGCGGATACTGAGGTGGATGAATGGCCTACTCCGAAAGCATCATACTCACTTTCGGTCCGCTTAGGAAACCCCGAAATCCCCTTATACATTCTGTTGGTATGGAACTCATCCTTTCTACCAGTAAGAATTTTATGACCATACGCCTGATGGCCAACATCCCACACTAATTGATCTGTGGGAGTATTGAAGACATAGTGGAGGGCCACGGTTAATTCAACAACCCCAAGGCTTGCACCAAAATGCCCCCCATAAACAGAAACATTGTCAATAATAAAATTGCGTAGCTCCTCACACAGTTGTACAAGCTGCACCTGATCCAGTTTCTTTAAATCCTGAGGGCTGTCGATTTTAGAGAGCAATTTTCCGGGTGAAATAAGCATTGCGGCTTTTAAATTTTAGTTGAGATATTATCCTTAAACAAGTTCCAAGGGATAACTGTTTAAAGTTTCTCAAACTCAAAAGTAAGGAATTTGACTGGGTTAAGCACTGCCTGTGATTTTCACCAAAAATTAAGTCCAGAAATCATCAATTCCTGAGTATTTTTGCATCTTATAAATTGAAAATGCAACAACAACCATTTGAAATAAAACTGCCCCTTTTTGAAGGCCCTTTTGATCTGCTTCTCTTCTTTATTGAACGTGATGAATTAGAAATCAACGACATCCCTATTTCAAAGATTACTAACGATTTTCTGGAATACATTCGCAGCCTTGAAACCCTTAATGTAGAGGTGGCTAGTGAATTTATATTGGTGGCTGCTACGCTTATGCGGATTAAATCCAAAATGCTGTTGCCTAGGCCTCAATTGGATGAACAGGGCAACGAGATTGATCCTCGTGAAGAGCTGATAAAGCATTTACTTGAGTACAAAAAGTACAAATCTGTGGTTGCGCAGTTCCATAAGATGGAAGAAACTGAGTTACTCAAGGAAAAGCGCGGAAACCTGATGAAAGAACTTAGGGCACTTGCTGAGAGCACCAACGTAGAGGCTGAGCTGCAGGATGTTGACCTTTTTAAACTACTGACCGTATTCGAAAAAGTATTGAAACGGGCTGAGGAAGAGAAAAACAGACCTGTGCATCAGGTTATTCAATATCCCTACACCATTGAAGGTCAGAAAGAATATATTCTGAATGAAATAACCGTAAAACCCAGGGTAGCCTTTACTGAACTTTTTGAAAAAGCCCCTACCCGGATTTCTCTCATATTTAATTTTCTTGCTATCCTCGAAATGCTCGCTAATGGGTTATTAAGTATTCAGGTGGGTGATGGGTTCAATAATTTTTGGGTGATGCGGCCTGAGGCGGTGCCTTCTATTAACTGATTTAATTCGCTTACATCCGCCACATGAACGACTTGTCGTTTATGGCGCGCATAGTACATAAGATTCCATTTAAATGATCGTACTCGTGTTGAAGTAACTCAGCCACGTCATCCTTCATTTTCCATTCGCGGCTTTGCCAGGTTTCATCCTTATAAGACACTATTAACTCCTTGTGTCTTTTTACTTTCACAAGCAAATTCGGGAAGCACATACAGTCGTCCCAAACTTCAAATGTTTCTTCACTCAGTAAGGTAAACTCGGGATTAATAAAAACCACGGGCTTATCAATGTTCATATAAATCAGTCGTTTCATATTCCCCAATTGGGGAGCTGCAATAGCACGACCAAAATGATATTTAGCCCGTATCTCTTCCATCACATTATGTAAATCGGCAACCCACACTGGTACCTTCGATAATTCGGTTTCTAGTATAGGTTCAGAAACGGTGTACAAGCGTGGGTCACCCAGCAAGAGAAGATCCTGCAAGCCCTTCATGGTTTCAGTTTTTTCAAGCCAATAAATTTAATAGGAAGACCCGTAAGAATCAATGATCTCACCCGTATAAGAACCCGAAAGAGATAATCAACTAAAGGATTATCGCTTTAGTTGGCATTGTCTACCAGGCCACCAGTTAAGCGAATTAGATCTACGCTGCTGGAAATTCGGGCGTAAATAGCAAGGTACGTATCCAGCGCTGCCACCTGATAATTATCCTGCACGATACGTAAATCTATAGCGCTTAACGCGCCATTCTTATACCGCTCATCGGCTAACGTAAGATTGAGCTCAGCTGCCTGTAGCCTTACTTGCGATATTTGCACCAACTGCTGCCTCAGATTATATAAATCGAAACTGGCAAGTAAATCATTCTCAAGCGACAGTTTTAATTGATCGGTACTTAATTGCTCAATGGATTCCTGAATACGGGCATTCTCTACTGTCCGTCTGATTTGGCCTCCATTAAATAAAGTAAATCGAAGACCAAGGTTTAAATATGCTCCATAGCTATTACCGGTTTGAGTAAGAGGGGCAAGTGCCGTTTCGTTTACACTATTGTAAACCGGTAAGGCTTGATTTCTATTGACATACCCAACGGTATTTTCAATTGTATTGCCGGTTGGCACTCTAAAGTTTGCATTTAACCGATCTAAACTCCCGTTGACACCTGTGTTCATTAATATAGCTGGCGAATAATTTGATTCGGCCAATCGGGTTGCATTCCTAAAAAGTTCCTGACTAATATATTGATTCCTTAAATTGGTGTTAGAACGGAACATTTTATCTCGTAAATCTTCATACTTATACTCATCACTCTCAAAAGGGATAGGATCCGTTAACCGATACGTTTTATTAATGTTTTCATTGAGCAACACGTTGAGATTGCGCACTGCATTTTTAAGAAAAATCTCTTGTTGCAAAACGGTGGCTGAATCGGTCAGGTAATTATTCTGTTCCTGCAACACATCAAAGGTAATGGCGCCTCCTAATTCTTTACGAAGTTTGATATAATGGTAGCGTTCTTTCGAAAACTCTTTATTCTTAATTAATACCTTAAGCTGTTCTTGTTGCAAAAGAACCTGGTAGTAATCTAGTATAATTCCTTGTACGGTATTTTCCATAATAAACCGTGCATTGCCACCTGTTAATTCTTCTATTTTTTCCAGTCTTGCTTTTGTAAGCTTAACAGCAAATCCGTCAAAGAGAGTAAACTGTACATCCAACGAACCATTCAGGTTATCCGAGATATTTTTACCCGCTACCGCAAAGGGGTTGGCTGGCTTTCGCTGAACGATGCTGTTCGGTTGATTGGCTATAAGGTTAATACTTGGAAATAAACCAGCTTGGCCCCAATTGTTATTGTTTTTTGCAATGTCCAGGTTAAGGGCTCCAATTTGTACATCAAAATTATTTTTTAACCCAACCTGAATAGCTCGCGCCAAACTCAATGTATCTTGAGCATATCCAAACAAGGCCACTGATACAAATATGATTACTGAAAGAACTCTTTTCATAAAAAACCAAGTCAACTTTAATGTGTAGATATATTAGCGTCCTTGTTACTTACATAAGAGTATATAGCAGGAATAACATAGAGAGTAAGTACCGTAGCGAACGCCATACCACCAATAACGGCAATACCCATAGACACCCGGCTTTCTGATCCTGCTCCTAATGCTAAAGCAATTGGGAGGATACCCAAAATGGTTGACATACTTGTCATAAGAATGGGTCTGAAGCGTGACTCAGCCGCTTCGGTTACGGCTTCTAACAACTTTTTACCTTGTTCTTTACGTTGATTAGCAAATTCAACAATTAGAATTCCATTTTTAGTTACCAAGCCAATTAACATGATGATACCAATCTGACTAAAAATATTCAATGTTTGATTAAAGTACCACAACGATAACAAGGCTCCCGCTAAGGCCAAGGGCACTGTAAACATTATGATCAACGGATCTTTAAAACTTTCAAACTGACCTGCAAGAATGAGGTAAATGATTGCTAGTGCTATTGCAAATGCTATATAAATACTAGACGAACTTTCGGAAAACTCGCGCGAGGCACCATCTAAACTGGTTGTATAGGATTCGTTTAAAACCTCCTCACCAATTCTCTCCATTTCTTTAATGCCCTCGCCCAGGGATACACCGTTTGCTAACTGTGCACTCACTTTGGCAGAAGAGTACCGGTTGAAGCGATATAGTTGTGGTGGACTACTAAGTTCTTCAAACGTCACTAAGTTATCTAGCTGGATTAATTCACCGCGCTTATTTTTTACATACAATGTTTTTAAGTCAAGCGGTTCGCTGCGGTCTCTCCGTTCTACCTGCCCAATAATTTGGTATTGCTTTCCGTCCATAATAAAATTACCAAAGCGAGAGCCGCTGAGCCCAAGCTGCAAGGTTTGAGCAATGTCAAACACATTCACTCCCAGGTTTCTGGCTTTATCACGGTCAATCGAAATGTTGATCTCTGGCTTATTAAATTTTAAATCTAAATCAACAAATGAAAATTTTGGACTTGCATTAGCTTTGGCCAAAAATTCAGGAAGTACCTCCTTAAGCTTATCAATCTCAGCTGCCTGAATTACGAACTGAACGGGGAAGCCCCCTCTTCGATCACCGATAGTTTGAGCTTGAGATACAAACGTTCTTACCCCTGAATATTTTTGAGCTCGTTTAGTTACGTCATCAACTATTTCCTGCTGGGTTCGCGTTCTTTCTTTCGGAGATTTTAACATAACTCTCACAAAGCCAGAGTTTGCCCCCGCTCCACCAAAACCTGGAGCAGTTACACTTAAGTAACCAAATGTTTCAGGCACTTCGTCATGCACAAACTGATTCAGCTCCTGCACATATTTATCCATATACTCAAACGTAGCTCCTTCCATGGCCTGCGCTTGTAACCTGAATTCACTCCTATCTTCCATAGGAGCAAGCTCAGAGGGCACAAGTATGCCCATCAAATAAATTAAGCCACCTGATGCTGCAATTACTACAAACGCTAACCAACGGTGTTTCATAAACCCTCTTAATGAATTACTATAGCCCCTCGTAAGAGCTTCAAAAAATGGTTCAGTTACTCGATACAACCAGGGTTGCACAGCCCTTCGCTTCAAAATTTTTGCGCTCATCATGGGTGTGAGCGTTAGCGAAACAAATGCCGAGATAGCGACAGAGCTTGCTACGACCAATCCAAACTCGCGAAACAAACGACCGGTGAGTCCTTGTAAAAAGATTACCGGTAAAAAAACTGCCACTACCGAAACGGTGGTTGAAATAACTGCAAAATAAATCTCAGTAGATCCCTTTTTTGCTGCCTCGACAGGATTTTCGCCTTCTTCAATTTTTACATAAATATTTTCCAACACAACAATAGCATCGTCTACAACAAGCCCAATCGCCAACACAATTCCTAATAGTGTAAGCACATTGATTGTGAACCCTAGCAGGTACATGATAAAGAAAGCTCCGATTAAAGAGATAGGGATTGTGGCAACCGGGATAATGGTTGTACGCCAATCGCGTAAAAACAAAAAGATGATAGCCAGCACTAAACAAAATGCTATGACGATAGTGTCTTCTACTTCTGAAATTGAAGCCCGAATATATTCAGTAGAATCATAGCTCATCACATACTTTACATCAGGGGGGAGATCGTGTTGAATCTGTGCTAATTTTTTATAAAGCCTTTCAGAGATATCGATATTGTTTGCCCCCGGCTGTGCCACAATGGCAATCGCACATCCTGGCACGCCATCGCGTCTCAAAATACTGCGGTCATTCTCCGCTCCTAATTCGGCTTTTCCCACATCGCTAAAGCGAACTATCTTATCACCATCTTCTTTAATAATTAGATTATTAAAATCTTCTTCTGTTGTTAGTCGGCCCATGGTTCGAACGGTGAGTTCCGTATTGGAACCTTCCACTCTTCCTGAAGGTAATTCAACATTTTCGCGATTAACTGCCTGAAGCACATCGGAAGGAGCAAGCTTTAGAGAAGCAAGTTTGATAGGATCCATCCAAAGCCGCATAGAGTATCTGCGTTCGCCCCAAACCTGCACAGAGCTAATACCCGGAATTGTTTGAATACGCTCCTTAAAGTAAATTTCTGCGATACGGGAAAGCTCAAGCAAATCGCGCTTACTACTTACTACGGTTAAGAAAATTATAGGGCTTGAATCGGCATCCGCTTTTTCAACGCGTGGAGGATCAACATCAGGAGGTAATCGATTCAGCGCTCCGGAAACTTTATCACGAACATCATTTGCGGCAGCCTCTAAATCAACTCCTAATTCAAACTCAACCGTAATATTACTTCTTCCTTCGCGACTTACAGACGTAATGGTTCGCACACCGGGCACGCCATTAACAGCTTCCTCCAGGGGTTCGGTAATTTGTGATTCAATTACGCTTGAGTTAGCTCCAACATAACTGGTTGATACTGTAACTACCGGTGGATCAACACTCGGAAATTCTCTTACCCCTAAAAACATAAACCCGATTACCCCAAACAAGATAATGACCAAAGACATCACGATGGCCAAAACGGGTCTGTTAATACTTGTTATCGATAAACTTGCCATATCCTCTTAGGTAATATTTTTCCTCTTAATCCAACTTTGAAATCTGAACGTCCATGCCTGCGCGTAACTGTAAAATACCTGTGGTTAGTAAGGTGTCTCCTTGTTTTAATCCCGATAAAATCTCGAGCATATTTGCCGTGCGGATTCCCGTTTCCACTTTTACTTCCTGCACTTTTCCGTTTTCCAAGACAAACACTTTCTTTCCTGCTTGTTCAGGAATAACAGCTTCGGTGGGTACCATAATGGCATTATCACTCGAATCCAGAATTAACTCAACCTTTACAAATTGGCCGGGTATTAGGTTGCCTTTTTTGTTATCCGCAAGCGCTCTGATTTTTAAGGTACGTGTATCAGGGTCGATGCGGGGTTCTATAGCATATACCTCGCCTTCATAAATTTTCATATCGCTTTCAATAGTGAATCGAATCTTCTTTCCTGGAGATACTTGAGCACTGTATCGGCCTGGTATGGCAAAATCTATTTTGGCGGGAGAAACATTATAAAGCGTAGCTATAACCGTATTGGGGGAAATATAGGCGCCTTCACTAACGAAACGTAATCCAATAACGCCATCGAAGGGTGCGCGAATTCGGGTCTTACTCAACTGAGTTTCCAGCAACTGAATATCCGCATCGGTAGTATTTAATCGGTTCAATGCATTGTCATACTCCTCCTGGCTAATGGCATCTTTTTCTAAAAGCTTGCGTTGCCGAAATTCGTTATCCTTGTTTAGTTTACGGTTATATCTTTGCTTGATTAACTGAGCACGAATTTCGTCATCATTCGTCTGAATCAATAAATCTCCTTTCTTTACTTGCTTCCCTTCCTTAAATGAAATAGAGGTGATTTTACCCGAAACTTCGCTTTTTAGTTCCAAGGATTCATTAGCCAACACGGAACCGGTTACATTAAGTTTATTATCAAGGCGCGAAGGCTTAAGGATTAACGCATCTACCGAAAGGGCTTTATTGGCTCCTGCCTGCAACATGGCTTGCTCAACCTCATCACCCTTTTTAAACAAATTCAGTTTTGGTAAGGCTAGTAGGAATATGATAACCGCAACAACGGCAACGGTAACTAGTGTTTTTTTCATTGATTAAGGAAAATGTATTGATGGAAGTTTGAAAACGTTTTTTTAGTTCATTGTGTTGAACCGCTCATGTAATTTCAGTATATAGGGTACGAACAACTCACTCTCATTATTTCTAATTATATAATCTGCCATGGTCTCCTTTTCAGCTTCCGGTAATTGATTTTGGATGATACGTTCCACATCTGATTTAGTTCGATGATTATCCCTTTCTAAAACTCTTCTAATTCTAAGCGCAGTCGGGGCTGTTACCAGTATCGTTTGATCCATTGCTTTGTACGAACCAGACTCAAATAATAATGCTGCCTCCTTGATTACGTACTTATGTTCTGCATAATCTACAACCCACTGGTTATAATCGATGGCAACCCGTGGATGAACCAATAAATTCAAAGACTCCAACTTCTCTTTTTGATTAAAAACTTCCGAACTTAAGAACACCCGATTAAGCCCACCCGTAGTATTATAAGACAATGATCCGAATTCTTTTTTGATTTGCTCGATTAGTATTCCGTCAGTGGTCATTAAAACTTTCGCTCGGCTATCGGCATCGTATGCAGGCACACCCAGTATTCCAAAAATTTTACAAACGAGGCTTTTCCCAGCTCCAATGCCTCCGGTTATTCCTATTTGTAATGGCTTACGCATTTAAGGCTAATATTTTAATTAAATCAGAACGTGACTAAAAGTGAATCGATAGAAATCAATTCAGCATAGTTTGGCAACCCAACTATCGTGGGGTAAACTTTGTATACCCCCTTGGTTTTTATTTTCAAATCGAGCAGGGCGTTTATATCCCTTAAATCATTTCCAAAGTTCTCTAGCTGATCTTTCGGTATACGCACTCTTACCTTTACACTGTCTGAAAAACTTGCCTTTACAGATAAGGGTGTGTTCGTAAGCGTAACCCCAATTTTTCTTTCAATAATTTCAACAGCCCCCACATCAAACATAACAGAAACCACAGGTGGGTTTCTACTTAATGATTCACTGCCGGGAATTTTTATCTCCATGTCCTCTCGAAAAGATTTATTAAGGCTTATCTCCGGTAATAGCACAACAATAGAACCGGGTAGTTGATGCAATAGACTCTTGGGTCCTTCTATGGTTACCGAGTCGGGAAGAATTACAACCGGACTGTTTCGCGCATAACCATCTTTGAAAGAAACAAGACTCAGGTCTGGCGTTATCTTGAATTTGTGTGAATCTCTTTCATCAATTTGAATCCTGAGTGTATCATTCAAAACAAAATTAATGGTAAGACCTCCCAGCTGATTACTAAAAAGCGGGGGTAAAGTGCTTCCTACAATCTTCTTAACTTCAGTAGGTCTATCAAGGGGAATTTCAAGTGTCGGAAGTCGGATACCAATACTTCGTTGAAATAAATCCCATCCATAGCCGCTTACATTGATGGTGATTTGCTTAGGTAAATGACTAACAGGAACAAATCTTTCCTGATTGTATTCGAAATGAAGCGGGAATCTTATGTTGATTGCGTAGCTTTTGTTAAAGGCATTAAACACCCAGAAAATACTGGCAGCCAGAATACACAAGGCAACCGCCCGCCAGTTAGCCCGGTCGAATCGAAACAGATTTATAAAAGCCCTAAGGAAGTTCATAGTCACAACGGATTAAGCCCCTAAGGAGATACTAGTAAAATTAAATACTAAACAGCTGCCGGCTTTTTCCCTGCCAATACTTTTGTTGACTCCATAGAGATGGATGACTTCGAAAACTTAATTCTTCCCCCTCGCTCTACCTCAAGAATAATTGTGTCATCCTCTATTTCGGCAATGCGACCATGCATGCCTCCGATGGTTACTACGTAATCGCCTTTTTTAATTTCTTCAACAAATTTCTTTTGATCCTTTGCCTTCTTTTGTTGTGGACGAATCATAAAAAAATAGAACACGGCTATAATGGCACCCATAAAAAGCAATTGGGTTGTCATTCCTCCTCCAGGCTGCGCCTGCAATAAAATTGAGTAAATCATAAATAAAATTTTGGGCTGCAAAGTTACCTATTAAAAGAAACATCCCAAACCATAGCTGGCTTGGGATGCGCTTATGTTATCTGTCTATAAAATTATTTCTTAGGCCCCTTAGTGGCCGCATCTGCCGCAGGAGTTACCATTGCCTTGAAGCGAAGCGTGGTAATTTTTGGCCACGTGTTTGACGTAACCGTTATCGTTTTATTATTAATTCCTGGCTTTCCGCTAGTGTCAAATTCAGCTGTTACAAAGCCGGTACCACCCACAGGAATTGGTTCTTGAGAGAAAGTAGGCACCGTACATCCACAAGAAGGTTGGGCACTTTGAATGATCAATGGCGCTTCTCCTGAATTAGTTAATTTATAGGTATAAGTAACCTTATTGCCTTCAGTAACGGTTCCAAAATCATGCTCTACGCGCTCAAATTGAGCTACTGGCAATGGCCCTTCTGGTTTTACTTCGGCAGCAGGAGTAACCATATCGGGAGTAGCCGTTGTAACGGTACCTTTGTTCCCTTCTATTTGAGCCAGGCGGCTTTCTAACTCTGCAATTCTTTTCTCAGCCGCACGGTCGTTGCAACTCATCATCACAATTACCAAGGCGAGTGCTGTCAACAATTTGAATGTAATTTTCATAATATTCTCCAGGTTTGATTTTTTTATTCTTTAATAACTCTTCAAAATTAGAGGCGAACTCTCTATTTATCCAAATTAAGGTTGACAGTTAACAATTCATTAACTGTTCTTGGTTCCCCTAATCTGATCCAATAATTCATCCACATCATCCAACAGTCGCTGTGCTTTGTCTTTTGCTTCAGAAACTACTTTTTGACCTTGTGATTTGGCTTCCGTGGTAAGCGGAGTCTCTTTACCCGAGACTAAGTCAGCTAAGAAATCTTCGAGAGTCTTTTTGTATTTGTCTAATTGAAAAGAAAGCTTTTCGCGGGTATTCGAGCCTTTATCAGGAGCATATAAAACTCCTAAAATTGCTCCTGCTGCAGCCCCGGCAATAAAAGCCATTAATGCATTACTACTTTTTTTACCCATAGTTCAAAATTTTAGGGATTCAAAGATACGATTTTAAGGCCGCTTTTCAAGGCAATCTTGTGATTCATCGACCCTTATATTAACCTCGGTTTACTTATTATCAATAAGACCACGGCCGCTTTTTTTAATGGCCCCTGATTCTTTCATCGTCTTTGCCAGAACATCAAGAATACCATTAATGAACTGACGGCTTTTGGGCGTACTATATTCCTTTGATAATTCAATATATTCATTGATCGTCACTTTAACGGGGATGTTCGGGAAGTGAATCATTTCGGCAAGCGCCATCTCAAGAATGATCCGATCCGTTAATGGTAATCGTTCTACTTCCCAATTTTTTGTGTTTTGTGCAATGAGTTGCTTGTATTTCACATCCAGATTTATCGTGCTTTCAAAAAGTTTGTTAACAAAATCTTTATCGTCTTCCCAGTCTAAGGATAACTTCTGTAGTGTGATGTTATTATCAGCAAATGATTTAAGTGTTTTATCTGCAAGGCTTTTAACAATGTCTCTATCTTCAGACCAACGAATGTCGAGATCTTCAAAATAATCATTGATGGGCCCTGCCCCTAAAATCAGCTTCCGTACCAGGTGTTTGATTATCTGTTTTTGACTTTCCTCATCCGGATTGTTTGCAGCAATAAATTCTTTGTAGAGCGAATCTTCTTTTATTACCTCTCGAAACCAGCCTCTTACCAGATCCTTTTGATTGTGCCAGCCACTATCTTTCTTTAAAGCCTGAGCCGTTAGTTCAGAGTTGGAACGAATCGCCTTAACCCAAGGGTGATTTACAAAGTTCGAATGGTTGGTTTTCTTTTCCTGTGCGGCCAGTTCAGAGAATTCCAAAATTAAACTTAAAACGCTATGATAATGATCAGATAGTTTTTCCGTTTCAAGAATAATGTTTTTTGATAAGTAAGCTTGGTCCTTCTTAACTTGTTTGACGTACAGTTCGAGGGCATCAACGGCCGATTTTTCAATTTTAGAATCGGGGCTTTCAAGCGTTTCTTTGCCTTTATATCTTTTCCCAAATAATTCAAGGGCGATCTTTTTCTGATCGCGTAATAATTCTTTATTCTGAACTTCCATTGAATTTAAATCGGGCTGGAAACGCTCTTCTATTAAATCAAGGGCAAGCAAATGATTGGCTTCCCGGCATTGATCAAAGGCAAAAAGGCTTTGCATGATTTTGATGCGGAGTGTGCGTCTGTTGAGCATGAGTAAAGAACGTTTTTGGAACCGTAAAATTACAGAAGCCATACTAAAGATAAAAGCCACAGAGCGATGAATTAACTGCACCGCTCCGTGGCTTGCTGTACATTACTGGCTTACCTGGGTATTCTTACTTTGCCGATATCGGCAATTCGCTTTTCAGAAAGTTTAATTGCTGCTTCCTGACTAGTGATTTTTTCTTCATCGGCTCTCGCAAAAATAGATGAGCAGGTGTCATAAATTTTTTCAGCCTGTTGACGGGCGCGCTGTCTGTTGTAGTTACCCAAATACTCATTATAAACGTTGATAAGTCCGCCTGCATTTATAAGAAAATCGGGTGCGTACGTTATGCTCCTATCCATAAGCATATAGCCGTGTTTTATTTCTTCTTTCAATTGATTGTTGGCTGCTCCGGCTACCAAAGCACATTTTAGACGTGGAATGGTTTCATCATTTAAGGTAGCTCCCAAAGCACAAGGCGCATAAATATCCATGTCCAAATCGTAAAATGCATGCTGGGAAACTGACTTAGCTCCATGCGCTGCAGAAACTATCGCCAGTTTCTCCTGCGAAATATCTGTGATTGATACAATTGCTTTTTCTTTCACTAATAACTCAACCAGGTGGCTCCCTACCTGACCAACACCTTGAACACCAATTTTTTTACCTGATAAACTATCCGATCCAAAAGCCTTTTTAGCTCCAGCTTTCATACCCAAATAAACGCCATAAGCAGTCACCGGAGAAGGATCACCGCTACCACCCATAGATTCTGGCAAACCCGTTACATATTTTGTTTCCATGCTGATGTACTCCATATCTGCCGTCTTCATGTTTACATCTTCGGCTGTATAGTATTTGCCCCCCAGGCTTTGAACAAATTTTCCAAACCTGCGCATGAAGGCCTCGGTTTTTAATTTGCTGGCATCGCCCATGATCACTGCTTTACCCCCACCTAAATTTATTCCGCTAATAGCTGCTTTAAATGTCATACCACGAGAAAGCCGAAGTACATCGGTAATCGCTTCTTGTTCTGATGCATAATTCCACATACGTGTGCCTCCTAAAGCCGGGCCCAGGGTGGTGTTGTGAATGGCAATTATCGCCTTCAGCCCAGTGGCTTCATCCTGACAAAAAACGACTTGCTCGTGACCCAGTTCGGTGAGAGCATCTAAAATCCCTGTGTTTACCTTTTCCAATTCTTTGAGCTTCATGGATATTTGTTTTAAGTGGATTAACTACTTTTACGAACCTCTTTCGCAGCTTAAGTGCCTGCTTAGAGTTACACAAAACTATTTCAAAACCATTGATTTTTCAACGATTCAAACGATTGCGAGAACTAAAACTATATTCTTTCGTTTTATGAAGGCCGGCCTTATTTTAATTTCTTGAAAGTTCAATCTGGCCAAACAAACACTCCCTCATGAAGGAACTTAAATATCTCAACAAATACCTCTATCGATACAAATGGCAACTCATTCTTGGGTTAGTCTTTGTTATTATTTCAAACGTGTTTCAGATTATACCGGCACAAATGGTTCGTCATTCCATTGATCTGGTAGTTGATAATATTCGCGTTTATCGTTCTTTCGAAAACAGTGCTGCACAAGAAAGTTTCTTTGCAATTTTTGCAAAGGGCATTTTACTCTATGCTGTTCTTATTTTGGTGATGGCGTTACTGCGTGGAGTCTTTCTTTATTTCGTTCGCCAAACGTTAATCGTAATGAGTCGGCTGGTTGAATTCGATTTGAAGAATGATATTTTCGAACACTATCAGACATTACCGCTAAGCTTTTACCGCAGAAACAATACCGGTGATTTGATGAATCGCATTAGCGAAGACGTAGGTCGGGTGCGCATGTACCTGGGGCCTTCCATCATGTATGGCATGCAACTCATCACTCTTTTTCTCATGCTGATTCCCGTGATGTTCAACATCAGCGCCAAGCTAACTTGGTATGCACTTGCCCCGTTGCCTTTGTTGTCGCTCAGTATCTTCTACGTTAACAATATTATTGAATATCGCTCTGAGCAAATTCAAAAAAGTCAATCTCGATTAAGCACGTTTGTCCAGGAGGCCTTTTCAGGAATTCGGGTTATCAAATCATTCATTCGCGAAAATGAGTCAGTACAAAACTTTACAGCCGAAAGCGATGAATACAAAAAGCAATCCCTTAAGCTTACCCGGGTTCAATCTCTTTTCTTTCCGTTAATTATGGGACTAATTGGTCTCAGTTCTATCCTTACCGTGTATGCCGGCAGCGTAGAGGTGATTAATGGCTCGCTCACCTTTGGCAATATTGCTGAGTTCATCATTTATGTAAACTTGCTTACCTGGCCTGTGGCATCTCTGGGTTGGACGAGCAGTCTGGTAAAACGCGCAGAGGCATCACAAAAAAGAATAAACGAATTTCTAAAAGTTAAAACAGATATTCTTTCCGAGAAAAATCTTGTAACAGAGATAAAGGGTAAAATAGAATTTGATAAGGTCTCTTTCACCTATCCGGATACCGGAATTCAGGCGTTGAAAGATATTTCGTTTGGCATTCAGCCCGGTGAAGCACTGGCAATTATTGGTACTACAGGCTCAGGTAAAAGCACTATCTCAAGTTTAATCAGTCGATTGTATGATGCAACCCACGGAGAAGTTCGGATTGATGATACTCCGATAAAGCAGTATGATTTATTAAGCCTGCGTAGCCAAACAGGCGTAGTGCCGCAAGACATATTTCTTTTTAGTGACACCATCTTTAACAATATCGCTTTTGGATTGAAAGACCCGGATGAATCGAAAGTTATTCAAGCCGCAAAAGATGCAGATGTCTATACAAACATCA
>JAGPBO010000260.1 GCA_018063305.1 Cyclobacteriaceae bacterium
ATAGCCTCCACCATTTGGGCTGCTGCCGAACCGGGCGCATACCAGGCTGAAGTACCCATTAGTTTAACTAACTCGCCTCCTCCTACTTTGGTGCGTTCAATAATTGCTTCTAATTTATCCTTAGCAATAAGTTCCGTTACCGGAATACCAGATACCGTAGTATATCGGGGAAGTGGCACCATGGTATCACCATGACCGCCTAATAACAAAGCCTGAATATCTTTAGGAGACACATTCAAAGCCTCAGCCAAAAAAGCACGGTAGCGTGCCGTATCAAGAATACCAGCCATACCCATTACGCGGGTACGCGGAAGTTTAGATGTAATGTGAGCCTGGTAAGTCATCACATCCAAGGGATTAGAAACAACAATGATTATGGCCTTTGGCGAATGCTTGACAACATTTTCGGTTACTGACTTTACGATACCCGCATTAGTATTAATTAAATCATCGCGGGTCATACCGGGTTTACGCGGCAATCCGGAAGTAATTACTACCACTTCTGATCCTGCCGTTTTGGTGTAATCGTTGGTAGAACCGATAGTACGGCTATCGTATAAATTAATGGGTGCTTTTTGCCAGATATCTAATGCTTTGCCTTCGGCAAATCCCTCACGGATATCAACTAATACAATTTCATTGGCAATTTCTTTATATGCCAAAACATCAGCACAGGTGGCACCTACATTTCCGGCACCTACTACAGTTATTTTCATAATATTAAAAGATTAGGTCTGCTAAATCGGCTCGCAAGTTATTAACACTAGAACCAAAGAAAAAGCATTTCCTGTTTTTATGAGGTTATTGTTAAAGAAAGTGCCTGCCGGGTTGTAGGCGTCAGTTTATAGCGGTTGTCAATTCGTTGACCTACTACCCAAAGTATCTCGCCAGCCGACTCGAGAACAGTAATGGAATCTTTCTCAGTAATCGAAATTTTTTGATCAATTAAAAAATCACTGATTTTCTTTCGGTGTTCCATTCCAAGCGGAAAAAAATAATCACCCGGTCTCCATTTTCTCCAAATAATAGGAAATGACACGCGATCGGCATCCAGTATGGCCACTCGATTACTGGCATCCGGTTTTGCCTGCTCCACCCGTTTTATATCTATTTTATAATTACCCAAAATTGCCTGATTCTGATGGCTGTCAATAAAGACTTCCCCCAAGGGCTCTTCTATTTTAGATAGTACAATAAAATCGCGATCCACAACCAATTTATGAGATGCCGACAAAAAGTATTTACCCGATTGACCTGCCAGAGCACGTAGTACTTCATCGCATTGCGTAAAACTAAAACCGAAAGGTTTTATTCCATACCATACGCTAGCCAGAGTTTGCTTTGTAACACCGGCCTTGTTTATACGAACCATCGAGTCTTCTTCGCGCCAATACGTCTCCTTCCATTGTTCTACCTCGCGCTCTATCAGATTTAATTCACTTTGTATTTTAGCAACAGTCTCCTTAAAAGTTTCCTCCAACGATGGATTTATCTTTTTGAGAGCGGGCACGATTGTGTGCCGGATGAAGTTACGTTGATAATCATCTGTTTGATTGCTGCTGTCTTCTCGCCAGATGACTCCGCTTTCAGCCGCATAAGTTTCTATTTCCATTTTTGAAGCAAACAGCAAGGGCCGAATCCGATTACCCTTTTTTGCTGGAATACCAACAAGGCCTTCAAGACCTGTACCTCGGGTTAGATTAATAAAGACAGTTTCTATAGAGTCATTTAAATGATGGGCTGTTGCTACATATCGAAATCCTTCCTTTTGAATCAATTCATCAAACCAAGTGTAACGAAGCTCGCGGGCTGCCATTTGAATAGAAACCTTTTTGCTGGTGGCATAATTGTTGGTTTCAAAACGATCAGAAAAAAAAGGAATTTTATGCTGTACACACCAGGTCTTAACAAACTGCTCATCTTCATCAGATTCCTTACCCCGCAGTTGAAAGTTTACATGAGCAACACCAAAGGAAAGTCTGCTTTCAAAAAAAAGATGCAGCATAACCATAGAATCCTGTCCGCCACTCACCGCCAAAAGGACCCTATCATGCTGCGGATTTACGTCCAACGTTGTAAGGTATTGCAGAAGTTTTTCTTTCACAGATTCAAAGATACTACTTCAACGAGTATCCTATGTGCACAGCGGTTTATTCAAATGCGGATAACCAAAAGAAATGATTCTAGTTTGTGCGGCCAGTACTCTGTAAGTTTTATCTATTTTTGAACCTGAAATGATCCGTTTTAAACTAATTCTTGTACTCCTGCTGGTTGCCTCCGCGGCTACTGCCCAAAAGCGGCTTAAATTAAAAAAAGCCGATGACCTTATTGGTAGTATTAAAGATGGCAAGCGTTTCGACCGCGTAATAGGAAATGTTGTATTTGTACAGAATAAAACCACCATCTACTGCGATTCGGCCCATTTTTTTAAAACTGAAAACCGGGTAGAAGCCTTCGGCAAAATTCATATCACGGAAGGAGATTCAGTAGACGTTACTTCTTCTGGCTTATCCTATGATGGGGATAAAAAAATTGCCTACCTGAGAAAGAATGTCGTCTTCACTAAACTTAAAATTGCCACCTTATATACTGATTTTTTGGATTATGACCGTCCTAAAAACGAAGCTCGCTATTTTAATGGTGGTAAACTGGTTGATACCACCAACGTGTTGACCAGCAAGAAAGGTTATTATGATATTCGAACCAACATGGCCTCGTTCAAAACGGATGTTGTGGGTAAAAATCCAGACTACACCTTACAATCAGACACCTTACAATATAATTCAAAAAATAAAATCATCTACTTCCGCGACCTGACTACCGTAACGGATAAAGACGGAAGTGTTGCCGTTTACAAGAATGGATTTTACAATACCAATCAAAAGTATTCGGCACTTAACGAAGGGCAAATTGAATCCCCAAATTATAAAATCAAAGGAAACGAATACGACATTAATGACGCGCAAAAAATCTATCGGGCAAGAGGAAACGTAGTGATGACCTCCAAAGAAGAGAATATGCTCATTTTCGGAGATCATAGTTTTTACGACAAAAAAACTGGTATCTCAAAAGTATATGGCAACTCGTATGTGGCTAAGATTGGTGATGACCTTGATACCTTGTTCATTGCAGCCGATACCCTGGTCTCCATTGAAAATAAAGACCCCAGAAAAAAAAGACTACTCGCTTACAACCATGTGAAAATCTATAAAACCGATCTGCAGGGTGTAGCCGATTCTTTGGTCTATGTAGCGGCCGATTCAACCATTCATTTTTTTACCAACCCCGTTCTATGGAGCAATGAGAATCAAATTACTGCAGATTCAATTTCGATGTTGTTGAAAAACAAAAAAATAGACAAACTCTACATGATCGCCAATGCGTTTGTTGCTTCACAAGATTCCTTGAAAAATTTTAATCAGATTAAAGGGCGCAAAATGACAGCCATTTTTAATGGCAGCGCAATTAGTCATGTTGAAGTTCGAGGCAATGGGGAGAGTATCTATTATGCATTACAGGAGAAAGAAATTGAAAGTGAAGGCAAAAGATATAAGATCACCTACCTTACTGGCATGAACAAAATGATTTGTAGTAACATGCGCATCAACTTTGTGAATGGAAAAGTAAATAACGTAAGTGCTTACGTTATGCCTGATGCCTCGTTTATTCCGCCCCTAGAATTAAAGGAGGCTGATAAAAAGCTGAAGGGATTTGACTGGCGAATAAAATCCCGGCCAACCAAGGCTGATGTTGTGAAGAATGGGGCCTCAACGAAACCTGATGTAAAAAAATTGTGAATCCTCACGTTTTTTTTCCGCTCTGATTAGGTTAGAACATCGTTTTATAATATCTTTTCATTTGAAAAAGTATGTCTGGTTATGAAATCTTGGATTGTTGCCATCTGTATGCTAACAATCAGCCTTTCGGGACTGACACAAAGCTTTGACCTACTCGATAGGCAAGACGCAATTCAGGCGGACATTGGGGAAACCTTGCGCATTCCCTTAAAAATTAGAAATAATAGCGAAAAGGCACAATTCTATATTATTCGAAAAATTCAGGGTGGGCTCAATTCCAGTCAAAAGGGTTATTTCTGCCTCGATAATAACTGTCTGCCAGCTGATATTACAGAATTCTCAAAGCGTATTGAGCCCGGAGAAACACTTCAAAAGCTAGTTTATATAGTTGAGGGTAGTTTGCTCACCAGCCAAAGTTCCGTTAGGTTTCAAGTCTTCCCTCGCACAAGTCCTCAGGATGTGCAAGATTATTCGGTTGCCATTTCGATAAATGAAAAACTGGGTAAACCAGTCTTATTTCACTCTAAGGATATCACTATTTATGATGTTTATCCCAATCCTGTTCAGGATCAAGCCTTTATAGATTATCAGGTTCATAACGAGAATGTAAACGCGAAATTGATAATCCACAATATTCTGGGCCGGCCGCTTGACGAATATGAATTATACAGCTCAGAAACCTTAATAAAGATTCAGACTGAAGACTATACTTCGGGTATTTACTTTTATACCCTATATGTGGATAATAACGGCATTCTAACCCGCAAGCTAATCATCCGAAAATAGGTCTTATGGGGCCTCTTATACCCAAAATGTCAAATTGTTAATTTAACCCTGTATCGTATATTTGCAGGCTTAAAGAAACACAGAACCCTTGATTTTAGGATATTTCGAGTACTTAGATAAGTGGATGATGAGTAATGTTTGGCGGGGGCTGGTAAGTATATTGATTCTAAGCATATCGATTTCTTGTAGCAATTTCAGGAAAATTGAAAAAAGCGATGACTGGCGCGTGAAATATGAAGCTGGTTTGAACTATTATGCAAAGAAGGATTATTACCGCTCATCCGTACTATTCGAACAGATTCTTCCGATAGTTCGGGGATTGCCGGAAGGTGAGAAAGTAGAGTTTAACCTGGCGTATTGTCAGTACAATGAAAAACTTTATCTACTTGCTTCCGATCAGTTCAAGACATTCTTTGAAACCTATGGAAGAAGTTCAATGGCTCAGGAGGCATATTTTATGTATGC
>JAGPBO010000261.1 GCA_018063305.1 Cyclobacteriaceae bacterium
GACTACGATTGGTTAAAACCCCTGATCACCGAAACAATTCAAAAAAGTTTTTACCTGGGGCCTGAGGATGCCCAGACGGGCCCAGCCAAACGCGGAGATCTCGATATCCTGGATACTCATTTAGAATTTCTAAAAGACCAGGCTGCAATCGCTGAGATCTATAAAGTGATAAGTCAACACATCATTGATACCCATTATCAGGGATAGTCCACGACAAAAAAAAGCCAGATTGCTCTGACCTTTTTCAATTTCTTATCTGAAAAATTATTTTCCGGTTGCAGCTACCTGCACTTCTCCGCGTATAGTAAGTTGAACGAATCCGGTTTCGATGTTGGCTGTAACAGTAACGGTCTTGTTAAATGCTCCGGGTGCAGCGGCATTAAAAGTGGCCTTGATAAAACCTTGTCCGCCTGGCATTACAGGTTCCTTAGTCCAATCGGGCGTGGTGCAACCGCACGAAGCCTGAACGTTGGTAATTACCAAGGGCACCTTGCCGGTATTGGTAAATTTAAACTCATGGCTAACCGGGGTGCTTTGCTTGATCTTACCGAAATCGTGGCTTGTATTATCCCAGGCAAAAGCCGCCATATCAGTCTTTACTTCATTCTTGTTTAGGGTAGCTGCAGGTTGTTGTGCAAATGTTGCAACTGCAAATACCATTAAAATCACGCTAAAAAGTAACTTTTTCATTTTTTTCTTGATTTAAGGGTTAAACTTAGTTTGTTCTTCCCGCCTACCAAAATAAAAAATCCTGTTTTTTATGTCGGGCAGGTTGAACCTTACAAACATCGGGATCAAAAACCAGACCATGTGTTAAGAGATTTGTAAAAGATGTTAAGGGCTTGTTAATCCATCAAAATCAGGTTTAAATACTATCTACCTTTGTAAGGTGAGCAGATTAACACTTCGAATTGTAATTATTCTCGCGGCCCTGAGTATTGCCGGGATTACTGCCACCCAAATTTATTGGGTACGCAAAGCATTTGATTTGAAAGAGAATCAATTTAATCGGGATGTTACCACAGCACTCACCAACGTGGCCACAAAAATTCTGGAAATCACCAAAACGCCTGCAGCCGCCAATAACCCCGTTACTCAACTTACCACGAACTATTTCGTGGTATTAGTGAATGGACCCATTGATAACAATTTGTTAGAATTCCTATTGCTCACTGAATTTGAAAAGCGAAACATCAAAGCGGATTTTGAATATGGCATCTATGATTGTGCAGAGCAATGCATGCAAGGCGGCAATCACATCTCACCAAAAAATACAGCCTCCCTGGTTAATTTTACTGAGTTACCCGCCTGGAATAATGACGGCTATTACTTTGGGGTTCAATTCCCCATGGTAGAAGCCACCTTAATCAGTCAAATGGGCATTTGGGGATTCTCCTCCGTGGTTATGCTGATCGTTATCTTCTTTTTCGTTTACACTTTGTTTGTTATTCTAAAGCAGCGAAGACTTTCCGAAATTCAAAAAGATTTTATCAACAATATGACGCACGAGTTTAAAACTCCCCTGTCTACCATCGCTATCTCTACGGCTGTTCTTAAAGATCCGGCCATCATTCATACCCCCGAAAGACTATTGAACTATGCGACCATTATTGATAATGAAAATCAACGATTGAAGCAACAAGTGGAGCGGGTATTGCAAATGGCGCGTCTTGATAGTGAAGAAGTCGGTCTCAAGAAAGAAGTTTGTGATCTCCATGAGTTAATTTTGGAGGTATGCCAAAATAATCTGGTGGTCTCAAAAGCTACTATTGAATTAGCCTTAGAAGCCAGTCCATCAACCCTGCTGGCCGATAAACTTCATTTGACGAATGTGTTTTTTAATTTACTTGACAACGCCATTAAGTATAACAGGCAACAACCGGTCATTCAAATTTCTACATCGTTGATAAATGGAAACATGGTTATAAAAATTAAAGACAATGGGATTGGCATAAAGCCAGACGATCAGAAAAAAATCTTTCATCGGTTTTATCGCGTGCCCACGGGCAATCTGCACGATGTAAAAGGTTTTGGCTTGGGGCTAAGTTATGTCAAACTTATTGTTGAAGCCCATAAAGGAAAAATTACCTTAACCAGTGACTCCGATAAAGGAAGTTGTTTTTCGATTGCTTTACCCATGCAAAAAAAATGAGTGTTAAAATTCTCCTGGTTGAAGACGATCCTAATCTAGGGTTTGTTATAAAAGACAATCTGGGATTAAAGGGGTATGACGTTACCCTACGCACAGATGGGGAAGAGGGGCTGCATACTTTTTATCAAAACCTGTTTGACATCTGTATCTTGGATGTGATGCTGCCAAAAAAAGATGGGTTTACGCTTGCGCAGCAGATTCGTGAAAAGAATCAACAAATTCCTATACTCTTTGTAACAGCCAAATCAATGCTCGAAGACAAAATTCTTGGTTTTCAGAGCGGAGGTGATGACTATCTGATTAAGCCCTTTAGCATAGAAGAGCTTTGTTTACGCATTGAGGTTTTTCTTCGCAGAAGTAATTCATCAGCAAGAGAAGAGAGTTTTACTTTAGGCTTCTTCCAATTCGATTGTCAAAACTTTACATTATATCATAATCAACAGGAAAGAACGCTCACGCAAAAAGAAGGTGAGGTATTGAAGTTGTTGTGTGTAAATAAAGGCCGCGTATTGAAGCGGGAAGAGATTCTAAAATCGATATGGGGTAATGATGATTATTTTTTGGGCCGATCGATGGATGTTTTTATCTCTAAACTCAGAAAATACTTAAAGGAAGACCCGCGAATTCAAATCATTAATTACCACGGTGTGGGCTTTCGATTGGAGGACTCTTCTCTGTAAAACCAATTCGTTACCCAATTAACCGATCGATGATATTATCAACCGTCATGCCTTCTGCCTCTGCTTTGAAGTTTCTAACAATACGATGACGTAACACCGGGCGTGCCACTGCCTGCACATCTTCAATATCGGGTGAATATTTACCATTGAGCAAGGCATTGCATTTGGCGCCCAGCACCAAATATTGAGAAGCACGCGGGCCAGCACCCCACTCTAAGAATTCGTTAGCAATTGCAGAGCCTTGAGCCCCTGGCCTGGTTGCCTGGCTTAGTTTTACTGCATACTCTACTACGTTATCTGCAATGGGCACTCTTCTTACGAGATGTTGAAAGGAAATGATTTCCTCGGCCGTTAATACCTTCGTTACTTTCAGTACATCGTCAGCCGTTGTGTTCTTAACAATATCTACTTCTTGCTGGTACGTAGGGTAGTCTAAAAAAATATTAAACATAAACCGGTCGAGTTGTGCTTCGGGTAGCGGGTAGGTACCTTCCTGCTCAATCGGGTTTTGAGTAGCCAACACAAAAAAAGGCTGAGGCAACTTATATTGTTGTCCTGCAATAGTAACGGCATATTCCTGCATGGATTCCAACAGGGCAGCTTGTGTTTTAGGTGGGGTTCGGTTTATCTCATCCGCCAAAATGATGTTAGCAAAAATAGGGCCCTTCACAAACTGAAAGTTCCGTTCTTTATCCATTGTCTCGGCACCCACAATATCCGAAGGCATTAAATCCGGTGTAAACTGAATTCGTTTAAATTGTAAATCTAATGAGGTGGAGATGGTTTGTACCAAAAGTGTTTTAGCAAGACCGGGCACACCCACTAATAGCGAATGACCCTGACAAAAAATACCGGTTAGCACCAGTTTAACCACATCATCCTGGCCTACCACCACTTTGGCAATTTCGCTTTTCAATTTATGAAACGCCTGCTTCAGCGCATCGGCAGCTTCCACATCATTAGAAAAAACATTCGCCATACTAAATATTTATTGAAAGATATAGTTTTGTCTCATTGGATAGGCGTAGAACTACACCAGCGGCACTACTCAAGAATTTTACAATGCTTATAGGTAGGATCAATATTAATGAAAACATCCTGACGTGCCTTGGTAAACCATTTATCAAGCGCCATATCCTTTTTCTCGGCCAGAGCTGCGGATTGGATCCTGCTCCAATCGTCTTTAAGATTGGCTGCATGGGGTGCCAGTTTCTTTTTGAAGTAGAGAATTCGCACGGCATCTTTACCATCGTCCGTCCGGTACTGAAGCGGTTTTGAAATATTCCCTACTTTCATGGTATCAATGTTCAGGTAAACAACAGGATCAATATCGCGCATGGAGATTTTGGTTGATCCATCATTATCGGTAAAAAAACCACCCATTCCTTTGGTTGCATCATCATCCGAATACTCTTTCGCCATTTGCTCAAAATTCAACTTATCAGTAATGATTTTTGTTCTCAAACTGTCGAGGTACTTTCCCGCAGCGGCAACGTCTTCCGAGGAAGGCACCGCTGAGATCAAAATATGTTGAGCATGATACTCGTTCCCTCTGCGATCCAATAATTGTAAAATGTGAAATCCAAACTGCGATTTAAAAGGCATTGATACCTCTCCCACTTTTAATCGGAACGCCATAGCTTCAAATTGCGGCACCATAGCGCCTCTGCCCACATACCCTAAATCGCCACCGTTGTATTGTGCACTTGGATCTTCCGAGTTCTTCATTGCCAGCTCTGCAAAACTTTCACCTTTAAGAATGCGCGCCCGCAAATCGAGTAGCTTGTTCTTAGCCTCTTCCTCTTGCGCTGCACTTACTTTGGCTATTCGCACAATTTGAGCAACCTCCACATCAGACGAATAAAATGGTAAACTGTCTTCCGGAATTTTATTGTAGAATCGTTTGATTTCTGCTGGTGTTACCGTGATGCTTTTTGTAATTCGTGAAGTCATTTCACGGGATATTAGCTGTTCGCGAATTTGCTCGCGCAATTCCAGTTTTATCTGCTCCATCGATTTGCCATAAGCTCTTTCCAACGCTTCGGGCGAATTTCCTGAGCCTTGTAAGATCATAGCCATTCTTTGCTCCGTATTTCCATCCACCTCTACATCGGTAACAACGACTGAGTCTATCTCAGCCTTGGCAACCATTAGCTTATTTAAGATAAGCCGGT
>JAGPBO010000262.1 GCA_018063305.1 Cyclobacteriaceae bacterium
CCTGTTTCCAAAAGAATCAAACTTTGCTGATCGCATTAAAGGGAAGAGAGTTTTGGTGTTGGGGTCGGATTGGGCTTTACTTAAAACAAATCATTTCGCCTCCTACTTTTTTGACTGGAGACTTTCAGAACAGATCTTTACCAACACTGATGAATTTGAAAATGTCGTGTTGATTGATCAATCCTTCGCGGCAGACGCACCGGAAATTATTATCGATAAAAACAATTTGATGGAAAATGTGTTGAGTCGGATACCCCGATTAAGAAAACAATATTCCCGGCAAGGAGATTTTTATATCCTTAACCCTTGAGCATTACTAAAAGTAATTTGATAACTTGTTGTGTGCTTAATCGTATTTGAGGTATGCGTTTGCTAATTCCTGCCCTTGTTTGGTCGTGTCTTTTGTATTCATGCAAGGAAGTTACCTTTCCGGCACCGCAACCTGCGGGCATTGCTGCATTGAAAGAGATTCCCGCAGCCTTACAGGCGAGGTACGTGATCCGCGATAAGGCTACCGGAGAGATAGGCGATACGCTACTTGTAGAATCGTGGGGGTATCATTTTAAAGATAAGGAGGATACGGATTGGTTGGGCCAGGGTAGACTGAGCGACACATTGATTGTAAAACAGTATCAGAATTATTACTTCATAAATTTTAAGGAAAGAGATCAGTGGGTGCTGCGCCTGGTCAAACAAAACGCTTCAGGCTCGCTTGAATTCATGTCAATTGATATTCAGGATGATTCGAGACGAAAAGAAATTTTAAGGAAGATTTCAAGAAAAATGACCGTTAAGCAGTTTGATAATAACGACTATACCTTCTATCAGATTAATCCCACGCCCGATCAACTAATGGTCTTAATTAAGGATGGATTTTTTACGGGAATAGAATTGCGCAAGATCAAATAGCTCAGTTTTTTTTCTTCTTTTTCAATAAGTTTTGAAGTTTATCTTCCAGCACCTTTTGAGTCTCTTGTTTTAAATCTGTTTTTGTAGAATCCTTTGCGGTAGTAGCGGTTTTTGTCGTATCCTTTTTAAACAAACTATTAATGGCCTCCTCGGGCTTTTTGCCAGCCAAAATATCTTGTGCTGCCTGCTTACCCTTCTCTTCGGCAACAGCTGTTACAGCTTCCTTTGCTTGTTGTTTTTGTTCCTGCATTAGCAAGGTTGGTTTCGGATCGTTGTAGGTTCCACCTAAGCCGATTGTTACCGGTATCTCTGACGTAGGATTTGTGGTACCTGCATATTGGTTAATGAAACCCTGCATCTGTGCGCCTAACTTCCCTGCCGGTACATTCATTTTAAGTTGGTAAGCAATTGAACCATCAAGTCCGGTGCTGCCACTTATGTTGGTAACATAGTTGCCAAACTTTACATCAAAAGGTTTAACACTTAGCCGACCCTCGCGGATAGTTGCGGACATTAGTACGTCTTTGAGCGTTACATTATTGGCATCGTCCAGTTTAGTCAGTGATGTAACACTCGAAATTAATTTTGACTGCGTTAAAGCAGCTTGAGCTATTTTAATCAACCCACCGGCATTTATCGTGTTCATCTTAGGCATCATATCCTGACCTAATTCACCACTTATTTGAAAATCTGTTCCAAAATTTCCACTCACCAATCCGGCAATAGGAGCATAAGTCTGTACAATGGAGAATGAACTGGCAGCCTGCTGAATAGAAAGGCTTTCTATTTTAAGCGCCATGTCATAAATCGGATGCTCGATGTTTTGTGTATTATAACTTCCATTTACAGTAAACGTTCCACCCAGCATATTAAATTTAATTCCACTTAAGTTGGCAACACCATCTTTCACAATCACATCACCTAACGCATTGGTGATCGTATAATCCATGAGCTTGGTTGTTTTAACATTGGCGTGGAGGAGGAAATTTATATTTTGAGGAACCTCAAGAACGCCCAATGAGACTGAATCAGCACTTGGGGTTGCTTCTTCCGTTTCTGTCATGAATTCGTTGAGATCCAAAAATGTGGAATTGAATGTCAGGTTACCCCGGATCGTTTCATTAGAACCGAAAAGATACCCTATGTAATTGTTGATGGCTCCGGTTAAGGCAAAATCACTCTTACCAATAGTACCTGCGGTGTTTTTGAGTTCTATTTTTTGAGGGTCAAATACAGCTTCGGACTGACTCATTGTAACTACGTAAGGAAGATCACTCGCGCTGTATTTAAAATCCTTCAGGGAAGCACTGCCGCTAGTGGGCAATCGATCATACCGGCTTGCCTCCAGATCGGAATATTTTCCTTTTGTTTCGATGTTAGCTTTCACTTTACCGGCAAGCGTCATACCCTCCAAAGGAAATATTTTTGTGATTTTCTCCAGGTCAATGCCACCGTTTACTTTGGCATCCCAGGTATAGTCGTTAAGGTTTTGCAGTTTCAGGTCGGCTGTAAATTTTTCACCGTCCATGAGCATACTAAAATCCTTAACGGCAATGATGGTTTCTGCCATGTTGCCACTAGTATTATTAATGGATGTGCTGAACTGAAGATTTTCTAAAGGCAGCGGAAACTCTGAAGATTTTATAAAGCCCTTGCTTAATGCCATAGACGCATCAATAGCTGGAATAATCTTCTTTAAGCTGTCATAGACACCCTTTGCAGATGCGTTTATTGTGAATAGTCCCTTCATCTCAAGGCCCTCCATGGGAAACATTTGGCTGAGTTCATTAAGATTTAATGAAGCTTTCAGGTTGCCATTCATTCGGTAATCTTTTAGGTTTTCAATTAGCAATCTTGCATCAACCGGGTTTGAGCCAAAATCTAGATGAAGCTTTTTCAAATCCACTACGGTGTTTTCTATTATGCCAGTCTTGTTATCAATCAGCAAATCCATGGCAATGTTCGATATGGCTGTTGGTAAATCAGGATACTTGAACATGGCATCGTTTACGGTTAGGGCCATGTTAAAGGCAGGCATTTGGGTATCGCTGTAAATTCCTTTAGCAAATCCGGTAAACGATAAATCACCCTTGGTTTCAATGTTTCCAAAATCCTTTGTATAAATTCCTGGAACAAGTGACAGCAAACTTTTAAATGAATTTTCCGGACTCTTGAACGCCAGATCCATGTCATAATTATCGTCATTCATTTTGAACCAGCCCTCCGCACTCATCACGAAGTCATTTATTTTGGTTGTATTTTCTTTGAATGTATAGCGCGAGTAGTTTTCGCCAATGCCAATGATTGCATCAAATTCGGCACGCTTGTTTGTCAGATATTCAACACCATCATAGACAACCGTAAGAGAGTCAACCACTGAGTTTGTAGTGAGGTCAAATTCCTTTTCATTAAAGTCTCCGCTACCCGAATGATTTAGCCCGCGTAGTGTGGTGGAAAATGGAAGAGATTGATCGTCATAAATTAATTGGCCATCGGTAATCTGCCAATTGTCAATACCAAATGAGAAAGAACCGGATTCTTCTGTGGTGACTGTAACAGAATCAGTTGATGGAAAGGTGATATCATAATTTGCACGACCATCTTTTAAAACCTTTATGGTGATTTGTGGCCTGATCATAGAAACACCTTTAATTCGCAACTGATCACCAAATAAGATATCCTTCAGATTGATTTCCACGTCCACCTCACCCACTACAAAAAGCGGAACTCCTTCAAACGGGGCACGATTAAACACCCCAAGATCTTTTACCTCCGCGGTGATATTTGGAAAATTTTTGAATACTGTCAGGCTGAATTTATCAACATCAAAAAGCACATCGGCATTAATGTTTTTTGCAATTTCTTTATCGATGGCGGCTTTAATGTCATCTTTAAATATGATTGGCAAAATAAACGCAGCGGCTACCACCAGTACCAATAAAACACCCAGGCCTACCAGCACTTTCTTTAAAATCTTCATAGTATTTCTATAGTTGAAGGATTACAAAATTAGCAATTTCAACACTCGGCCGCACGTTTAAGTAGCGTCCGATTGTTTATGAGTTTGTCATTTCATTTAACGATGCTTTGTCCTATTCTAGTGCCTTTTTCTAAGGAAAAGACCATTCTGAAAGATTCCAGCGCTAACTTTATTAAGATTGACTTTAACATGAAGGGAATGGTGGACTAATTTTTATCAGATTTTTATTTAGTCAGAATCCGATCATAGACGTCAGAATAGCAGATGGTTGACGTAAAAGTTACTGAATTACCCTCGGGCTTGCGCTAAATGTCAATTCTGTAACACCCGAAGTTCCACCCTGCGATTCAACGCGTGCGCTTCTTCTGTGTCATCCAGCGATAAGGGAACGGTGCCGCCAAAGGCTTTTATTTTTATTCTACGCTTATTGGCTCCTTTCGACACCAAATAATTTTTTACAGCGGTTACCCGATCTTCCGAAAGTTTCAGATTGAGGTTTGCGTTGCCACGGGTATCGGTATGTCCTTCCAGCTGAATAACCATGTTTGGATTATTTTGCAACATCATAACCACTTCGTTTAATTCATCGTACGAAGAGGGCTCGATATTGACTTTACCAGCATCAAAAATCAAATCATCCAAACGCATTACTTTGCCCACTGTGCGGGTGGTTTCGGCATTGTTTGAAGCGCCAGCAGGCAACAACAATTCAATATCCTGAATAACTCTCCGGTCACTATTTGCATTCGCAGGATCTAACATGTATTTGGAGGGGGCAAAACCAGCAGCCTCTACAATAACAGAATACTTTTCGTTATCGAACAAAGGAAACACAAACGTGCTGCCTGAAAGAAACCCCACCTTACTTCCGTACGGAAGACTTTGATAAGAGATGCGTGCCACTACGGGTTCTTTTGTAATACCATTGATGATATGGCCCTGCGCATAAATAAGTGTGTCGACTTCCTGGCTGTTGGCTTGGGTCCCGATTACAAGAAGCAGTAAGAAAGAAATAACTTTCATGGTTACATCTTTAAGATTTTAAATTCAACCCTACGGTTTTTTCGATTGCCCGCAGGAGTATTGGTAG
>JAGPBO010000057.1 GCA_018063305.1 Cyclobacteriaceae bacterium
CTCTTGGCTGAGTTGTTTATATTTTGACATTGCAACACAAGTTTAATTAACTCGGTCAATTGAAAGGGGGAGAAATCCTCCTTTCTTTCAACCTATTGTGTTGCACTTATTACTTGAACTTAGAATTCCTAATAATCAGTTTTCACAGATTTACTGAAAGGAAGTCCCAATTGGTAGCCTACATTTTCATCCTTCTTAGAATCAAGGACATCTAAACCATATTTTATCTTTTTAGGATCGTCATAAACAAACGTTCCGAAGAGTCGATCCCAAATGGAAAAGATGTTTCCAAAGTTGGTGTCAGTCCATGGACGTTCAAAGTGATGATGAAATTTATGCACGTTGGGGGTAATGAAAACATAACTCAATGGTTTATCAATCCATATAGGAAGTGAAATATTGGCGTGTGTGAAGTACGTGAAGAACACGGTGCAAATCCTATAAAAAAAATAATAACCAGCCGGAGCGCCAGTAACGACAACGGCTGCTAATGCAAATGTCTCGCGCATTATAAAATCTCCGGGATGGTGGCGTGTACCTGAGGTGGCGTCCAAATGCGTATCGCTATGATGGATCATGTGAAACTTCCACATCCACTTTACACGATGTAGCATATAGTGAATAAGATATTGCGCCATCAATTCAAAAATAAGAATGCACATTAATAACTCTACCCAGATTGGCCAATCAACTAAATAAGTTAATCCAAACTCCTTTGACTTAATCCATTCAAAAACTCCTACCGTAGCCACGCCAAAAAGAACGTTAATAACCATTGTTGTAGAGAGAAAAACAAAATTCACTCCGGCATGTTTCCACTTTTTATAGCTGAATCTAAATAGTGGAAAGGCGCCTTCTAAAATCCAACACACAAATAGGCAGATAAATATCCAAGCTGCGCGCTGCCATGTAGGCATGGTTTCGAAGAAGTTTAGAAATGATTCCACGAATGAAATTTAAGAAGTACGAATTTAGAATTACGTCCCGATAGCTATCAGGATACGAATTTAAGCAACAGAAACCATTAGCCTACTATTCGTTCAACGGGTCTGGTTAAACAAGTTGGTCCACCCCCACCTTTTACGCTTATCTCCTGGCCTTCGTATTCATGAACGATACAACCGGCTTCCTGTAATCTTTGTTTTGTTATCGGATTACCTTTAACCATAATTACTTCGTGTGGAGCAATGGCCAGCACATTGCAAGCCATAGAATCCCATTCACTATCGGGTACTTCAACAAGCTTATACCCTTTAAGTAATAATGTGTTTCGAAACGAAATTGTCATAAGCGGAGAATAGACTACGGCAAGGTCCTTATCGACTGGACTAAATACCGACATCAAATGAAAAACATCGGATGGGCCTTTGTAATGAGGCATATCTACCACCCAGACATGAACGCCTTTGGGTTCCAATAAATTTTTAAGTTGATGAATGCCCTCCCAATTAGTACGGTATGTGTGCCCAACAGCCAATGTATTTGGATCCACCCAGGCTACATCACCACCTTCTACTGTTCCAGGAATCTTGATCTCACCTAAAATTTTTATTCCGTTCTCTTCAAATGATTTTCTTTCAGCAGCAGGTTCATTGCTTCGGGCAGCTTTTCCCATGTTGCAAATAATCATTCCATAATCTGTTGCAATAGCGGCATCACGACAATAAATTGAATCAAGCGTAACATCAGGATCAAATGGAAGTGTATAAATCTTCGCTCCACTCGTACCAATTAATTTTTCAAAGTCAGCATACTCTTGGTTTGCTATTTTGTAATCGGGCTGCGAGAGAAAGTTTAACGCTTTCCAGTGCTCGGCCAGTTTGTCTTGGTCTACAAACGCTTCTGCCGGTCTTTTTATAAAAACTGATTTTAGTTTGCCGTATTCTGAATGACAAGTCGTTATCATAACGTTGGTTTTCGTTTCATTTTTATCCAGGCATAAAAAGGTAGTCCGGCCATTAGCATAACAAATCCCCAATAAACAATTTCTTCACCAGAGCCAATCACTGCCCACATCGAGTAAATAAAAGCAAGGGAGGCCACGGTGAGTTTTCCCCATCGAATGCCCGGTTGTTTACTATCAAGTATAAAAAAAGCAACTATTGAAAATAAATACGCAACAAGACAAGTAAGCGTGCCTAATAGAATGGCAAACTTGTAGGTGTCTGCCAGGCTTTTACTAAAGTTCATAGACACAACGATCGATACTAAGATGCTGGAAAAAATTAATGCGGAAGCCGGGGTATCATTCTTATTTTCCTTTGCAAAAATTTTTGGGAATAAATCATTTCGAGCCGCAGCCATGGGCATTTGTCCTTGAATCAAAATCCAACCGTTAAGCGCGCCAAACGTAGAGATTACAGCGCCCCCGGCAATCAGGTAGCGTGCACCTTCGCCCCATATTGAAGCAGCGGCATCCGCAAAGGGTGCGTCCGAATGTATTAATATAGAAGGGGGTATTAAACCCATTACAGCAACCGTGCCGGCAATGTATATTCCTGTTGTTAATAAAGTTCCAATAATAGTAGCTCTCGAAATTGTAGTTTCCGGATTTTTAACATTTCCTGAAGGAATGGTAGCACATTCTAACCCAAGAAATGCAAACAAGGTGAGTGTGGTTGCACTCGTAATAGCCGATAGATTTGATTCTGTACTCACATTAAAGGGAACAAAATTATCCAGGTTTAAATAGAACATTCCTCCAATGGTAATTACCAATAAAGGAACAATTTTAAGAACGGTGGTTATTACCTGAATAATACCGGCTTCTTTAATGCCTTTCGTATTTATCCAGGTTAAAAACCAGATAGCAGAAAGCCCTGTACCTACGGCATAAACCGGATGGGTTGACAAGACTGGAATAAATGCAGTTAAATAACTTACAAACGCAACGGCTATGGCAGCATTGGTGCACCAAACAGAAATCCAATAACCCCAGGCAACCAGAAAAGCTGCGAAGTCGCCCATTCCTTCGCGGGAATATGCATACGGGCCTCCGGTAGCCAGTGGTTTAAGTTTGCTTAGCCAACTAAATACCAATGCCAGACAGATGGCACCAGAACCGGAGATAACCCAACCCACTAAACTAATGCCCCCATAGATACCGAGGGTTGCTGGTAACATGAATAATCCGGAGGCAATCATATTCCCAACTACTAAAGAAGTAGCCGTCCAAATTCCGATTTTATTTTTATCCGTAACAGACATGAAGCTGTTAATTACGAATAAATAATGACATCATAAATTAAAGTAGAAAAACTTTAGGGTGTGAACTCTAATTGGCAATCATAAAAGGTACTGAAACCTTTATCTTTTCCCATTCTAAGTTTATCTTACCCTGTGTAGCGGCTGTCGATTCAATCGTATAGCGCAATCGCTCTTGGTTCCTATCTTGCAACTCTACTTTAACGTTTATCCTCACGAGGTCTTCTTTTTGATCATAATTATCAGCCAAGTGTTGCTTCCAATTTTTGTTTACAATTAGCGTCCAGTCGATTTTACCAGGAATTGCAAACAAAGCATATTTACCTGCCGGAATAGGCATGTTGGAAATCATTATTTCTTTATCGAATTCAATGCTAGTGGCCATGTGCGCTCCGGCTACCCACACTTTGTCGTAAGGAACAAGACCTCCCCAAACTATTCTATCGCGCACTGCTGGCGAATGATAATCTATTTGCACATGGGTTGCCCCAACTATTCCCATTGACATTGCTTTCAAACTTCCTTTCAAAGTATCTGATTTAGATTGAGTAAGAATCTCAATGCCGGATTCAACCACTGCGGGTACAGCGGTTGTTTCCTTTCTCGATTCCTGAGAAGTACAACTGATAATGCTAATGAAAAGTATGCTACAGATAGCTCTCACAATATTTATCATAGTTTTGAAATTGAAAGTGAGCTAACTTTAATATTCTTATTCTCATCATTGGTCCAGGCAAAAATTAATTTTTCTCCAGCCTTTGTCATCTGCGGAAAGCCACTTGATCTGGCGTCTGAACTGTTTGCTACTTCAATGGGCGTTTCCATGGTTCCATCTTTATTTACAATTCTTGCTTTAATTTTTGAACCTTCCATCCAACTCACCATAGCTCTATCACTGCCCAACATGGCAATATCAACACGGCCATTGGTCTTTCCTTCATCAATGCGTACGGGTTTGCTAAATGATGCTCCGCCATCCGAAGAAAATGATACATTAACATGTGCCGAGTCACTCGCTGCTGTAAACCAGGCAACCGCCAAGGTATTTTCATAATTGGAAATACGCGGTCCATTAACCGGGCAGCCCGCAATCTTCCATTGATCTGCGTGTATAGGTTGTGGCTTCGTCCATTCATTATTAATTAAACGAACGATTGACATATCCCGAATCTCCTCATCCGAACGATCGCGATACACAACTACGGGGCCGTTGGAAGTAATCGCTGCTGTAGTTTGACAACAATCGCACGTTTTATTATCAAGCTCCCATTCATTTAAACGATTACCATTTGCATCAATAACAGCCGCACGTAAGCTCATAGCTCCGTGATGACCATCATGATGATCCCCCTCCATTTCTTCCATTACGGTATTTCTTCCATCAAGCCAGGTAACAAAAAAATTATCCCCGTATGGAAGTATTGTTACAAACCCATGTTCGGCTTCTTTATTGTCGGTGTTAAGTAAAAAAGGGTTGCTCCATTCTTTGCCATTGGCCGAGCTGACCAACGTCACGTCATAAGCATAGGTACCCGTTCCACTTCGTGTTAAGTAATGAGCCAAGTAATTATTACCATTAACTGCTATCATGGGGTAATCGGCCCAGTTAACAAACCATGAACTACCAGATGCAATTGTAGTGGGTGTTGTCCACTGATCATTTATAAGTTTGGAGAACTTGAAGTAATTAACGGTGTCTTGATTTTCAATCCACGAAAGATAAACCTGATCTTGTGCATCAGTAAATAAAAATGGTTCGCCTGCAGGCGATGCTGCCGGACTACTTAACAAAGTGGTGTTTACCAATTCGCTATTGGATGCGCGATCCGTTGAGCAGCCAATGCCAATCAACATAATACAAAAATAAAGAAGCTTATTCATTCGTATCGATTATAGATTTAATTAAAGCATGATTTGCCTCATCATTCCACTCACGAAAACCGGCAGCATCAAAGCGCAATTCACCTTGTGCATTAAAAATAAACGTAGTAGGTAATGCTTGAATATTCAGTGCTTCTAAATTATTGGAATGAACATATTCAAATTTAAAGGGTTGCTTATTCCTAAACTTTTCAATCTGGTCCAAGCTTTCGTTGGATGCAAATAAAAATACAATTGGCTGATCTTTGAATTCAGTCATGGTCAATGCAATAGTGGGCATCTCCTGAAGGCACGGGCCGCACCAGGTAGCCCAGAAATTAATGAAGACAGTCTTCCCTTTATATTGAGATAAGTCAATCGCCTTACCCGATAAATCGGTCAGGGAAATGTCTTCTATACTAATCCTCTCAGGGTCATTTTTCTTACCTGGCGTACAAGCGGCAAAAGCAATACACAACAAGAATAAAATTCGGTTCATAGTAATTTGGGGTTAGGTAAAGGTCTACAATTTTACTCAATATAGAATGGTCAAACTCCTTAGCTGCGTAAGTCCGGTTAGTTTAATTGTTCTTCAACCGATCCACACTTCAGCATCTTATCACCAAAATAGGGATTTCGAATAGCGGCATTATCGCTTAACCAATAAGCACCCGAATTATTAAAAGCCATCGGGCAATATTCGTGGTAGGCTGTTGTGCCGCCAAGTCCGTAGGCTTTGATCGTTTTATAAAGTTCATCTGATAAATTTTTAAAAGCCGAACGTTGGACTTCAATTTCAGATTTGCTTTGCATATCCCCCAGTGCCTGCTTCAAATTTTGTTGATATACCATCCAATCATTATGAGGGGCATCGGTCAATAATGTCATATCTACTTTCGCCAACGCCTGCGATACTTTTTCAGCTTCGGCTTTTACTTTCGTAGGATCGGAGTCAACAAATGCATCCTTTAAAGAAACATAGTTTGTAAACACCAACGCTAGTTGTTTTTGAAATTGTCCATCCACTTTAAATTGTGGTTTGGAAGTTACCGGCAGCGCTTCAACAACAGCTGCTTCCTGAGGCTCCATCGTATGCTCTTCCATTTTCTTTGTTCCGCAATTAATTACGGAAGCCAACAGTACTCCTGCCATCGTGAATTTTAAAAGTTGTGATTTGATTTTCATGTTTATAAAGTATTAGAGTTAATAAATTTATTAATGTATATGTGTTGGCGACATGTCCATCATAGGATCTATGTCTTTTTTTAGAACTAATTCGCTATATAATAAATAGGCTCCGGTGGCAACTACCTTCTCCCCTGCTGTAAGGCCAGCAGTTATTTCAACAGAATCAAAATTTTCAATTCCGGTTTGTACCACACGCGGAGCAAATGTATTATGATCGGTTTGAACAAACACATGTGTGCCACGCCCATCCCTAATAACCGCATCTGTTGGTATGGTGATGGACTGCTTTTGTGAATATTTTAATAGCACTTGTGCAGATTGACCGGGCTTCAATTTCAACGTTGGGTTTGGCAGCGTGGCGCGTACAATCATTACCTGAGTGCCTGCACGCAACTCAGGACTTAAAAATGTTACCGTGGCCTCAGCCCAAGTTTCAATACCAGCCGTTTGAACGCGCACCTTATCGCCTCTCTTGAGATATTCCGCTTCTTTTGCATACAATTCTGCTTCTACCCAGAGTTGAGAATTGTTTTCAATTTTATAAAGTAGCGAACCTTCACTTACATAGTTTCCTTCATCAGCATATACTTCTTTTATAATCCCTGAAATGGGTGACAGAAAGGTTATACGATCCTTAAGGTTTTGTTCATTCAATGCTGATACCTGTTCCTTGGATAGTCCATAAAGCAACAACTTCTTCTCCGCGGCATCATAGAATGACTTGTAGCGAGGCTCACCCAACCGCTCATATTGCACTTTTGCCAACAGATATTCTTTCTGAAGAGTTAGCAACTCTTCACTGTACAATTCATATAACGCTTCACCTTTTTTAACATCCTTTCCACTTTCTTTGAAATGAAGTCTTTCAATTCTACCCGAAGTACGGGCACTCACCGATTCCGTAAAATTTTCGTTAATCGCCAGCCAGGCGTTGATCGGAACTGTTTGACCGATAGACCCCATGCTAACCTCTTGTATGGTAACATTGGCTAACTTAATCTGAGTATCATTCAACATTAGTTCCATGCTATTCGTGGAACTTGGTTCAGCCTTCAATACCAAATCCATTCCACAAACCGGGCATTGGCCTGGCATATCCCTGATAACCGTTGGATGCATAGGGCAGGTATATTGAGCAGATGCGTTATGGTGATGAGCAATGTCTTGATCACTTTTAACAGCACACGCGTACAAAAACGAAAAAAGAATAATGTAAATGGGTAACTGCTTCATATCACTTTGTAACTTTTATGAATCCTTCACTGTCCATGAGGTAATGTGCATCCATAGCAACTTCATCACCCGAAGTAAGTCCACTAATAATTTCAATTGAGCCATTGGCTTGAAACCCAACTTCCACTTTTTTAGGCCTAAACTGATCTTGCTCTTTGATAAAAATAACTCGCTCCATTCCAAGGTCAAGCACGGCAGACTTAGGCAACCATAGCGAGCTTTTACCGGTAAGACTAACAGCACCTTTTACCAGCTGCCCGATTAGCAACTTACTATTTTTGTTGTAGGATCTAATTCTTACAAAGTCCTTCGATTGTTCAGTAAATGGTTCTATGAAATCTACTTTTGCTTTCATGCTTTCATTTTCAACGGCCAATACAATTTCAGCGCCCTTTTTAATAGATTCAGCGTCTGTCGATGGAAGTTCAAATTCAATCCAGGTTGCATTTGCACTCACAATCTTAAAAAGCGTCTGGCCAGTATCTACATAACTTCCTTCTCTCGGTAAACTGGCAGAACTTACATTTACTGAAGGTTGATTTCCGCTAACCTTCGCAGAGTTCATACCCATAGCACCAGAACTTGATACTGATGCTGCTACAGGGCTTGATTGCAACGCTGGTGACTGCTCGTCCGCAGTCACATATCCGTCATACGGACAATAAATCGAAAAAGTGGTATTTACTTTTTGGTTTTCAATTAATTCCGCCACTTGCTTTTCAGTAGCTCCCAGAAATTTCAATCTGCTAATGGCACCGTCAATCAGAAGTTTATTATCGGTATCATTTTGAATCAAATAAACTAATTCACGCTGCGCGCTTATCAACTCAGGACTATATACTTCTGCTATCTTCATACCTTTCGTTACAGGCTGAAAATTGTATTTCAAGTAGACTTTTTCTAAGCGACCTCCAATACGAGCCGGAATAACATAGATACTTCGGGTGTCATAAGTAACTATACCCAATAACTCCTTTGTGACAGGAATTGATTTGTACTCGCCACGTATTGTTTTGATAGAAGCTGTAACAACCACGTTAGGAGATTTAGTTAAGCGGTTTAGTTCCTTTGTCATGGTTACTTCCTCGCCTTTCCGTGCCTTGCGAACAAGGTCCATTCCGCACACCGGACAAGTACCTGGTTTATCTGAGATTACCGTTGGGTGCATGGGACAGGTATATGTCTCACCCATTGAAGTTTCTTTGGAAGAGCAGGCAAACACTAAAAAGAGAATGACCATAATCCACAGTCCATGGCCGGTTAGCCATCGACTATGAAACCATCGACCATCGACTGAATTTCTATTTCTCAATTTCTTTCTCATAGCGTACAATCATTGAATAGTAATCCTGCATTTTTTCCAAGTATTCCATTTGTGCCATGTTCATGGCTTCCCATCCATCTATTACAATCGGCAACTGCTCACGATTTTCTTCATAGGATAACATGAGCGTTTCATAATTTTTGCGCAAAGCCGGAATTATCTTTTGTTCGTAGTTTGATAATTGTTGTTGCATACGCTTGAGTTGCGATGCCATTCCAGTAATCATTCCCTTTGCTTCCAACAATATTCCGGCTTGTTCTTTTTTCATCGCCTTTATTTCATAATCCATTCCCGCTACTTCCGACTTATACATTTTGGAAGTCCATGGCACGATTGGTATAGAAACCATAGCCATCAGTGAGAATTGCATCGGCATATTGCCAAGGGGTTGCATGTGTTCGTACCGGATTCTGAAATCAGGTTTCGCCTGTGACTTTTGAAGCATCTGATTTTGAAGCATTACTTCTATCGATCGGTTGATTTGCTGTATATCACTTCTTTTATTTTTTAATGCAGCTGTATCACTTACAATCTGATTTATATCAAACGCTATTGGCGTTAATGTATCTACCTTAATGGCTGCGTCTGATTTCATATTCATTAATGCCTTTAAGCGATATTCTTTTTCAGAAATTTCTGATTGAGTCATCAATGCCGAGTTCTGAACTTCATATAACCTGCCTTCGGCTTTATAAATATTTCCAAGGCTTCCTTGGTTGTACGGATAACGTAGTCGGGCCAGCTCCAGCATTAATTCAACTATGCGTTGATTCTCTTTTAGCACATGCAACTTTTTGTCAAGCACCAGCCACTCGTAATACAAAGTTTTAGCTTCCGATCGTAGTATATTGTATTGAATGGATCTTCCTTTCTCTTCTACGCTGGCGCGGGATGAAAAGTAATTTCTCTTAGCGTTCAGCTTGGCAGGGTTAGGAATATCCTGCTCAATGTTAAACATGAACATTCCCTTATCGCGTTCACTCATAACTTCCTGTCCGGGATAAGGAACCCAGTACGGCCCTGCACCCACCATTGGAGCCATCCAACCCTTTGCTCCTTCCGTGTAGGCATTCATCGCATTTACCCGTTGATCAAATTGCTGCAGCATAGGGTTTCGCTGATCGATAGCAGACAGCACGCTGTCTAACGAGATTACCTGCGCATTGGCAAAGCTCATTACGCTAAGAATTATAATTGACAATTGACAATTGACAATAATCAATTGTTTAATGCTTCGTTTCATACACTTCTATTTTTCCAAGTTTCCGTAATTCATATTCTTTTGCCATCAAAAAGATGAGTGGCGTAACCAATAAGATGTGCGTGCTGGAGGTAAGCACTCCACCAATCATAGGCAACACAATGGGTTGCATTACATCACTGCCTACACCGGTTGACCACAGTACAGGGATAAGACCAAAGAGTGACACGCACACCGTCATAATTTTGGGTCGTAGGCGTTTTGCAGCTCCGGCAATCACATATTCTTGTAATTCCTCTTTCGAAATAGTTTCTCGCGAGTTGCCTTTTAGTTTTACTAATTGCTGCATGGCATCATTCAAATAGATGACCATTACAACGCCAGTCTCCACGGCAATTCCAAAGAGCGCAATAAAACCAACGGCCACAGCTACCGATAAATTAACGCCATAGAAATAAACTAAGTAAGCACCACCAATCAGGGCAAACGGTACAGTGATTAAACTTAAGAAGGCTTCGCGAATAGATTTAAATGCCAGGTAAAGTGAGATGAAGATGACTAATAACACAATGGGCAAAATATAAAGCAACGTTTGCTTACCGCGAATCATATTTTCATACTGCCCACTCCATTCAATATGATAGCCGCTTGGTAAAACTCCCATCTCTGTATTTAATTTTTCAACGGCTTCGCTCACCGTAGTACCAAGATCCCGATCACGGACGTTAAATAACACAGCGCCACGCAACATGGCATTCTCGCTGGTGATCATAGGGGGACCATCTTCAAAATAAATTTCGGCAACAGAAGAAAGCGGCACATTGCCGAGTGCCGGGGTTTTAAGTGGAATTCGTTTTAGATTCTCTATACTATTGCGATAATCCTGTGCAAGTCGAACTCCTATACTAAAGCGTTGCCGACCCTCAATAGTCTGGCCAATGGGCGAACCACCAATGGCTGATTCAACAATGATATTTACATCATCAACCGTTAATCCGTATCGACCTAATGCCTCGCGATTAATATCTACGGTTAGGTATTTTCCACCCGTTATCGGATCAACGTATAAATCTTTAACACCGGGTATGTTAGCCAAAGAATTTTTTACTCGTTGCGAAAGCGAATAAATACTATCGAGATTTTGACCATACACTTTTACACCCACATCGGTACGGATACCTGTAGCCAACATATTAATGCGGTTAATGATCGGCTGTGTCCAACCATTAACTACACCCGGTATTTGAAGTTTCGCATCTAACTCATTTATAATATCCTTCTTAGTAATCCCAGCACGCCATTCCGATTTAGGTTTCAATAAAATAATAGTTTCGATCATCGAAATCGGAGCATTGTCAGTGGCTGTACTTGCGCGACCAGCCTTACCCAATACCTTATCGACCTCGGGCACATCCTTAATAATTTTATCCTGCACTTGTAAAATCCGTTTCACCTCATCGTTCGAAATATCAGGAAGCGTTACGGGCATGAACAAGATCGACTGTTCATCGAGGGGTGGCATAAATTCACTTCCCAAGCTAAATAACAAGGGCACACTTACCGCCAAGGCTAGTATATTGATTCCAATAGTCGTCTTTCGCCAGTTCAGACAAACGCGTAATATGGGTTCATATACTTTTTCTAAAACCCGGTTGATTGGATTTCGATTTTCGCTTCTAAATTTTCCTTTCATCAGAAATGAAATAATAACCGGGGCGAGTGTGACAACCAGCAGCGCATCAACAACCAAAATAAATGTTTTGGTATATGCGAGCGGATGAAAGAGTTTTCCCTCCTGACCAGTAAGCATAAACACGGGCAAAAAAGAAGTGATAATAATCACCGTAGAATAGAATACTCCGCGCGAAACTTGCTTGCTCGACTTCTCAATGATTTCAAGTCGCTCCTGCTCGGGTATTGGCGTATAACTTTTTTTCGTTGCCATCTTATGATTCTTTATTAAGTTCTTCAAACCGATGCGATAAGTTCTTGTATGAATTCTCGGCCATAATAATTCCGTTATCGACTATCACACCAATCGCCAACGCAATCCCCGTAAGGGACATAATGTTGGAGGAAATATCGAATGCGTTTAAAAAAATGAAGCTGGCAGCAATGGTGATCGGGATTTGAATAATAATGCTAACCGCACTTCGCCAATGAAATAAGAAAATGATTACAATGAGTGAAACCACAACCATTTCCTCAATCAACGTTGTTTTAATAGAACTAATGGATTCTTCAATCAACTCACTGCGATCATAAACAATATTAAATTTCATTCCTTGCGGAAATCCCTTGGCTACTTCTTCCATCTTCTTCTTAACACGAATAATCACCTCATCCGCATTCTCGCCATAACGCATCACAACAATCCCTCCTACTACCTCACCGGTTCCATCATAATCAAAAATGCCTAACCGCGATTCACCCGTCATTTGAACGGTTGCCACATCTTTAATTTTAATAGGCACCGTATTGATGGTGGTGACGGCAATATTTTCAATCTCTTCAATTGATTTTAAATAGCCGGTAGTTTTAATGATGTAGCCAATGTCGTTGATTTCAAATTTGCGTCCACCCGCTTCATTGTTGTTTGATCGAACTGCATTTATTACTTCAGGCACCGAAAGGTTGTAGTAATTTAGTCGGTTAGGATTTAATGTAACCTGATATTGTTTTTGAAATCCTCCATACGAAGCAACTTCACTTACGCCCGACACATTTTGTAACGCAAACTTTACATACCAATCCTGAATAGCACGCTGCTCACCAAGATCCATGCCCGGTGCATCCAAAGTGTACCACAACACATGGCCAACACCAGTTCCATCAGGACCCAGCGTGGGCACAACACCGTTAGGCAACAATCGGCTTGCATAATTCAATCGCTCCAACACACGCTCACGCGCCCAATACACATCGGTATCATCATTAAAGATTACATACACGAAACTCATCCCAAACATAGAATTAGCACGCACATACTTCACTTGCGGCATACCCTGAAGATTAGTCACTAAGGGATACGTAATTTGATCTTCAATAATTTGCGGACTGCGCCCCATCCATTCAGTAAAAACAATTACTTGATTTTCGGAAAGATCAGGGATCGCATCAATCTTACTGGTTTGCACCGAATGGAAACCCCAGCCAAATAGTCCGGCAGCTATAAGCAAAACCAAAAAGCGATTGCGAAGTGAAAAGGAAATTAAATTCTCAATCATAGATAAATAGTATTAAGTAGAAAGACTGAAGCATTGAAACAATGCCTAGCCAAATGCACGCCTGTGCAGACTTAATCTATTATCTTAAATGAGGAAGGACTGAACCTGAATGGTTATGTCGCGATCAATTAACGGTGGAGAGTACCGAAGAAACTGAAATTCTGATACTGCGTTTGGTGATACTGAAATTGTTGTAATCAAGGGTAATTCTACTACCCAAAATGCTTGCTGAAGTTGTAAGGATGTTGACTCTTGAACTTTAAAAATTTTACCTTCAAAGGTAAGTTGATCTTCTTTGCAACAGGTTTTCTTTTTAGCTATTGATTGATGACAGGTTGGAGCAGCGTCTAACTCCATTGCACAAGCCTCTGCCTTTTCTATTACAGAAACACTTTGCACCTTACCCCCACAGGCGTGCATATTAACCGTAAAGCTACTCGATGAAATAAGCACGAGCACGGCTAATAGACTGGAGAATATGGTATGAATAAACTTCATCAACATGCAAATGTAAAGAATTTTACCAAATCAGCACGCCACCATTATATCGCCTCGCCTTTATAGCCCGCCTTTTTAAGCGCTTCTATTACTTTTTGATCGGAGACATCTGCCTTTACGGTCAATATTCGGGTTGGATCAGTTAGATCAACTTGCCAATTACCAGGGCCCGCGGTCTCATTTAAATAAGGGGTTATCTTATCTACACACGCAGAACACTTCACATTGGTTTTTAATTTTAAATCACTCATACTATTATGTTTTAAATTTTGGCTCTTTTTAAAAGTAAACTATTGCTAACCACACTTACCGAACTTAAGGCCATTGCGGCACCAGCAATCATGGGATCAAGTAAAAATCCGTTAACTGGATATAAAATTCCTGCGGCAATGGGGATTCCAATTAAGTTATAGATAAACGCCCAGAAAAGATTTTCCTTAATGGTGCGGATGGTCTTGGTTGACAAGTTTAATGCTTTAGGTATTGACATCAAATCGGAAGTGATTAAAGTCATCTTAGCAACATCCATGGCAATATCCGATCCCTTTCCCATAGCAATACTAATATCGGCCTGCGCCAATGCTTGCGAATCGTTTATACCATCACCAACCATTGCCACCACTTTTCCCTGTGACTGAAGCTCCTTAATAAAGTCTGATTTGTCGGAGGGTAACATTTCTGATTTATAATTCGCTAACCCGACCTGGCTGGCTACTGCCTGCGCTGTTTGTTCATTGTCGCCCGTCAACATATAAACTTCAATTTGCTTTTTTTGAAGGGCCTCAATGGCCGCGGCAGAAGTTGATTTAATTTTGTCGGCTATAGCCAGCAAGGCAATAACATCTGTTTTGTTAGAAAAGTAGACTACGGTCTTTGCTTCCTTTTGCCAGGTAGAAGCTATGTTCTTAATCTCTTTAGAGACATTAACATTCATTTCAGTTAGCAAGTTGACATTGCCAAGAAAAAAATCTTCTGTTCCTACAGATGCCTTCACCCCTTTTCCAGTAAGGCTCTCAAAATGGGTGAGTTCAATCTTTGATGCACCCTCTGATTTTAGTTTATCGACAATGGCTTGGGCAAGTGGATGCTCCGATTGAAATTCCATAGTGTGAAGTATGTCTCTATACTTCTTTACAGAATCATCTGTCGTTGCCCAGGTAACATCAGTAACGGTTGGTTTGCCTTCGGTAATGGTTCCTGTTTTATCTAAAATGATTGCATTCACTTTATGTGCAAGCTCCAGACTTTCTGCATCCTTTATTAAAATATTGTTTTGAGCGCCTTTGCCCACGCCTACCATAATAGCTGTTGGCGTAGCGAGGCCTAATGCACACGGACAAGCGATTACCAGCACCGTGATGGAGGTTAGTAAGGCATGTGTGAAAGCATTTTCTCCACCCACTAAATTCCAAATGATAAACGTTAATACAGCAATAGCAATAACAACGGGCACAAAGATGCCAGCAATTTTATCGACTATACGTTGAACGGGAGCCTTACTTCCTTGCGCCTGCTGCACCATTTTTATGATGTGAGCCAGCATCGTATCACTGCCTACCTTCTTAGCTTCAAATTGGAAACTTCCTTTCTGGTTTATCGTTCCTGCAAATACTTTTTCACCTGCTGTTTTCTCAACGGCTATCGGTTCACCGGAAATCATACTCTCATCAACAAAAGAAGATCCAGAAGAAACCACACCATCCACTGGAATCTTTTCACCCGGCTTTACTAATACAATATTTCCAATTTTTACCGAAGCAATGGGCAATTCCTGCTCCACGTCATCAACCAATACCACTAATGTTTTAGGTTGCAAGCCCATTAGTTTTTTCATGGCCGATGAAGTATTCGATTTTGCTTTTTCTTCCAGCAGTTTTCCTAACAGAATAAAAGCAACAACAACCGATGCGGCTTCAAAGTAAACATGAGCTTCCAATCCTCTGCTGGTCCAGAACGTTGCAAAAAAAGTATTAAACACGCTAAAGGTGTAAGCTATGCCGATAGACAAAGCAACCAACGTATCCATATTAGCTTTGCCATGTCTTGCTTGCTTCCAGGCGTTTACAAAAAAACTTCGACCGAAGTAAAATACTACCGGGGCAGCCAGCACCATGGAAATATAATTCCCATATGGCATGTTCATGAAAAACATACCTATAACCGCGATTGGAGCTGAAAGTACAAGTGACCAGATGGTTTTGGTAACTACTTCTTGATAATGAGTTTGCTGCGATTTTTCTTGAATGGCGTTGGGGTCCTCGGTGTCAATTACCAAATCGTAACCAATGGATCGGACAGCATTTTGTAAATCTTCCGTTTTGACGATGGAGGTGTCATAATCAACTAAAGCCGTTTGGTTAGCATAATTAACAGAAGCAGCCTTTACGCCCTTCGTAGCCTTTAGCATGGACTCAACACTAACCGCGCAGGCAGCACAGGTCATTTCCAAAACCGGAAAAGCATGTTGTGTTAAGGTATTATTCATCGGATTCAAGTCGTCTTTAATTGTTATTACAAAGAACGGGAGTATTCAACGAAAGTGATTACATAATTCCTGAAAGGAGTTATACAATTTCAGCCAATAGAATCAAGGGGCTTACGAAAGGTTGCATTGTTTCTGGATTTCTTTAAGTCTGAGGGTGTTCGACCCGTAATCTTCTTAAACTGACCCGATAAATGCGCCACGCTGCTATATCCCAGCTTATCGGCAATTTCGCTAAGGGTAAGTTCATCATAGAAAAGTAATTCTTTTACCTTTTCAATTTTCTGTTGGATAATGTAATGTTCGAGCGTAATTCCTTCCACAGATGAGAAAAGGCTGCTCAGGTAATTGTAATCATGATGAAGTTGCTCCGAAAGAATTTTCGACCAATTATATTTTCTTTCTACCTGATCGGTGTGATGAATCAATTTAATAATATAATTTTTTATTGATTCTATTAATCTTGCTTTACGATCATCAATTAATTCAAATCCTAAGCTCTTTAATTGACTTTCCAGTTTATCTAATTGACTTTTATCAATGTGATCAACATCCAAGGTTACCTCGCCCAGGCTAACCTTAGCGGGATGAAGACCGAGTTTTTCAAACTCCTGCCCCACGGCTGTGATGCACCGTGGGCAAACCATATTTTTAATATATAAAGAAGTCATAAGCTTATCTGGCATTTAGAATAACCCAGCCGGGGCTCAAAAAGTTGCAATAAAAATAAGACAAACAGAATCAAAATACTTCCGCTTATTTGCGAAGGCTTTCTACCTTTACAGCCTTTATAATCTATTTATGGCCGAAGAACGGAGTTTAAACTTTCTGGAAGAGATAATTGATAATGACCTGAAGGCAGGCAAATACCAGACTATTGTTACGCGGTTTCCACCCGAACCCAATGGCTACCTGCATCTTGGTCATGCAAAAAGCATTTGTCTCAACTTTGGGTTAACGGTAAGGTATGGTGGAAAAACCAACCTCCGGTTTGACGACACCAATCCCGTAACGGAAGAAACCGAGTATGTGGAAAGCATTAAAGGCGATGTGCGATGGTTAGGTTTTAATTGGTCTGAAGAACTTTATGCGTCCGATTACTTTAGCCAGCTTTATGAGTTCGCTGTAAAATTGAT
>JAGPBO010000263.1 GCA_018063305.1 Cyclobacteriaceae bacterium
TATCACATCTGCTTCCGACACATCGGCTATGGAAGCAATTTCATTAAGTCGGGTGGGTCTGCGAATACCAAAGTTCTCACCACGCTTTTCCGTAATGGCTTTGAACATGATTTCGCAGATGCGTTTCTGCTCTTCATCTAATTCGTCATAAGCTTCGTTCGCGTGTTGCGACAACGCTTCCGACATAGTACCGATCGCTTCATAATGCTTTAGATCTACCTGTTCGTCATCATAGTCCTTGTACTTAGCCCAATAGCTCCAGGTACGCATCAGCGCATGCTGAAGAATAGGAAGTTGATCAGGATTATCTCCCAAGTCATTTAATAATTGCTGAACCAGGCGCGGAGTAATCTTAGCATGACCTACGGCAACAGGGCCTTCTATGGCTCTGCGCTTTTGATCGCGCGTCATCTGCGGTATCAGGTAGTGACTGTCGTTGATCTTGCGGGTTAATTCTGGAAACTGAGCACATTCACCAATGAAATCCGACCGCATGGTAACGGCTACGTAGATGGGTGAATCTTCGTAGTTAACGGCTTCCATCAAAAGGTTAATGAAGGCGAGTGATTCGTTTACCGAATTAGGATCTGTGCTGTCTTTAAAGCGAAAGAGTTCTTCAAACTGATCGACCAGGATTAAATAGTTTACATCTTCTTTTCTTCTGGATTGTTGAATGGCTTCCACCAAACCCAACGAACTGCTTCGTAACAAAGTGGAAACAATAGTGCGTTTGATTTTCTTATCTTCAACGCTAGCGGTATTGTAATCTCTAACCGTTTTTAATAAAGACTCGGAAAGATTATCGATAGGGCCAGCACCGGGGCGGGTAACGATTACCTCCCAATTCGGACTGGTATCCGTAAGGAACCCTCCGTATAAAATGGGAAGCACGCCACAGTAAATGAAGGAAGACTTACCACTTCCTGAAGGACCGATCACGCCAACAAATCGACTCTTCGAAAGTTTCAGGAGCACTTCATCGCTCTGGCCCTCACGACCAAAGAACAAGTGACTCTCTTCAATTTTGAAAGGACGTAGTCCGGGAAAGGGGTTGGCTGTCCCGACTAATGTGCCTGTTTCATCAACCATTTGGCTCATAGATTATGAGGTTATTTCTTGTAAAAAATTCTTTAATGTTTCCAGCGACCGATTCGTGTCACCAGTAATTAATGTCATGTTTTGATTTTTAAAATTATCAAGGTTAGCAGAGCCGGTGCCAACAATAGCTTTTCCTTGAATTGGTTTTTTTCTTCCGAAGCCAGGCGCCTTCAACAGGTCAAGCACTTTCATGCGAACCCATTGATCATTCACTTTGCCTTTGAAGATAATAGCTCCATCAAAATTTCTCAGGTTATCGATATGTTGCTTGCGTACCTCAAGCAGTTCGCCTTCAAAAGCAGGCGATAGTACTTTGAACCCAGATTTTTCAATCGCCTCACGGAAAGGTTTCACTTCTGTGTCGTCAATCTTGTCGTGAACCAGATAAATAGATTTGCCACCACTTTCATCCGCAACTCTTCTTTCTTGAGATTCAAGAAGTTCATCACGCATTATATTCTTGAAATCTTCTAATGGGGTTTGAAGAATTTCGGCTCCTTCCTGAACCTCGGTATCGCGTTTAATCGAATCGATGAATGCTTTCTGTTTATCACTTGCATTTTTTAGATTTTGTGAAATCCAGATAAGTCGCGAAAACTCTTGTTTGCTTTGTTTTTTTGCTAAGGCCGCTTCCGCAGAAATTTTATTTTGGATATCTACGATAGATCGCTCACTTCCTTCAGGGATTTCTCCGTACGCACTTCCGATTAAATGGATGGACAAGCTACATTCTTCCAGATCTCTTTTAACTTCTTGTTCTACATCGCTCAGTTTTGTGGGGAGCGTATTTTTGGGCAACACGATATAGCCATGTCGTTGTAATTCTCGCTTGATAATATTTCGTTGAACAGAAAGATCATGGCCTGTTTCAGCCAGGTAGATAGACTTGCGTTTGTAAATATTTTTTACTTCAGATTTTATATTGCCTTCATTCAGAATCATTAAAGCATCGTGGATATCATACGCTAAATCCACCAGTTTCATCCAGTATTGTTTTTCTGCCTCCTGGCTAAAGAAATCAGAATATTCTTTCTGAAGTCCCGTTTCAGTATCCAATTGATACATTTCATAACCAAGTAAATCTCGTAAGCGAGGTGGCTGCTCTATTAAGGTGAGGGGAGCCTTCATTACTTTAAACACTCTATTGATTTTGGATTCCGAGGCAGCCTTATTGAATGTTTCTACATTATCTAGGCATCGGCCGGATTGAACAAACTCTTTCGATAGCACAGCAACTAGAATGGCCGCGTTATTCAACGAGGGCGCAGTGGCCGTATCAAATTCTGATTTTAGAATAATGTTGGGCTTGCTTCCTAATACTTGTAGCAACATAAGCTCAAGAAACTTTTTGAATTGCGAAACCCAGCCTTGTTCATTTTTCTGGGCCGCTTCATTATCTTTCTCGGCATACGTAATCAGGACATCAATATCAAAGGCCATTTTTATATTAGTTTAGTTAAGCGGGTTGTTTGGTTTCTTTTTCGGTAATGTTATGGATAAGACCCTGCGCCAATTCGTGATGGTTGGCTAAAACAAAATAGAAATCGATTAGGGAAATTTTAAATATCACAGAGCGTTCTAAAGCAACTACTTCGGTTATTAAAGGCGTAGGGCCTTCCTGAAATAAGTCGCCAAAGACGGTGCCGGGGTTCATGCGCATTACTTCCGCCTCTTTGTTTTTCAATACACTTTCACCATGTGCCATTATTAATATGGGCATTTCTTGTGATTCGCCAATGATAAATTTTTCACCAACCTTCAGAGTAACCGGAACAATCTTATCGGCCAAATCGCTTAACACTTTTCCTTGAATGTGTTTGAAAACAGGAATAGTTTTGATGAGGAGAATCATCTCAATAAAAAGAAAGAACCCATCGTCCAATCCGTCAAGTAATTGATTGTTTTCGATGGATGAGTCCAGAAACTTTTTGTCCTTATAGGGCAATCGATCGGCTATCGATTGATAGGCGGTTTTGTCTTTATTATAGATAACCCAGGCAGTTGTTTCCTGCAACAGCTTATCTCTGTTAAACATTTGACTGATGAGGCCGCGACTCACTCTGAAATTAGGAATGTAAGCGGTTGCATATACAGCACATACTTTAGTCCAGCGGTTATTAAAATTAAAGTCGCGGTTCAAAATATAATTAATTACCTGAATGGGATTGTATTCTTCGCGTGGAAAGAAAGTCTGAAGCTTTTCCAATTTTTGCTTTGTGGACGTATCGTCCAGAAGGGGAATAAGTTTTGGTTTCAGATCCTGATCTACAAACAGGTCGAGAAGTTCCAAGGCATATTGTACGCTGTCCGGAGTTCCAACTTCAATATTTTCTTTTACGAGCTGAATAGACTCAGGGTCGTATAGCATGGAAAGAAGCAGACTTAGGTGGTCATAGTTGTCGCGAATTTCTTCTCGAAGCGCTTCTTTTAAATATTCATAATGGGATTCATCGGTTAATTCATGAAGCGCGGCCAGGTTCCATAAAGTCTTGCTCATTTCCGTATCCAACAAGTCCTTAACTTCCAGCGCCTCGCGGCCGGTTGCCCTATAATTAATATAGCGCAGAGAATATAAAATTTGGTTAACAACACGCTTATCCGGGTAATCAATCTTTTTCCATAAAAGATTGAGACTTTCCTTGCCGGGAATGTGACCAATAATCTGAATGATTTTTAGCATGACCAGATCGGCCTGACCTGATTTGTGAAATGCTGCTTCCAGGGTGGGGAGCACGGGTTCCCCGGCTTCTTTTAATGCTGATGCTGCCTGATGTGCGTAGAGTGGAGAGGAGAGGAGTTCAATTAGCACGTTCCAGGTTTCAGGGCGCTTTACCTTTCGGGCTGTAAGTAAGGCTTCAGTTCTTACTTTAGGATCGGCATCGCGCATCAATTCCAGCAGAATGAATATTGTTTTCTGATTGGTGAGTTTACGCATGAGTTTAGCCGCCAGCAATCGATCGGTTTGCTTTACCGACTTGCTAATCTTCATTAGTTTTTCTACCGAAATGGAAAGCAGGTCGCTGTCTTCGGCTATTCCCGCAGCTTGTGAAGCCAATTCACGGATTTCATTATCAGCTGATTGTATCCCAAGTTCCTGAATCTTCTTTTTAGAAAACGAAGCAACTTTCTTTGACTTACTTTCCGCGAGCTGAAGCAGGAAGGTTTCGTAGAGTGCAGGCTCTAACTTTTCCATTAACTTCAATCCATAAATAATTTTATCTTCTGCAGAGCTTCGAACTTCTTTTTCAAGCACACTGTCCATGGTGTATTCCTTCACCATGTTTTTGTTCACAGCCGATTTATTCTTTACCAGAGAATTCTGAAGCGTCTCGCGATAACCGTGATACATCCGGTTGGCTACCCAATACCAGATTGCCAAAACAGGCAAGGCAAAAAGCGTGATGGATAATACTGTAAATCCTTTGAATTGATTGATCAATACAATAAGTCCCCCAGCAACAGCACTGGCAAGAGCGGTTACAAATCCTTCAATTTTGGTTTGCGCATCGATGTTGATTTCCTTATCGATGGGCACATAATAGAACTTGAAGGTTGGATTATCCAGAGCATCGCGAAGCGAGTTCACAAAGAGTTTACTCATCGCAATAGCGATAAAGAAAAAGATAATCGTACTGCTTTGACCTGTGTTGAGATCATAACCAAAGAAAGACCCGAGGGCAAAAGCGGAGATTGTGAAGAGGATCAGTAACAACGGGTTGATGAGAAGGGAAACCCTCAAACCATAATCCTGGTTGATGCGATCGGTAGCAAAGGTTGTAAACAGAAAGCCAAAGATCACAATGGTCATCTCAAACAAACTCAGGAAAACGGGGAGATCAGCATTATTGAACTGAATAGTGGCG
>JAGPBO010000264.1 GCA_018063305.1 Cyclobacteriaceae bacterium
TCGAAGACGAAGTGTTCATAGGCTCTGGCGTAACTGTGGTAGCTGGGGTAACCATTGGCAAAGGGGCGCGGGTTGGTGCCGGATCGGTTGTGATAGCCAATGTTAAGGCCGGTGAAACTGTGTTTGGGAACCCAGCTCAGAAAATAAAAAATTGAAGCGGTAAAAGATATTATTGTAATTGCACAATGGCTAGAATTTCTGAAACCGATCTTGTCCTAAATCCAGATGGTAGCGTATACCATCTGAATTTGTTACCCAAACATATTAGTGATACGGTGATTGCCGTGGGTGACCCCAGCCGCGTGTACACAGTAAGTCAGCATTTTGATGAAGTTGAGTTTGAGATGAACAAACGCGAGTTCATCACCCATGTGGGAAAATATAAAGGCAAGCGGATTACAGTAATAAGCACCGGCATTGGTACCGACAACGTGGAGATTTTCTTTTCCGAACTCGATGCCTTGGTTAATGTTGATCTTAAAACCCGTGAACCAAAATCACGAAAGAAAAAATTGAAAGTCATCCGCATAGGTACATCAGGTGCTTTACAAGAGGACGTTCCTGTTGGTTCACATCTGGTATCTGACTATGCAGTGGGTTTAGATAACCTGATGAATTTTTATGATCTGCCAATGGATGACTTTGAAACAGGTTTGGCACATGATATTCAAAAGAAAACCGGGCTGCCGTTTATGCCTTATGTGGTTCAGGGTTCAGAAACTTTGCGCGAACAGATTGGTGGGTCTGATATGATTAAAGGAAATACCGTTACCTGTCCGGGATTTTATGCGCCTCAAGGCCGAGTGCTGCGTATACCAATTCGCTATCCGAATCTTTTGGAAGACTTAAATTATTATAATAAAGGAAACTTCTGGCTTACTAACTTTGAAATGGAGACCTCCGCGTATTATGCCTTTGGCCGACTGTTAGGGCATGAAGTATTGAGTGCGAATGCCATCATTGCTAACCGGATTAAAACAAAATTCTCAAAAGATCCACAAAAGATTGTTGACGGTCTTATTAAGAAGGTGTTGGATAGAATTTGATTTAACCCAAACCTATTCCTGTCATACTTTCCATCCGTACAATGTGTTTACTGGCATTGTAAGAATCTGTATTGTAAAATCCAGAAAGTATTCGATGCGCAATTTGCTCTACAATTAATTCATCATCAGATTTACCTTCCTTACCACGCCAGAAAATGCGTTGTGGGTGCCGCTTCATATCCTCTACATAGGATTTGGCATGCGTAAATTGGTCATTGGTAAAAGTAATAGTGAAGCAGGTTTTTACATTTTGTGTTTCCATAGCAAAAAGTTATTTGCAAGTATTGTGCCGTAGGTCTTATGCGATTTTACGAAAAATAAAACTATTTTGTCAGCCCTATGCCCGCAAGCGGTCATTCTTGTTCGGGCTTGGAACAAGTAGTGTATTTTAATTTTGCCTCTATAACTATGAATTGCACCCTTTGCGAAAGTAAGAATGTGAAGTATCTGGAGGTAGCAGGAGACAAGCGAAATTATTACTGCTGCCAATCGTGTTATTTGATATTTGTTGATCCGAATCACCACATACCTGTTGAACGAGAGAAAGATCGTTATGAATTTCATAAGAATAGTGTTGCGGATGTGGGCTACGTAAAATTTCTGAATCAGGTAATTCAACCCAGCCTTTCCTTTCTAACTAAAAACATGATTGGTTTGGATTATGGATGCGGGCCGAATCCCACATTGGCTGGTTTATTGGCTCAACATCAACTCACCTGCCACAATTACGATCCGCTATTTGGATTTAATCATCCGCTACAAGCGTATGATTTTCTTTTTGCCACGGAATGTGTTGAACATTTTCGTTATCCTAAAGATGATTTTTTAAAAATGGATAACCTACTTAAACGAAAAGGCATTCTGAGTATTATGACTGACCATTGGCAGAGTTTAGACCAGTTTGCTACCTGGTATTATAAGCGGGATATAACGCACGTCAGCTTCTATCATCAACGTACATTTGCTTTTATCTGTTCTCAGGCAGGTTATGAATTAAAATACACCGATAAACAACGGGTTGTGGTAATGAAAAAATTGTAGTCTGCCTTAATAAGGGAATGTTAGGTCCATCTTCTTTTTGGATAGTCAAAAAACTCCATCTCACCACAGTCAAAGCGTGCGTTTTTCCACTCGTCAATATTTAAGGTGGCCGCAATTACTCCGCAGGTGGGTATGTTCTCCAGTTCTTCATTAAGTAAAGCATTAGCAAATGCAGTAAGCCCGGGATTGTGACCAAAAATCATAACTATTTCTTCACTATCGCGTGGGGAGTCTTTAAGTTCTTGTACCACTTTTAAGATCTGGTCTTCATTGGCGTGGTATAATCGTCTGTCAGTTTTGATTTTGTTTTCGGAAAAACCAAGCACCTTCGCTATCTCTTGGCAAGTAGCCAGTGCTCTTGCTGCCGGGCTGCTCAACATGATATCCGGAGTAACTCTTCGCTCTTTCAAACGCTTACCCATACGGGGTGCATCTTTCTTGCCGCGATCATTTAAAGGTCGATCAAAATCACTAAGATCGGGATTGTCCCAGCTGGATTTAGCATGTCGAATGATGTACAGGATTTTCATACGTAAGTAAATTGATGTTCAGGAATGGATTGTCTGTATTTCAGATAAATTTAATCAAAGCTAGCTGTATCTTTGCTGTTCGGTATGGAAAAGAGACCCCTTGTTAAGCGCATTAAGTATTCGTCCCTATATATCTTTATCCAATTTCTGATTTTTTCATCAAATCTTTTACCCCGAAAGGTCTGGTTAGTCTTTTGTGGCGGGTTAGGCAAACTTGCTTATATTTTTTCTCCGAAACCGCGCAAACGTACCATTTATCATTTGGGCTTAGCCTTTGGTAAGGAAAAGTCGACCCAGGAAATAGTAAGCTTAAGCAAGGAAGTATTTACGATGCTGGGTAAAAATGCCGGTGATATTTTGCGCTCACTGAAAGTAAGGTCACTCAACGATTTAAATAAATTTTTAGTAACCCATGGAATAGAAAACTACGAACAATCCTTTGCCAAAGGAAAGGGCGTCATGTTTCTCACCTCGCATCTTGGAGCTTTTGATTTGCAGATCACTAACATGGCCATCCGTGGTTTAAATCCTAATATCATTGGTACGGCTTTGAAGGATGAACGATTAAATGAAATGCTTTTAAAATATCGCAATGCGCATGGGGCTGTTGCCATTCAACGTGGCAAGGAGAGCATGCGATTGTTTAAAGTTTTGAAATCCGGTGGTTCTATCGCGATACTAATCGATCAGGATACGAATGTAAAAAGCCGGTTTGTAGATTTTTTTGGAATGAAGGCGGCAACACCCATTGGAGCTACTATTTTAGCATTGCGAACCGGAGCGGCAGTAGTGCCCACCTATATTTATTTGGGCACCGATGGTAAACAACATATGCATATTCTTCCTGAGATACCTCTGGTGATTACCAGTGACGAAGAGCATGACCTGGTTGTTAACACACAAAACTTTACCAACTTCACCGAAAAAATTGTACGCGAACATCCGGAACAATGGGTGTGGATGCACGAACGATGGAAGACACGCCCCGGAGAGGAGATTAACTAATTCAAATTTGAAACGTACCAATCACTTATGAGACGATTATTTTTATTTCTATTCGCAACACTTGGTTCAATCGCGTTACAAGCACAGCTTTCTAAAACTGAAAAGAAAATCGCTTCGTATGTGGAGGCGAATAACACGAATGCCTTGAAGTTATTGGAAGAAACAGTGAACATCAACAGCGGTTCTATGAATTTTGAGGGTGTTTACAAAGTGGGACAAATTTTTAAAGCTAAACTCGATGCTCTCGGTTTTGATACCCGCTGGGTGGATGGAAAATCTTTTGGCCGTGCGGGACATTTAGTGGCTTATCACACAGGTAAAGGACCGGGCAAAACTCTTTTGCTGATCGGCCACCTTGATACGGTATTCGAGCCATCAAGTGCACTACAAAAATATACGTTGGTCAATGATTCAACCGCTACCGGACCGGGCGTAAGTGATATGAAAGGTGGCGATGTTATTATTATTTATTCGTTGGAAGCATTAAAACAAGCCGGGCTATTAAAGCAGATGAATATTATTGTGGTTATGACGGGTGATGAAGAATTAAGCGGTAGCCCCCTTTCGCTGGCTCGGGCTGAATTGATTGAAGCAGCGAAACAAGCAGACATTGCCATTGGATTTGAAGATGGAGATAGCAATCCTAAAACAGCGGTTGTATCCAGAAGGAGTTCGTCAGGTTGGGAATTAAACGTGAAGGGAAAGGCGGCTCATTCTTCACAGATTTTCACACAGGAGATAGGAGCGGGCGCAATCTATGAGGCATCCAGAATTCTCATTAGATTTTACGAAGGTTTAGCATCCGAAAAAGATCTAACCTTTAATCCAGGAATGATTTTGGGAGGGAATGATGTAACCCGTGATGCTGTGTTAGATGGAGGCACGGCTTTTGGGAAAGGAAATATTGTAGCGAAAGAAGCGGTCGTTACCGGAGACATCCGGGCTATTTCGCCCGAACAATTGAAAAAAGCACAGGCCATAATGCAGGAAGTTGTTTCAAAGCATTTACCACAAACAGAGGCAACCTTAACCTTTGATGAAGGATATCCACCGTTGGCTCCTGCCGATGGAAACTTTGAGCTCTTGAAATATTATACAAAGGTGAGTACAGATCTTAACCTTGGAAATGTAGTAGCCGTGAATCCACGCGATGCCGGTGCCGCAGACATTTCATTTACAGCCGGCTATGTAGATATGGCTATCGATGGATTGGGCTTGTTCGGGGGAAACGGCCATACGGTGGATGAATATGCCAATTTGAATTGGTTACCCAGGCAGACAAAGCGAGTCGCTTTACTAATGCATCGCCTCACACAAAGTTCTGTAAATCTTAAG
>JAGPBO010000265.1 GCA_018063305.1 Cyclobacteriaceae bacterium
TTTCTGATACGCCTCTAAATCTAACTCACCAATTTTACTAGCCGGAATTACTTTTAAGACTACTCCTTTCTCTTCACAAATCATTTGCCATGGAACAATGTTGGAGTGATGTTCCATACCAGAAATAATTACTTCATCGCCTGCTTTTAGAAAAGCTCGTCCAAAAGAGGATGCTACCAGGTTAATGCTTTCTGTAACCCCGCGTGTAAAGATTATTTCTTCAACATGTTTTGCATTGATAAATTGCTGCATAGCCTGCCGGGTTTCCTCATAGGATTTCGTAGCACGCTCTGCCAGCGTGTGGATGCCGCGGTGAATGTTTGCGTTATCCTTTTCGTAATAAGCAGTTAACGCATTTATAACTCGTTGTGGCTTTTGATTGGTTGCTGCATTGTCGAGATAAACTAAGGGTTTGCCATTCACTTGCTGATTCAAAATCGGGAATTGTTTCCTGATTTTTGAAATATCTAAGGTAGATTTTATAGCAAGTGTATCCATAGTTAAAAGTTCTTATGGAGACGTTCGGCAATAAGATTATCCAAATGTGTTCTCAATCCTTCATGCTCGAGAGTTTCAAGCACGTCAACTGCAAAAGCATACAGTAACATAGCTTTTGCCATAGGCTCGGCAATACCGCGTGAACGTAAGTAGAACATAGCTTCTTCATCCAACTGACCCGATGTGCAACCGTGCGAACATTTTACATCGTCAGCCCAAATTTCTAATTGTGGTTTTGTATTGATAGAGGCGGAGTCTGAAATAATGACATTTCGATTTGACTGAAATGCATTGGTCTTCTGGGCGTGCGGTCGAACAAATATTTTTCCATTGAAAACTCCTTTTGAATTTTCATCCATAATACCCTTATATATTTCATTGCTGAAAGAATTGGGCTTACGGTGATCCACCACCGTATGATTATCGGCTAACGTATTTCCATTAAGCAAATACAATCCATGAAAATGCGATTCGCAATTTTCACCATCGATAATGATGTTTAAATTATTGCGGATCAATTCGCCCTGTAAGGTTAGTGTAAATGTGTTAACCTTGCTTGAGTTAGATTGGTGAATTACTGTATTCGCTACCTGATTTTGTTTGCTGTCATTTTGAATTTTACAGTATTCGAAGTTAGCCTGTTCGCCTACAACAAATTCTTCTGATAACGTATGGAATACCGGATTCTTACCAGTTGTATCAAATTTTTCAACGATATGAATGGAACTGTTTTTTTCGATTACACCCAATATTCGGGTGTGGCTAATGATAGGCTCCTGATTTGTATCAGTAACGTGTAGAATTAAAAAAGACTTTTCCACGGTCGTGTTTTCAGGCACGTGAATAAAAATTCCATCTTGCCAGAAGGCCGTATTCAACGCGGCAAAAGAATCGCTTTCGGAGTTTACTAATTTATCAAAGTACTTAGTAGTAGCCGGATAATTACTTTCCAGAGCATCTTTTAATGTTGATACCTTGATGCCTGTTGGGAACTCTTGGTTCGATAATTCTTTTGAATACGATCCGTTAATGAACACGAGCACATACGCATCCAGTGTAGGAATCAAAAAATCATCAATTGACTTTAGAGATGCTGTAACGGGTTTGCTTTTCCAGATGAATTTTTTCTCAAGGCTTTTTGTGATAGGCGTGAAGCGATATTCTTCCTGCTTGCTTCCAGGTAATCCTTTTACCTTAAGAATTTCAATTGCCTTCTTTCGGTTTTCAATAGCCGAAGTAAAATCTGCCGTATCAAAACTATCTACAATCTCGTTGGCAATGTCTTTGCTGGTTGCTAGTGTACTCATAATTAAACAACGGCTATTTCATCTTTAATCCAGTCATATCCTTTGGCCTCCAGTTCAAGTGCTAACTCCTTGGGACCTGATTTTACTATTTTTCCTTTATAAAGGACGTGTACAAAATCAGGGACTATATGATCTAACAAACGCTGATAGTGCGTTACAACGATAATGGCATTGTTCTTATTACGAAGTGTGTTTACGCCATTAGCAACGATTCGAAGCGCGTCTATATCCAAACCCGAATCTGTTTCATCAAGTATCGCCAGTTTGGGTTCGAGCATAGCCATTTGAAAAATCTCGTTGCGTTTCTTTTCCCCGCCCGAGAAGCCTTCATTCAGTGAGCGGCTAAGTAAGGATTGATCAATTTCAACTAACTTCATTTTCTCTTTCATCAATTGAAGAAACGAGACGGCATCCAAAGTTTGTTGACCGCGGTACGTGCGAATCTGATTGAGGGCCGTTTTCATGAAATTGATTGTGCTTACTCCGGGAATTTCTATGGGATATTGAAAGGCCATGAATATGCCTTCGCGTGCCCGGTCCTCCGGTGATAAATCCAATAGATTTTTGCCTAGAAAATCGACCGTGCCCTCGGTAACTTCATAATCCTGGCGGCCTGCTAACACGGAAGCCAGTGTGCTTTTACCGGAACCATTAGGCCCCATGATAGCGTGCACTTCACCCGCGTTCACCTTTAGGTCAATGCCAGTTAGTATTTGCTTATCCGAAATCTTTGCTTGTAAATTCTTTATTGTTAACATACTATAATTTAAAATTTAAAAGTCAAAATTCAAGATCAAGTTTTGACCCGTAAGACTCTTTAGGTTCTTTGATATATTTTTCTCCTTTTAAATCAGAGTTTTTCAGGTAGGAGATGAAACCTGAAAGCTGTTTACTAATTTCAATAGCTTCGTTATTTAATTTTATGAATTCATCATTGTCGATATACATTCTATCTACGGCTCGCACCAACTGAGATCTAAGTTCACCGCACGATCCTTTAGCGATATATAAAAATTGAACAAACTCCTTGTTACCGCCTCTTTCAAATCCTTCAGCAATATTATCCATCGTTGATCCTGCTGATCTGTTTATTTGGTCTTTGAGTGAGAAGTCCTTAGAGAATCGATCTTTTTGTGTGATTAAATAAATATCCTTTGATAGCATTCTTGCTAACTGCCAAACTTTAAGGTCTTCAAAGGAATTTATTTTACTCATTCAATTTTGAATTTTAAACATTAAATTTTGAACTACCCAACGCTACCTTCCAGTGTAAGCGCAAGAAGCTTTTGCGCTTCCACGGCAAACTCCATCGGCAACTGATTCAACACTTCCTTCGCATAACCATTCACGATTAACGCCACAGCAGCTTCTTCATCAATACCCCGCTGCAAGCAATAGAAGATCTGATCTTCCCCAATCTTGGAGGTAGTTGCTTCGTGCTCAATGCGAGCACTGCTATTTTCAACATCGATATAAGGGAACGTATGAGCGCCACATTGATCGCCCATCAAGAGTGAATCGCATTGCGAATGATTTCTTGTATTCGAAGCGCGCTTTAATACGTGTACCTGGCCACGATAACTATTCTGAGATTTACCGGCAGAAATTCCTTTGCTCACAATGCGCGAACGGGTATTTTTTCCGATATGAATCATCTTGGTGCCGGTATCGGCTTGCTGATAATTATTGGTAACGGCTACCGAATAAAACTCGCCAACCGAATAATCGCCTTTCAATATACAGGAAGGATATTTCCAGGTAATAGCTGAACCGGTTTCTACTTGTGTCCAGGAGATTTTAGAGTGATCACCCGCACACAATCCACGTTTTGTTACAAAATTATAAATGCCCCCCTTACCATTCTTATCGCCTGGGTACCAGTTCTGCACCGTTGAATATTTAATCTCCGCACCCTTCATGGTACAGAGTTCAACAACGGCCGCATGCAACTGATTTTCATCGCGCATCGGAGCGGTGCAGCCTTCCAGGTAACTGACATACGAACCTTCATCGGCAATGATTAACGTGCGTTCAAATTGACCGGTGTTAGCCGCATTAATGCGGAAGTATGTTGATAATTCCATTGGGCAACGAACACCTTTGGGAATGTAGCAGAATGAGCCATCGGAAAACACGGCACTGTTAAGTGTAGCAAAGTAGTTGTCGTTAATTGGCACAACAGAGCCTAAGTATTTTTTAACTAAATCAGAATGTTCTCGTACAGCTTCACTAAAGGAACAAAAGATAATTCCTAACTCTCTCAGTTTGTCTTTAAAGGTTGTTGCTACCGATACGCTATCAATAACTGCGTCCACAGCCACACCTGTTAATCGCTTTTGTTCTGTTATTGAGATTCCTAATTTTTCGAAAGTCTTTATTAATTCGGGATCTACTTCATCCAAACTACTGGCACCTGTTTTTTTCTTAGGTGCTGAGTAGTAAATAATATCCTGATAATTGATAGGGGGGTAGTGCACGTTTGGCCATTTAGGCTCCACCATCTTTTGCCATAGACGGAAAGCTTTCAAGCGCCACTCCAGTAACCATTCTGGCTCGCCCTTCTTAGCAGAAATAAATCGAACGGTACCTTCATTCAAACCTACAGGAGCTTCATCTGCTTCCAGATTAACCGTCCAGCCGTGCTCGTATTCCTTTGAGGTTATTTCTTCGAGAACCTGATTGTCTTTGCTCATTTTGCCTATTTAGACTAATTTCAAATAATAGCCAAATTTACAACAAAACTGGCTGCTTAAGGTTCTTTTTGGCCCAAAAAAATTAGTTTAAGTCAATTTTAAGTTTCGATCCAGACTCTCTTCCAATGAGATCATGGTTTCTGTTCGCTCAATTCCTTCTACCTGCTGCATTTTGTCATGGAGCACTTCCTTCAGGTGATTTGTATCCCGACAATGAATCTTAACAAACATCGAATAGTTTCCTGTTGTGTAATGAATACTAGTGATCTCGGGAATGCTACGAAGTTTTGCCAGGACCATATCGTATAAAGCACTCTTTTCCAGATATATACCTATAAATGCCGTGATGTCGTAGCCAAGTTTTGCATAGTTAATTCGCAGGGTAGTTTTGTCCAGTATTCCGGCTTCTTCCATTTTATTCATTCGCACATGAAC
>JAGPBO010000266.1 GCA_018063305.1 Cyclobacteriaceae bacterium
GGCCTAAATCAGTATTATTAAAGAAATCATCAACCTGAATAGTCTTTGCATTGGTAGCCGCTCCTGTAAATGAATAGCTAATACAACCTTGAATGGTCATCAGTGCAACACCTAACAATAAACTTAGTATAGCTAAAAATTTATTCTTCAAGTTCGTATTCTTTAATCTTACGGTATAGTGTACGCTCGGATATGCCCAAATCGCGGGCCGCGTATTTTCTCTTGTTGTTGTTTTTTCGCAAGGCGCGTAATATTAATTCTCTTTCTTTTTTTACAATAGAGAGCGAATCATCCTCGGCTTCATGGGTTATATCCTGAACCTCTTCTTCGTTATCTGCTGTATTTTCGGTAGCGTTAATACTTAACGTCACAGGCTCATGATTTGGCTTTATTTCATCATGGATCCCTTCAAACAGCCCGGCATGATCTTTCATGATTTGGGCTGCCTTGGTAGGATTGCCCGTGCTTTCCAACACAACTTTTTTTAGATCATTCATATCTTTACGAAGATCAAACAAAATCTTGTAAAGAATTTCGCGTTCAGAAATATTGTCGTTGCCGGCATGATCTTTATAAAGAGTTGGCAAGCTGCTCTCCTTTGGAATATAGTGATTCAAAACTTCCGAAGTGATTTCCATATTATCTGAAGAAAGAACAGAGATTTGCTCTACCAGATTTTTTAATTGTCGGATATTACCAGGGAAGCGATACTTCAAAAGCAGCGCTTTGGCGTCATCGGTAAGGGTGATTGGCTTTACTTTATATTTTTCTGCAAAGTCAGTTGCAAACTTTCTAAAAAGTAGCTCAACATCTTTTCCTCGTTCTCTAAGCGGTGGAACATAGATGGGTACTGTACTAAGTCGATAATACAAATCCTCTCTAAATTTTCCGTGTTCAACTTTTACTAATAGATTAACATTGGTTGCAGCCACTACACGCACATCGGTCTTTTGCACTTTAGAAGAACCCACCTTTATGAATTCTCCATTCTCAAGAACCCGTAAAAGTCTTGCCTGCGTACCCAGTGGCATCTCGCCAATCTCATCTAAAAAAATAGTGCCTCCATTAGTTACCTCAAAATACCCTTTGCGGGATTCGTGCGCACCAGTGAAAGATCCTTTTTCGTGTCCAAATAATTCTGAATCGATAGTGCCTTCGGGTATCGAGCCACAGTTTATGGCAATGAACTGACCGTGCTTACGAGGACTTAGATAATGAATAATTTTTGAAAATGATTCTTTACCACTTCCACTTTCTCCTGTAATCAAAACAGACATATCCGTAGGCGCAACTTGCATGGCTACCCGTACGGCATTATTGAGAAGCGGGGAGGTGCCCATTACCCCATACCGTTGCTTTACGCTTTGTATTTCTGAATCTGTAATTGCCATAATTAATCTACCATCTTGCCTATCAAAGTCCCACTTGTACAACGTTCTATCAGAACATTGACGTATTCACCCTTGGCCTTATTTTGTTTTGGAAAAACGGCCACATGATTGGAAGAGGTTCTCCCTTGCCATTGGGTATTATTCTTACGCGACTGGCCTTCAATCAATACGCGTTGGATCGTACCTACGTCTTGTTGATGATGAAGGTGAGAATGCTGCCTTTGCTTTGCGATAATTTCTTCCAGCCTGCGATTTTTTACTTCTAAAGGAATATCATCCTGATGTTTTTTTGCAGCCAGCGTTCCGGGTCGTTCCGAGTAGGTAAACATATAGGCATAATCATATTGTACACTATCCATGAGGGTAAGCGTTTCCTGATGTTCTTCTTCCGTTTCGGAACAATACCCTGAAATCATATCCGAAGAGATACCACAGGTTGGTCCTAAGATATTTTTTATGCTTTGCACTTTGCTTAGGTACCACTCACGGGTATAGCCCCGGTTCATTAATTCAAGAATCCGGCTGCTACCACTCTGTGCTGGTAAATGGATATTCTTACAGATATTTTCATGTTTCGCCATTGCATACAAAACTTCGTCTGTAATGTCCTTAGGGTGCGAGGTTGAGAAGCGAACGCGAAGATCGGGGTGGATGTTCGCTACTAATTCCAAGAGGTTAGCAAAATTGATAATTTGTTGAATTTCCTTTTTTTCAAGCTTCGCTTTATTGTTTTCTTCTTCACTCCACTTATACGAATCGACATTTTGACCAAGAAGAGTTACCTCTCTAAAACCACTTTCAAAAAGATCCTGGGCTTCGGCAACTATCGAATGCGGATCACGACTTCTTTCCCGCCCACGGGTAAAGGGGACAACACAAAACGAACACATGTTGTCGCAGCCGCGCATAATAGAAATAAACGCGGTTACCCCATTGGTATTTAGACGGACAGGTGTGATATCGCCATACGTTTCTTCACGCGACAAAAATGTATTAACCGCCTTGTCGCCTTCATCAACCTGACTGATGAGCTTAGGCAAATCGCGATAAGCATCCGGTCCTGCTATTAAATCAACAATCTTCTCTTCTTCCAACAACTTTGTTTTCAACCGTTCGGCCATGCAACCTAATATGCCTACCATTAATTCAGGTTTCTTTTTCTTAAACCCATGAATGTGATGGAGTCGCTTACGAATTGTTAGTTCAGCTTTTTCGCGGATTGAACATGTGTTTAAAAAAACGAGATCAGCTTGGGCAATATCAGAAGTGGTGTCAAAGCCCTCCTGCTTCAGAATAGAAGCAACTATCTCACTGTCTGAGAAATTCATTTGACAGCCATAACTTTCGATATAAAGCTTTCTGGTTTTGCCTGTATTCTGATCTATAGTTCTAATTGGTTCTGGAGTAAGCTCGTTTTGCGCCTCAAAAACCCCAATATCTTCAATCAAATTCTTCATTTTCAATGTTTCGAATGGCAAAATTAATGTTTTCTATGCTATTTGTGACATCTTGTCAGTTAGTTTTTTGAATTTATAAAAACTGCTTATTCATGATGCGTGGGATATTTTTAGGCTTATTTTGCTCCCCAATATGGCAATAGTTAAGACGATTCGAGGAAATGAACCAAAGTTTGGAACGAACTGCTTTTTGGCAGACAATGCAGTTGTTGTTGGCGAAGTGGCGATGGGTGATAATTGTACGGTTTGGTTTAATGCAGTTGTTCGTGGTGATGTTCATTCAATTACTATTGGAAACAATACCAATATTCAGGACGGAGCCATTATTCATTGTACGTATCAAAAAGCAAAGACGGTGATAGGCAATAATGTTTCCATTGCCCATAATGCTATTGTGCATGGTTGTACCATTGAAGATAATGTGTTGATAGGAATGGGTGCCATAGTTATGGACAATGCGGTTGTTGGAACAGGATCTGTTATTGCTGCAGGAGCCATTATTTTGTCGGGTACTCGTGTTGAATCGGGAAGTGTTTACGCTGGCGTTCCAGCCAAAAAAGTAAAAGAGGTAGGGGAGGAGATGAAAGCGGTGATTGTACGCACGGCTCTTAATTATCCTATGTATGCAGAATGGTATAAGTAATAAATCAGAAAGGAAAATGGAAGAGATACCCAATAGCGGATACGATTTAGAAGTAATTAAGGATTATAAGAAGCGGATTGCTTTATCGGACAAATCCTACTTACTTGATGAAGTTGACGAACAAACGGATGAGTATGTGCATTTTTATTTCATAGGGAAAGACAATGAGGACGAAGTCATCTATGACTGCATTTTATATACGCTTCGATTTCAACATGAAAGTGAATTATTTGATATTGCTGAGCATAAAGCCGCTCAGCACTTTCCTCAGTATAAAAAAATTAAATATGAGGAGGATGAAAATGGAGATTTAAAAACGTTAAATGATCTGGAAGAAGAAATAGGACTCTATATGGCCGAGGTTATGGTAGAGTTGGAGGAGGAAGGCGAAGTGAAGGTGAGCGAATATGTTGAAACAGATGCTGGTCACGATTTTGGAATTGGTCTGGATGTCAGCCTTCATCTGGAAACGATAACGCCTCAGCTCATCGAGCGATTTATTAGCGATTTCAATTCAGACAATTTGAAGTTGGACAGTTCCTTATATTCATTTCAAATGAATAGTGATTTTAAAGAATAGCCTGATTTAAAAAATAAAAGCTTAATAAATCATGAATTGTGGCCTATATTTGCGGCCCTAAATATTTTAAATTCATGAAAAATCTCTCTCTTGGCCTCAACGCAGTTTTACTGGTAGCCGTTGGTATTTTATACTATTTGCACTTTTCATCCAAAGACTCGTCCACCCCGATATCGGGCAACGTTATGGCTGGCGACCTGAAGATTGCTTATATAAATTCAGACTCCGTTCTTAAACATTACGATTTCTTTAAAGTAAATATGGAGAAACTGGAGTCGCGCGGGAAAAAACTTGATCAGGATCTTCAAAACCGAGCGCAAAGTTTACAGAATGATATTGCTGCGTACCAAAGAAATTATAGCAGCATGACCATTGGCCAAGCGAAAGCGGTAGAGGATGATTTGGGTAAGAAACGCCAGAACCTGGAGCTCTATCAAAGAAGTCTTGAACAAGAACTGGGTGCCGAACAAGCGAAAATGAACGAAGAGTTATACAAGAAAATTACCGATTACCTGAAGGATTATGCGCAACAGAAAGAGTTGCAGATTGTACTGAAGTATAACCCGGGTAGCGATGTACTCTATGGAGGAGCCAGTGGAGATATCACGCAGGATGTAATTAAAGGATTAAATATCGCGTATAGCGTTGATAAGACTAAGGCGAAAGCAGACTCAACGGCTTCCAAGAAGAAATAAACAAATTGGGTTTCATATAAAGCCGACTGGGTAAAAATCCTTGTCGGCTTTTTTTGTTATAAGTCTTTATATTAATTTCAAATCGTGAAAAATAATGTACTGGGTTTTTTAGGTGTTCGGCATGACGAACAAGCACAGGTATGGCTGATGCTCAT
>JAGPBO010000267.1 GCA_018063305.1 Cyclobacteriaceae bacterium
CTCACATAGGTGTACAACATCGTGCTGAATGAAATACCCAATACGAGCCCAAGCATATTGATAAGGGTAAATGCTTTGTTTCGAATCAAAGAGCGAAACGCAATTTTTAAGTAGTTTCTGATCATACGAGTAATTTGTTGTCTTTTCTGATTTTACGATTTTCATGCCATCCTATAATCTATGATTTTGTTCTGCAATCCAACATCAGGTAGTTGATGGATGTCCGGAATCAGCTCAGAGGCGTCCAAAACCGGTCGGAATAAATCCGTTATATTATTGTGCAATGACTTCGGTACATGCTCTACATTACAAGTCCGGACTGCTATCAACACAGTAGAAATACACATTGTGCAGGTCATACATTTGCCATCGTAAAGAAATATACCTACTCAAAGGGTATCGCCTGCCTATTAAAATTGATAGTCCTTATTAAGCTTTGTTTACACGTTTCAAAAAGCGTAAATTCAAAACACAATCGATGCTCCCCATGCGCCTACTGCTATGTCTTTTCTCACTAAGCTTGTTTTTACCTCTTGGGGGTTGTAGCGATAATGAACCAGAGCCAATGGTTTCGTTAGGGCTTAACGTTCCTCAAAATAAAATTGATGACGTGCAGAAGAAGTTTGATTTACTCCAAAGCGAATTTGAGAAAATCAAATCTGCACGTAATATCATTCCTGATGAGGAGCAAACAGATGCTGGCTTTATGTACCTGGATTTGCTTGAGGGTAAAGTACAAACTTCTGAAAAACTGTCGGTCAATTTGGACGGCTTATCCATTGAGGATGCAGTTATGCTTATGTTTATGCTAATAGCAGAAGATGCCCGACAAGATGTAAAGGATTTACTTTTAAATATGGATAGCCAGAATAAGCAAAAGAAAAAACTTCAGGATGCTGTTTCGACTTGGAACGTATCACTCCTAGATTTCCAAAAAGCTTTGAAGGATGTTGCGCTTCATGCCGATGATGTTCAACAAGTATTATTTACCGATACTACCCTTATGGAAGTGAATGTGCCTTCGGGTCGTGCAGCGTGCTTCGCACTGAATGGCCAGGAAGGAAGTGTCACACAACTTTCAATTACGAGTAAATCAGGGCAAACACCTCCCATTTTATTCGAGCTCGAGGACATGGCCACTGATGATGTCTTGTTTTCAGAAACCACATCAAACGATTTTTCTCATTCAAATACATTAAAGAAAAATACCTTTATGCGCATATGCCTTAAGCTTGTGAATGAGAGTGACGTTACTATTCCCATAACACTCAGAATTATTCATACGAAAAAAGTAGTAAGCAAACCTAAACCTGTTACACAGGAAGTGGGTAGTGTAGTGCGTGATCTCGCTGAAACAATGCGGGCCGAACTTCAAAAGCTTAATGACGAATTTGAAAATCTCTACAAATCCCAATTTATATCAGCCGCAGAGGGCCAGGCTCTAAATACTATCGTGGGATTGTCAGTAAATCGTTTTGGCTATTTATCTGATCCTCAAAATATTAATCCACTAATTTATAAATATCCGACCAAGACAAATACATATAATGAACTTGGAGAACAAGATTTGGAGTCTGTAATGAAATTAATAGACCGAAGAGGAATTATTGATGATAAGATGAGCGCTATCTTAAAAAAAATCGGTGATACTCAAAACGCCATAACGGAGAATCTTAAGTAACTAATTGGAAGATTATCCCTCTAGCATATGCCAGTTCAGCAGTAACACTCTTTGTAAGCTGGCTATCTCTCCCACTTCCAAAGCCTACCCAAAGAGTGTTGCTGCTCCATTCCCGTGTAAATGATTACCATAGGTTACTGTATCTCAACGCTAAAAAAATTTCTATAAGAGATCCAGTAAGCCAGAATGTCTAAGCTATGTTATCAACTTGCCAGGAGCACATCATCAGGATAACGCTTGCCATTAAATAACTCTTTCGGCCAGTTTTAAAATATCCTTTGGATCGATAATGGTTTTATCGTAGCCATGCTTCGTAATATTTATCATGGCCATTCCGATCTGGGTAGTGTTAACCACGGAATTGGGAGCTATTTTCTTTATTAACTTTAAGAGCCAGGTAAGATTATTAATTAATACTCTGTAAAGTTTGCTGCTGGGTTGTATTCCCCGTAAGGGAATGATAGCTCCGGGGCGAAACGCGAAGGCTTGCTTGAAGCCCATGTTAATAATATCTTTTTCTGTTCTTCCCTTTACCCTTGCCCACATACTTCTTCCCGTTTCGGTGGAGTCTGTTCCTTGTCCGGACACATAGGTAATGGTCATTTTCGGATTTAAGCGATAGAGCACACTGGCCAATGCCATAGAGTAGCCGTGGGTCATTTTGGCGTACTGTTCCTCATTCATACCTGCCGCACTTACTCCCATGCAATGGTAGCAAGCATCATACCCCTTAAGTTGTTCCGCAACAGATTCGAATTCTGAAAAATCTTTATGGATAAGCTCTTTCAGTTTTGGGTGGCTCATTTCAAGCGACTTTCTACCCAAGCTCAATACTTCTGAGATTTCGGTATGATCCAGACACTCTAATAATACTCCTTTGCCAATCATACCGGTTGCACCCGTAATTATAACTCTCATCGGTTAACTATTTAAATGCGGCAAATACTTATTCTGTTGTTTTGGTAAAATAGCTTTTTACACATAAATCAAACGAGTTTAATTCCATCCGGCTGAAGAATAATTTTACGTTGTTTGTATAATGTACCAATGGCTTTTTTGTAAGTCTTCTTACTGATCTTTAACGTCTCATAAATTTCTTCGGGCGTACTCTTATCACCTAGCGGTAAAAATCCTTTGTTTGCCTGTAGTTTGGCTAGAATCATTTCGCAATTTGGGTCATTGAAGTTTTCAAATCCGATCGGCTGTAACGTGATATCAATTTTATTATCATCCCGAATCTGTTTGACGTACCCCGTTACCTTATCGCCAATGTTAAGTTTGCTGAAGATGTCACTTTCAAAGATCAGTCCTTCGTGTTGTTGATTTATAATAACTGAAAAACCGAGGTCGGTCTTTTTCATAATCATCACGTCTACGGCATCCCCTTCCCCTACTGTCAGTTCATCATTCTTAAGTCGCTTCTCGATTTTATTGGTAGCGTACAAACGATCTGTCTCTTTATCCAGCTCGAGGTACACAATATACCACCGGCCTTCTTCCATTTTTTGTCGTTGCTCGCGAAACGGTACCAACAACTCTTTCTCTAAGCCCCAATCCAGAAAAGCACCTACCGCGCTCACCGATGCTACCCGCAGAAAAGCAAACTGATGTAACAAAATCTTTGGTTGAAGATTGGTAGCAATTTTTCGTTCTTCGTAATCGCGATACACAAATACGCGTAGCTTTTCACCTATCGTAAAGTCCTCCGGACAATATTTATTTGGCAGCAGAACATCCTCTGTTTCTTCTTCATCGCCTAAATACAATCCTACCGAGGTGTGGCGTAAGATGATTAATTCCTGGTGTTGTCCGATGGGTATCAATGGGCAGATATTTTAGCAAAGTTACACAATATTGGGTGCGATTGATGAATTGTGTTTTGCACAGGATTCTGAAAAAAAAGCAAACTTTAAATTCTTTTTTTCAATTACCGTAAGCGATACAATCACATTTCGGATATCAAAGTTTGAGTACAACAAATATTCGACTTCTAAGGTAAATTATAAGCGTTATATCTCTACAATGCGCTTCACCATTTTTGGAAAAATCAATCCATGAAACGGTAAAACCGAATACCAGTACAATCGTCCCCACAAGCCGAGTGGCCGGTAGGTAGCAGTTTGATATAAAACTTTTTCATCTCCTTCTTCCTTTATTTTAAACTCAAGCCATGCTTCGCCCGGTAATTTCATTTCGGCATACAATAGCAATCGACCATTATTTTTATCGGCAACCAGTACACGCCAAAAGTCGAGGGCATCTCCTGCTTTCAAATTCGTATCGCTGCGCCTGCCCCTGCGTAAACCAACACCGCCTACCAGTTTATCCATCATCCCACGAATAGACCACATCCAATTGCCATAATACCAACCCCGGTTGCCACCAATCGACCATATATTTTCAATTACTTCTTCTTTTTTACGTGTGAATGAAACGGAACGGTTATCCGTGAATACGCCATGCTCAGGCACTTGCACATAGTTGAGAAAATTTTTCTCTGTGGTAGAAAGTGAGATCGAATCTTTCCAACTGGAGATTACATTTTTCTGACTGATTTTATCAAATGCGAGTTGCAACGCTTCCGTGTAGTTGAACAAATGAATTGGCACGATATCCAAAATCCTATTGTCTTTGCATATTACTTCATTTTTCATACTACTTACTAAACTCCGCGCGAGCGAAAAAGTAGTAGAGGTAACGAGCAACAACCAAAGCGAGGAAAGTTTGGGAGTTAAAACTGGAACGGTAATGATAAGTCGTTTGAGTCCACGCACCTTTGCAAAGCCCATCAACATTTGTTTGTACGTGAGAATTTCCGTTCCCCCAATGTCGAAGGCTTGATGAAAGGTTTCGGGCTTCAACATCACGCCATTCAAATATTCAATCACATTGCGAATGCCAATGGGCTGGCATTTTGTTTTGAGCCATCTGGGGGCTACCATCACCGGAAGTTTTTCTACCAGGTCGCGGATGATTTCAAAGGAAGCGCTGCCCGAACCTATGATGATGGCAGCCCGCAATACCGTAAGCGGTGCTTTTGCATTTCGCAAAACATCTTCCACATTTTTTCGCGATAATAAATGATCGGAGAGATCGGCATCATTTACGATACCACTTAAATAAATAATTTGCTTACAGGTTGTTTGGTTGATATACTGAACAAAATTCTGTGCCGAGCGTGCTTCCAAATCCGTAAAGTTTGGATTGGAAGAACTCATAGAATGCACCAGGTAGA
>JAGPBO010000268.1 GCA_018063305.1 Cyclobacteriaceae bacterium
TTGCCAATGAGAATAAGACCTGCCATGCCGGCAAAACTCAATAGACTATATTTTATTAATTCTGGTAAACGCTTTTGATCAAGCGATTTGAAATTTATTTGAATGGATAATTCACCCTGACGCCATAGATAGAACATCAGAATCAATAACCAAATAAGGTAACTGATTACCGATCCAATAATAAATTGATCGAACGTAATTGTTTTAGTAAAGTAGAGCAGCACCAGAACGGATAGAAATAATCGCGCCATTACTTCGCGTAACAGATTGGGAACAACTGTTTTTAATAGTGAGCGAGAGAAGGACTCCATCACAGCAACCATCACGAGAATGAGCGTTAACCAAAGAACCAGATTAGTATATTGAATAACTTCTGCGGCATTATCCTGAAAGTAGGCGAGTAAAGACGATTCGAAAATCTTAAATAATAAAAAGAATAAGATAAAGCCGACTAGAGCCAGTAAACTCATGAACGAGATAAAACTGTGTGAAGATTTTTTATCTCTGGCTAACTGAGGGTAAAACCGGATGATGGTTTGCGATAACCCAAATTGTGCAAAAGGCGCAAACAGAATAGCGGCATCCTGAATGGTTCGAAATAATCCGATCTGATCAGTGGAAAGAAATTTTGGATAGAGATAGAGCAGGTTAATGTAACCAATCACCACGCCCGTGTAGGAGATGATGGAAGAGTAAATACTTTGACGAATGACGATGCCCATCTTTACTCGTTAAGGAGTTTTGTGACAATATTTTTAAGAAGGACTTTATTTTGCTCGGCTGATAATGTCATTGCGGCTTTATTCGATTGCTCTTTAAATCTAGCTATATCTGAACCGGTTAATGCATTTATTTTTTTTGCGAGTGAGATTGCGGTAAAGTCATCTGATATAACACCAAGGTCATAAGTGTTTACGAGTGCAGCCATTTCGGGTGTTGGACCGATGGCTATGCAAAGCCTTGCTTGCACAAAATCAAAAAACTTGTTGGGAAGGGTATTGGCATAATTAAAATTTATTGGCGGAAGAAGAAAGATGCCAATATCATAGTGATGAATAGATGCAACTACTTCACTGCTTTTAACCGGAGGGATAATGTTAATGTTCGGGTTATCCTTGATCATATTTTTTAAAGTAGTCAAATAGTCACGAGTTTTTTTATTGGCCGTAGAAGGCGATAATAGCATTAAATCAAGACTAAAGCGTTCAGCCAAATGATTCATCATCTCAATCATAATTTCTAATTGACGCGATGGGTTAGCGGCACCATGATGAATCAATTTTATTTTATTCGGATCAACTTTTGATGGCGCATGATTTGAGAGATAGTTAGCATTTGTTACTACAATGGGATCTACCGGATAGTGTTTGGCATATTCTTTAGCTAGCCCTTCTCCAACAGTAATCATCTTATCTACCTTAGGTAAATATTTTTTACAAAGATATTTATTGAATCGTTGAAAAAATATTCGCCACACGAACTTATCCTCAAAGTGCCGGGGCGCATACTCGTGGGCATCGAAAAGAATTTTTTCCTTTCCTTTAATTTTAAATGCAAGGGGTAAGCTCTCTATATCATTGGCAACAATAAGATCAAATGCCCGGTCTTTTATCTGACTTCTGAATTTAGGGAAGTCATATAATACGCGATAAGCCGATTCAAATTGATTAGTCAATAGAAAAAGGGAGCTAATTGCTTTTTCAAGATAAGTGGGCCTAATTCTTTCAATATGAAAAACTTCGTGAGGCCACTCTTGTGGGGAGTTAAAACAGGCAATTGTTAATTGATTGCCCTCAGATAAAAAGTCAACTTGTCTTGCTACCCTGGCATCATGCCTTAAATCGCTATAAGCAAGAATTAGTATTTTTTTCATTTCTTTCTTCGAGCTTCAACAATATAGTAGCGAGGAGTAAATAATCGCAGAATAGGACGAATACCATTGATTTTTGTTGGACTCGTCCATTTTTCACTCCTAACAATTTCCCAGCCTCCTTTCTCAAGAAGCCAATCAAACTGCCAGTCTTCAAACTCATGAAAATGTTGATCCCAACGATCATTCTTGTTTCGATAAGCTTTGGCAAACCATAGTGAGAGCGGAATGCTTGCAAATAACCGATCAGATTTTATTGCCTTTAGTACGCCTAGGGGATTTAGCAAGTGTTCGAAGATTTCAAAAGCTGTGGTTATATCTGCATCATACTTTCCAACTGATTCTGGTGCCTCGTCAAGATCTAAACCGGTTGTGTTGTATACGCTAAGGCCTTGCTCATTTAAAAAATCTGAGAATGGGTTTGGTGTTCCAATATCAAGAATTGATTCATTTTGATTGATGGAGGCCTGCATAAAACTCCACGTTTTATCGTATCGCTTTTTTTTTGAGGTTGATATTTGATATGTATTTGAAGACATATAGTGTTTGAATAATTTTATTTTAATGACTTTAACCGCTCAGGATTATCCTTTAAAAAGCTATCCCATGATTTACTTTTAGTTTTTGCTGATCCATTTTGATAATGGTGGCACAAAGCGACTGCCAGCGCATCAGAAGCATCAAACAATTTTGGAATTTCTTTAATATTAAAAATCTGCATCAGCATTTTGGCTACTTGTTCTTTGCTCGCATTGCCATTACCGGTTACCGACTGTTTTACTTTTTTTGGCGCGTATTCGGTTATGGGCACCTCCCGATACAGGGCAGCCGACATGGCTACTCCTTGGGCGCGCCCAAGTTTTAACATGGATTGAACGTTTTTACCAAAGAAGGGAGCTTCCAGGGCTACCTGATCAGGATGAAATTCATCGACCAAGCTAAGTACCCGATCAAAAATCTTTTTAAGTTTCAATTCATGAGCTCCGGTTTTGCCCATTTGGATTACACCAAATTGGATCAAGGAAACTTTACTGGCCCTTACGATAATCACCGCATACCCCATTACGTTGGTTCCGGGGTCAAGTCCAAGAATTATCTTTTCAGTCACTACTTTTTTCTCAACTTTGCTCACAACCCAAACTTACAGAGAAAGAGGCAATGTGGATTTATCTGATCATTATCTTTAGTATTTATTTTGTTGGCTTGCTTTTGCTGATTATGGGATGGCAACGGGTAGGCCAACCCCGAAAGGTTTCTTCTGCGCAACCCTTTGTTTCTGTTGTAGTAGCCGTTCGTAATGAAGCGGAAACATTACCGGCCTTACTTGAATCACTGGCTAAGCAGAGCTTTAGCTTTACAAATTTTGAGGTGATTCTAATTGACGATCATTCTCGAGATCGAACTGCGGAGGTTATTGCTAAACTAATGGATAAATATCCACACCTGAAAATTGGAACACGACAGTCCAATGGTATAGGTAAGAAACAGGCATTGACCACAGGGATAGAAATAGCGAGGGGCGAAATTATTTTAACCACCGATGCGGATTGTCAGGTACCTGTAAACTGGATAAAAGAATTGATCGAATCATTCAATCCGGGTACGCATCTGGTTGTAGGGTGCGTACGTATTCAAGCTGATAAAACTTTTTTTTCTAAACTTCAGGCTATGGAGTTTACTAGTGTAATAGGTATTGGTTTGGCCATGTTGGGTTGGAAGTTGCCCGTCATGTGCAACGGAGCAAGCCTCGCGTTTACCCGACAATCCTTCAACGAAGTCCATGGGTATCAGGGTAATTTTCAAATCCCTTCCGGGGATGATGAATTTTTGATGCGAAAAATTCTAAACAAATACCCAAGGTCCGTTACTGCTGTTAACGGTTTTGATTCAATAGTTTCCACTCAACCGCTTACCTCAATCCATAATTTTTTTCAACAACGACTTCGCTGGGCCGGCAAATGGAAAGTAAATGATTCATTATTGGCTAAAGTACTGGCACTCTTCATTTTGCTTATTCAACTAGCCTGGTTGATGATGTTACTACTTTTTGTTTTTTCGAGCTCTCCATTACTGATGATTGCAATCGGAATAAAACTGGTTTTGGAGGGAATATTTTTGTGGAAGATAGCTCAATCCTTTAAACAGCAGTTTGATATCCGGGCTTTTCTGGCGCTTCAGATACTCTATCCCATATATGTGATTTCTGTAGGCGTGCTGGCTCAAATAAAAAGTTACCAGTGGAAAGACAGACCGGCTTCTTTTTATCGTTAAGAGAATGTTAATGTAGGAGAGCGTACTCATTTATTCTTAATTTTACCTTATTCAGGATTATGGACGACCTAGAGTTAAGGAAACAAATTGAACGGAAGGAACTGGAACTCAACGCCTTGTTGGAGATCACGCAATCGATCAACAATAATGTGCCGGAGGACTCCTTATACAAGATTTTTAATTTCACGTTACGAGCAAATCTGAATATTAAGAAGTTAGCGCTTTTTGTATTAGACGAAACCTGGAATTGCAAGGTAAACTTTGGTTCTCAAAATGATTTTCAAAAACTTAAGTTGGATGATCGGTTTAAACTGATCCGGAATATCCATCGTATGGATGAATTTGACGAATGCGAATTCCATGAGTTTGACATCGTAATACCTGTGGCGCATAAGTCTGATACCCTCGCGCTTATTTTTGTTGGGGGACTCAATAAGAACAATAGCCACGATCATGACGAAAGTATAAAATTTATTCAGGCCCTGAGTAATATTATTATCGTTGCTATTGAAAATAAAAAAATGGCTCGTAAGCAACTCGAGCAGGAGGCTTTCCGAAAGGAATTGGAGATTGCCAGCGATGTTCAGCAATTTCTTTTTCCCGAACGACTTCCCTATACAGAGCGTGTAAAAATGGAAGCGAGTTATTTGCCTCACGATCTGGTGGGAGGCGATTATTATGATTACATACCCATCAATAAAAATCAGTTTCTTATTTGTGTTGCCGATGTAAGTGGCAAAGGAATTCCGGCCGCTTTAATGATGTCAAATTTCC
>JAGPBO010000058.1 GCA_018063305.1 Cyclobacteriaceae bacterium
TCCACTTCGGGTGTGTCGCTTGTCGTTACGAATTCCAATCTTGAGCCAATGCCTTCGCTAATAAATCCGAAATCCTTATCGGGGGTGTTGGTTTCAATCAGGAAGCGCTTTACAAAATGTTGCTTGCTTACGCCATCCCAATACACAGCCGAAATTGCTTTTTTCGGATTAAACTTTTCAACCAGAATTGTTTTCTCCGGTTCGTAACGGTTGGTGAGTTCAAAACTGGTGAGTTTATAATTTCCGCTGGTGGTGATGGCCAGAATCTGATCATCGCCATCAAACTTGTTTACATATTTACCACGTTCATCTTTATTCAACCTACCCGAAGCCTGATCGAACCACAGTTTTAATCCGCTTAACGTAGAACCTTTCGCTTCCTTAAAATCAATTCTGCGCAGCGGGTATTTCGTTATCGTGTTTCCTTTAGCTCCACGACCTTTTATTTCCAGTTCCGAGAAATCGAAATCAAAAATCTTTTTACGAGCCGTGCTCGCCTGGCTCAACTTCACCTCCACTACTTCGGCCTCGCCATTGGGGTTGGCACTCAGGTAATACAATTTACTGTTCGGGTTGCCCGAAGTAAGATCGTATTCCTTATCGCGAATGATAGCCGGCATAGCAAAACGCTTGGCAAATGCTTTACCACTCTTGCCATCGCTGTAGATCATGTTATACACCATCCGCTCATCGCCTTTCTTCCACACGCCAATATGAATAATATCCTTACCCATAAACTTGCGTTCGCCAATGCGACTCACCAGCGCTTTGCCATCTTTGCGTATCGCGATGATGTCGTCCAGTTCAGAACATTCAACAATGTATTCGTCTTTGCGCATGCCCCAGCCCACAAAACCATCGGCCCGGTTTACATATAACTTCTGGTTGTTTGCAATTACTTCGGTAGCGGTTACGGATTGGAAACTCTTTATCTCAGTTCTTCGCTCGCGGCCTTTGCCATACTTCTCCAACAAGTTTTGGTAGTAAGCAATGGCATAGTCCGTCAAATGTTTTAAGTGATGCAGTGTTTCCTTCAGTTCTTTCTCAAGGTCTTTTAATAATTCATCAGCTTTAAACGAATCGTATTTTGAAATTCGCTTAATGCGGATTTCCAGTAATCGCAAAATATCATCACGAGTAATCTCACGATAGAATTGTTTCTTATAAGGCTTCAGCCCTATATCGGTTGTAGTGATTACTTCTTCAAAGGTTTCGCAATCTTCAATGTCGCGATAGATTCGTTTCTCAATAAAGATTTTCTCTAATGACGAGAAGAGAATTTTCTCCATCAACTCGTTTTTGCGAATCAACAACTCCTGCTTCAGCAGTTTTACGGTTTGATCGGTGTTGTATTTGAGAATATCATTCACTTTCATGAACTGCGGCTTATCGGCCACAATCACACACGCATTTGGCGAAATAGAAATCTCACAATCCGTAAAGGCATACAACGCATCAATGGCAACTTCAGGACTTATACCCGGATGCAAATGGATTTGGATCTCTACATCTTTAGCGGTGTTATCAACAACCTGCTTTACTTTAATCTTCCCTTTTTCACTCGCCTTCACAATGGAATCCATCAGTGAACTCGTAGTGGTACCAAACGGAATTTCTTTGATGGCCAGTGTTTTCTTATCGATGATCTCAATCTTAGCACGCACTTTTACTTTACCGCCTCGGAAACCCTGATCGTAATCTGTAAAGTCGGCAATACCACCCGTTAAAAAGTCGGGATAGATTTTAGGATTCTTTCCTTTTAGTATATCGACCGAAGCTTTGATCAGTTCGCAAAAGTTGTGTGGCAAAATTTTAGTTGAAAGGCCAACAGCAATTCCCTCCACCCCTTGTGTTAACAGTAATGGAAACTTAACGGGTAAGGTAACGGGTTCTTTCTTACGACCATCATACGACAATTGCCACTCAGTAGTCTGCGCATTATACACTACATCCAACGCAAACTTTGATAAGCGCGCTTCAATGTATCGAGGTGCTGCCGCACTATCACCAGTGCGTACATCACCCCAGTTTCCTTGTGTATCTAATAAAAGTTCTTTCTGCCCGATGTTTACAATCGCTTCGCCAATGGCAGCATCACCATGCGGATGGAATTGCATTGTATTACCGATAACGTTGGCAACTTTATTAAACCGGCCATCGTCCATTTCTTTTATGGAGTGAGCAATTCTACGCTGCACTGGCTTCAATCCATCTTCAATGCGCGGCACAGCGCGTTCCAGAATTACGTACGAGGCATATTCCAAAAACCAGTTTTCATACAGGCCATCGAGCGATATCAGTCCGTGAACTACTTCGCCATCTTCATCGCGAATCGATTTGTCTCTAATTGCTTTCTTCTTGCTCATTGCTTATTCGATGTTAGAGGATGGAGGTTCGAAGTTCGAATCCATTCTCATCAATTATTAAATTCTTTTAAACCACTAAGACACAAAGACACACAAAGAACTTTGCGTCTCTGCGCCTTTGCGGTTAACCTTCTTCTTCAACCTCTACTTCTAACTGTTTGTCCACCTTATCCAATTCAACCTTCAGGTTTTCAATAATAAACTCCTGCCGATCGGGCGTGTTTTTACCCATATAAAACTCAAGGATTTTTTGCAGATGTTTTTCTTTATCGATACGCACCGGTTGCAAGCGAATTTCATCACCAATAAAATTTCCGAACTCTTCCGGTGAAATTTCACCCAAACCCTTGAAGCGGGTGATCTCCGGCTTGCTTCCCAACTTGGCAACTGCCTTTTGTTTTTCTTCTTCGCTGTAGCAATAAATAGTTTCTTTCTTATTGCGTACCCGAAACAGCGGAGTCTCTAAAATATAAACGTGGCTGGCTTTAACAAGATCCGGAAAAAACTGCAGGAAGAAAGTCATCAACAAGAGGCGAATGTGCATACCATCCACATCGGCATCGGTAGCCACAATAACTTTGTTGTAACGCAAGCCATCCATACCATCTTCGATATTCAAGGCATGTTGCAGTAGGTTAAACTCCTCGTTCTCATACACTACCTTTTTGGTAAGACCATAACAGTTCAATGGTTTACCCCGCAAACTAAACACGGCCTGGGTTTCTACATTCCGTGATTTAGTAATCGAACCGCTAGCCGAGTCACCTTCCGTTATAAAGATTACCGACTCCATGCCCTTCTCCCCTTTTTCATCATCAAAATGAAAGCGGCAATCACGAAGTTTCTTATTATGCAGGTTCGCTTTTTTAGCGCGTTCGTTGGCTAGCTTCTTAATACCAGCTATTTCTTTGCGTTCACGCTCCGATTGTAAAATGCGCTTGAGTAACGCATCGGCCACAGCCGAATTCTTGTGCAGATAAATCTCTAATTCCTTAGATACGAAATCGCCTACAAAGCTCTTAACAGTTGCCCCATCAGGGGCCATGTTCATCGAACCTAACTTCGTTTTCGTTTGCGATTCGAATACAGGCTCTTGTACCCGAATAGCAATGGCGGCAATTATGCTTGCGCGGATATCGGATGCATCAAAATCCTTTTTATAAAAGTCACGTACTCCGCGTACCAATCCTTCGCGAAAAGCCGCCAGATGGGTACCGCCTTGGGTCGTGTTTTGTCCATTTACAAAAGAGTAGTACTCTTCGCCATATTGACTGCCATGGCTAAGGGCCACTTCAATATCATCACCTTTAAAATGAATAATGGGATAGCGAATGTCTTCGGAATCAGATTTCTGTTTAAGCAAATCGAGCAGACCATCTTTGGAATAAAACTTCTTGCTGTTATAATTAATGGTAAGCCCGGCATTTAAAAATGCATAATTCCACATCAAATCATCCAGATAATCCGGGATAAAATGATAATGCTTGAACATGGTATTGTCGGGTTCAAATTCTACCAGCGTACCATTCTTCTCGGTGGTTTTCGCTTCTTTGGCATCCGTAGATAAAATACCTTTCTTAAATTCAGCAACCTTTGTTTTGCCATCGCGAAAAGCCTGTACTTTAAAATAATTGGAGAGGGCATTAACCGCCTTCGTTCCCACCCCGTTCAACCCCACCGACTTTTGAAAAGCTCCGGAATCGTACTTGGCACCTGTATTAATTTTTGAAACTACATCTACCACCTTGCCCAACGGTATGCCACGACCATAATCACGCACCACAACGCGCTGATCGGTAATTTTCACATCAATGGCCTTTCCATGCCCCATCATGTGCTCATCAATCGAGTTGTCGATTACTTCCTTCACCAGCACATAAATACCATCATCTTTTGCTGAGCCATCACCCAACTTTCCGATGTACATACCCGGTCGTAGCCGAATGTGTTCACGCCAATCGAGCGATCGGATGCTCGCTTCGTTGTACTCTGTATTCTCCTTCGCCATGTCTATAGAACTCGTTTTTAAAATCGCGCAAAGATTAAAAAATTGCCAGAATCTCCATTGGGAAATTTCAATTCAAGCAGCTTACACTGATTTGAAAGTGATTCACAAAAAAATATACAATCTCAAATCAGTCCTAATAAAATAAATTTTATACTCATTACAAGAATCAGGTTGTTTGGGTCTCTTACAAAAAGATATTAACAAGACAATCTTAATCGCTTGATCATCAGTGATTCAACCTAATACATAGGAAGTATCTATTTCGATGAAAATCTTTGTGAAAGCTGATAAACAGGCCAGCTCAGTAACGAAATACAAATTAAAATAAGGCTGCCGTAAACAGCGGGGGCCATCCTACTATAATCGTATCGCTCCCCTCCATTAGTTACAGTTAATAAGCCGAAGGATGCAATCAGGAATACGTTAATTGCTATTATCAAACTATAAAACCAGGTGTTAAAGGGTTCATTATTCTTACTGATCAGGTTGCGAATCAAAAATACCATCGTATTAATAACAGCCATCAACAATAACGAAAAATAAAACACGCCATTTCTGGATATCGAAACGGGTGTCTCCCCTTCCCACAGCGAAACGGGTTCGGGTAATCCCGCATAAACGTAAAAGAACACAACCAATAAGCCTATCAGAGAAAAGAACCAGATGCCTTTGAATATTTTTAAGATCATTGAACTAAATTTGATGCAAAACTAACGGATAATTCAACTTGAACCTCAACCCTATCGTTCTTTCGATCCCCATTTTTTTTATCCTTATCGGGATTGAATTGGTTGTAGAGCGCTTTTCGCATCGTAAGTTATATCGCTTACCCGATGCTATCGCAAACCTGAGCTGTGGCATCACCTCGCAACTTTCGGGACTGTTTATGCGCATTCTGGCCATTGGCGTTTATGAGATTGTGTATGCAAACTTTGCTTTGTTTACGCTTGAACGCAGTTGGCTTTATTGGATCGGCCTTTTCTTGCTCACCGATCTTACTTACTACTGGGCACATCGCATGAGTCATGAAATAAATTTATTTTGGGGTGGTCATGTAGTACATCATCAAAGTGAAGAGTATAATTTATCCGTTGCCTTGCGGCAAAGCAGTTTCCAAGTAGTGTGGACGTTTGCTTTTAGCTTGCCCATTGCGTTGTTAGGCTTCAACACTATTGATTTTGTGCTGATCTCTGCATTCAATACGCTCTATCAATTCTGGATTCATACCGAAACGATTAATAAAATGGGTTGGTTTGAATATGTGTTCAATACGCCTTCTCATCATCGGGTGCATCATGGTCGTAATCCAAAATATATCGATAAGAATCATGCTGGCTCATTAATTATTTGGGATAAGATGTTTGGAACGTTTCAGGCTGAAGAAGAGCGACCTACCTATGGCATTACCAAACCCATAAACAGTTGGAATGCGGTATGGGCAAACTTCAGTCATTATGTGGTAATGGCCGATGAGATAAAACAGATTCCTTCCTTTACGGATAAGATTAAATATTTATTTAAGAAACCCGGTTGGCTTCCTGCTTCCATGGGTGGCTATCGGCCTGCTCCTGAAATTGACAAACAAACTTATAGCAAATACAATCCCGCCTATCCGATGCAGTTGAATTACTATGTGTTATTTCAATACGTGTTGTGCCTGGGGGTAACTGCCTTCTTTCTTTTCAAACAGTCGCAATTTACGTTGGGCGAAAAAGCGCTGGTTAGTATAGTTGTTTCAATCTGGGTGGTAAACTGTGGTGTTTTATTTGAAGTTAAAAAGTGGATAGTAGTGACCGAATGGATTCGGATGGTTTTGTTTACGGTACTCGGTGGTACATGGATATACTTATTCGATCTTCCGGTTCAGTTTTATTTTGTCGCTCTTGCCTACGGAATAGTTTCAGCGGTGTGGTTTTATTCAATCTCTAATTTACGCAATGAAAAAGTTTCTGTTGTTTAGTGTCGCGCTGGTTGCTTTTTCCTGTGGAAAGCCATTGCCCGATTTATCACCCATCGATTTACCACAATGGAAAGAAGATAGAGGCGGTTGCAAAAGTATTCGCGCCAGTTTCTTGTCCGACCTTATTTCTCAAAAAGAAGAATTGAAAGGGCTCTCCGAAGACGCTATTATTGAATTACTGGGGCGGCCTGATCGCAATGAATTGTATAAGCGTAACCAAAAATTTTATTATTACGATCTGGAGCCCGGTAAGCCTTGCGATAGCACAGCACACAATCAGCAATTAATTCTTCGCTTCAATGCGATGGGTATGGCAAAAGAGGTGGCGATTGAGGTAGTTGATTAACTATGCAACGCATTTGTCGGCAAGTGCTGCTTCTTTCGTAGAGCTTTATTGATGTTGCTTCGCAGCACGTTCACCAGCGCATCCTTCTTCTTAAAATTGAACGGATAAAGCAGAGAAGGTTTAAAATAAAACTTCTTGCCCAATTGCTCGGCATTGAAAAGTTCTACTTCATAAACCCCACCCAGCGATTTAATATCAACCTCTTTAATGTTTTCCAATGGAATCAAAATATCCTGTCCTTTCTGGATTACATACAGAAAGTCCTTATCAAACTCCACTTGATGCACGTTGCGATTGATTCGAATCCATCCGTAAATAAAGAATGACCAGTAAGCAGTAGTGAAAAGAGAATTGAGGTAATGACCATCTACAATTACGAGTCGGATCGTTCCAAAGAGAAAAAAACAAACAACGCCAATCAGAAGGATTAGAACGCTGTTCTTATAAAACCCCAAATACCGGGTTGAGAGACTTTTGATTCGCTTGTTTTGAGCAGCCGTCATATATTTACCGAAAATAGAAAACTTCATGAAGAATATAGCAGTAATCGGATCGGGAACTATGGGAAATGGCATTGCCCATGTATTTGCACAACATGGTTATATCGTAAGCCTCATCGATATTTCGGAAGAATCCTTAAAAAAAGCAGTGGCCACTATTGATAAAAATATGAGTCGTCAGGTTGAAAAGGGTATTATTACCGAAGCTGCCAAAAAACTTGCCCTATCCAGCCTCACCACCACTACATTCTTAAAAGAAGGAGTGCGCGATGCCGAGCTGGTAGTAGAAGCGGCTACTGAAAACATTGATTTAAAATTGAAAATTTTTAGAGAGATTGATGAGAATACAAAACCCAGTACCATTCTGGCGAGCAATACCTCCTCTATTTCCATTACAAAAATTGCTTCCGTAACCAAAAGCCCTGATCTGGTTATTGGTATGCACTTTATGAACCCAGTGCCTATAATGAAATTAGTGGAAGTGATTCGCGGTTATCGAACAACAGATGCTGTAACCGCACAGATAATGGAACTTTCGCGAAAGCTTGGTAAAGAGCCTGTTGAAGTGAATGATTACCCTGGGTTTGTGGCAAACCGGATTTTGATGCCTATGATTAATGAGGCCATTTACTCTTTATATGAAGGTGTAGCAGGAGTAGCAGAAATCGATACGGTAATGAAATTAGGAATGGCACACCCCATGGGGCCGCTACAGTTAGCCGACTTCATTGGATTGGATGTTTGTCTTTCTATTCTGAAGGTATTGCACGATGGCTTTGGAAATCCAAAATATGCACCTTGTCCTTTATTAGTTAACATGGTGCAGGCTGGCCACAAGGGTGTGAAAAGCGGCAGTGGTTTTTATCAATATAAAGCTGGTAGTAAGGACTTGGTTTTAGCTGATCGGTTTAAGAAATAACATAACCTAAAAAAAGAAGTCACAGATTCACAGAAAAGATACGATCTATAAATCTGTGACTGATTGACTTTACTTCTTAAGTAAATCTCTGATCTCAGTTAATAATACTACGTCTGCCGGTGGTGGAGCCGGTGCGGCTGGCGCAGCAGCCTCTTTTTTCTTCGTTGAATTAATTCCTTTAATGATCAGAAACAACACGAACGCCACAATAATAAAGTTGATTACAGCTGATAAAAAGTTACCATACTTAACCGTACCAAAAATGGTAAGTTCAGAAAGCTGAGAAAGGTTAGCCGCTTCTAAGGCTGGCTTCAGTAACATGGGTGTAATAACATCCTCTATGAAGGAGCCAACAATCTTCCCAAAAGCGCCACCAATAATAACACCAACTGCCAGATCAACTACATTGCCACGCATGGCAAATGCTTTAAATTCTTTCAACATAAAATAAAGGTTTAGGTTAGGTATTCAACCTTCAAAGGTAGTCAACTCTTTCGTTTATTGAACGATTCTTAGTTGATTGCGTAACCCTCTGAATCCTACCAATTCGATACCAGTGCTCCCTATAAACATTTTGGCTTGAATTTTAACCGGAATGTGATTTCCATCATCTGAAATCCAACAGGTGATGGAGTTCTCTCCGTCAAAGAGCTTGTTATCGGGCATAATTGGTATCAGTTTATGACAGGGAATCTTACCAATTTTGGTACTCACATTCTCCTTACCCGAATAAATAACCTTCATAAGATAAGGGGTATCTTCAAAAAAACCAGAAATAGCCAACGTGTCGCCTACTTTGTGTTTTTTATAATCAATCACCCTTAGGTATAGGAACCCCGCTACGATATCGCGCACACTTTCAGGAATCTTATAATATTTTGGCTCACCATATTGGCCCGTTTTCTTATCGGCCACTTTTACCTCGGCCTGTAGCTTATCATAATTGTAGTTGATGACCTCATCCTTTTTATAGTTTCCCTCTCTGATTTTGCGGTAGGAAACATGAGTAATAATAGCAGCGGTATCAATGTATGCACCCCACTGATCTTTCACTTTTGTTATCCACGAAACAAAGCCCAGGGTTTCCCCAAAAGCATCTACCTTATAACAAGGGCGATCATTTTTTGTGAAAACACTTTTTTCAATAACCGTAGAAGCCTTCCCTACTGTAAAAAATCCAAAGTTTACACGATACTCAAGCACTTCGCCTTTACCAAAACTCGAGTTCTTAATGGCCGTAAATTCCTTTTTCTGCTCACTTGAGAATGCGGTGAGCAGAATAAAAAGAAAAACACTGTTCAAGAATAACTTCATACTTCAAAATTAGTCCTTGAAACTATAAGGACAAAGTACATGCCAAGGCACACAAACACTGAAACTACGCTAGAATAGCCTAATTAGATACTGTTTTGTTAGACAGAAACATGGTTTTCGCGTAAAGCGTCATTTAACGAAGTCTTCTTGTCGGTGCTTTCTTTACGCGTACCAATTATAAGGGCGCAGGGCACCTGGTATTCACCTGCTTCAAATTTTTTCGGTATCGTTCCTGGTATAACAACCGATCGGGGCGGAACATAGCCCTTATACTCAACCGGCTTTGAACCGGTAACATCAATCACTTTTGAACTTGCTGTTAAAACGACATTCGCGCCAAGCACAGCCTCCTTACAAACGCGCGCGCCCTCCACAATAATACAGCGCGACCCCACAAAAACATTGTCTTCAATAATTACCGGAGCGGCCTGAACCGGCTCCAATACCCCGCCTAAACCAACACCCCCACTGAGGTGCACGTTCTTGCCAACCTGAGCGCAACTACCAACCGTTGCCCAGGTATCTACCATCGTCCCTTCATCCACGTAGGCACCAATGTTTATGTAAGATGGCATCATAATCACCCCCTTGTTCACAAAGGAACCATAGCGGGCGATGGCATGTGGCACCACACGAACTCCCAATTTTTTATAATCTTTCTTTAGCGCAATCTTATCGTGAAACTCAAACGGTCCAACCTCAATAACCTCCATTTGCTGGATCGGAAAATACAAGATTACGGCCTTCTTAACCCACTCATTTACTTTCCAATTTTCGCCATCTGGCTCGGCAACCCGAAGCTTGCCAAGGTCGAGTAATGACACCACTTCCCGCACTGCATTTTGAGTCTCAGCCGACTTCAATAATTCCCGATCTGTCCAAGCCTTTTCAATTAGTTCTTTCAGTTCCATTTATATCCTATTTTTAAACCGGCTTGCAATAAATGAAAAAACGAAGAATAGTCCTCGCTTCCATCCTTAAACCCATCGATGATACGCGCATGTTCGAGAAGCTCGGAACATCCCTATCAACGATTAAAGACTATGAAGTTTTTATCATCGGATATCCCACTACTAAACCGCTAAATCAGGAACATATAATCCATTTATTCCCTCTAAAATTCTTTAAGAGAATAAGTCTGGGCCGGCTACTTGCACCCTGGCAAATCATGAAATTAATACATAAAGTAAAACCTGAATTACTGATAGTTAATACCCATGAATTACTGATTGTTAGTATTGCAAACAGAATATTATTTGGTGTCAAAATTATCTATGATATTCGCGAGAATTACTATAGAAATGTGTTGCATACGAGCGTTTTTCCAACTCTGTTGAAACCGTTTATAGCAGGCTGGATCCGACTTAAGGAGAAGTTGCTTGCACCTGCCTTTCAAGCCTTTCTGCTCGCTGAAAAAAGTTATGAAAATGAGCTCAGTTTCTTGAATCACCGACACCTTGTTTTAGAGAACAAGACATCTCTGCCAGCCGATTTTAAAAGGAAAACTGACCCATCAAAAATCAGCCTTCTTTTTAGTGGTACGCTGGCCGATAGTACAGGCATTTTTCAGGCCATCGATCTGGTAAAAGCATTGTACAAAATCGACACCAAAATCGAACTAAAAATCATCGGTTATTGCGCACTGCCTAAAACGTTGGAGGACATTATAAATACTATTTCAGATTGTCCCTTTATTAGTCTGGTGGGTGGCAATACATTAGTACCTCATCATCAAATTATGGATGCAATAGCTCATGCTGATTTTGGCCTCGTCAGCTATCCTCCCTCCTTTCATATTGACAACCGAATACCGACTAAACTCTATGAATATCAGGCTTGCCAATTACCGCTCCTTATTCAAGACTATGAACCTTGGGTTAAACTTTGCCAACCCTATAATGCTGCCTTGGTTGTTGATTTCTTGAACCTCGAACCCGAATTGCTTTTGGAAAAAATGGGTACAACTCAATTTTACACATCCCGGCCAACGGATATAACCTGGGCAAGCGAAGAGCCCAGATTTCTACAAAAGATAAAAGAAATTTTAGCCTAAATATTTTTTTAGACTAATCTAAATTTTTACTTTTGAGAATGCTATTCTCAAAATCATGTTAAGTCTTACGGAAGAAAACTACCTGAAAGCCATCTATCACTTATCGGATGGTGGCGCCAAATCGGTATTAACAAATGAATTGGCGGAAGCGATGAACACCAAGGCTGCTTCCGTTACCGATATGGTAAAGAAACTGTCAGCCAAAGCTGTTATAAGTCACGAAAAATACTACGGGGTAAATGTAACCAGCAAAGGTAAGAGCGAAGCGCTGATGGTTATTCGTAAGCATCGTTTGTGGGAGACCTTTCTCGTTCAAAAACTTGGGTTTGCATGGGATGAAGTGCATGAAGTGGCCGAACAATTGGAACATATTAACTCAACCCGACTTATTGAAAAGCTGGATGAATTTCTTGGGTATCCAAAGGTAGATCCACATGGTGATCCCATTCCGGATAACAAAGGAAAACTAAAGGTTCAGCCTCAGATTGCCATTAATCAGTTAAATATTGGGTATCAGGGTAAAATTGCTGCAGTCAAAGACTCTGATTCCAACCTCCTTAAATATCTGGATAAAATTGGGGCCCGACCCGGTACTAAGATTAAAATCTTGGGTAAGGAGGATTATGATGGTTCGATGGAAATTATGATTGACGACCACCGCATCTTTATCTCGAAGGAAGTATCACAGAACATTTTAGTGATTGAATGATATGACTCAAAGCTCACCACACAAGTCGCTTAGCGAAGTCCATGCCTCGGTGGATGCCACCAATAGAAAAGGGATTAGAAAACTCTTTGCTTTTATGGGGCCTGCGTACTTGGTAAGTGTGGGCTATATGGATCCGGGCAATTGGGCGACCGATATTGCGGGAGGAAGTCAGTTTGGGTATGCGCTCATTTGGGTGCTTTTGATGTCGAACCTGATGGCGTTACTCTTACAAAGCCTGAGTGCGCGCCTTGGGGTAGTTCGCCAACTTGATCTCGCACAGGCATCGCGCAGTGAATACCGACCATCCATTAATTACTCACTTTGGTTTATGGCAGAGATTGCCATTGCCGCGTGCGATCTGGCGGAAGTTTTGGGAATGGCCATTGGTTTACAACTACTTTTTGATTTGCCTTTGATATGGGGCGTTTCACTTACCGTATTAGACACACTAATAATCCTGGTATTGCAAAGCTACGGCATGCGAAAAATGGAGGCTTTCATTATTGCCCTTGTGGTGATTATTGGCGGAGCCTTCTTCGTTGAAATGATTTTAGCAAAACCCGACATGAGCGAACTGCTTGTGGGATTCATTCCTTCGCTGCCTAACGATACTGCACTTTATATCGCCATCGGTATTATTGGTGCCACTGTAATGCCCCATAACCTGTACCTGCATTCATCGCTCGTGCAAACCCGCAGAATCGATTCGTCAACAGACAAAGGAATTTGGTCGGCCATAAAATATAATTTCATTGACTCGGCCATTGCCCTTAATGCTGCTTTCTTTGTTAACGCAGCTATTCTCGTACTAGCTGCCTCCACTTTCTTTAAAGCCGGCATGTTCGAAGTGGCTGAAATTCAGGATGCACATAAACTACTAGCGCCTCTTCTTGGTACTGAATTAGCCCCACTCCTGTTCGGAATTGCTCTGGTTGCTGCAGGGCAAAGTTCAACGATCACGGGAACGTTAGCTGGTCAGATTGTGATGGAGGGCTATTTAAACTTGCGGATTGCTCCTTGGCTTCGGAGATTAATCACCCGCGTGATTGCAATTATCCCGGCTTATTTGGTTATCATTATTTATGGTGAACGTGAGACGGGCGCGCTATTGGTATTGAGCCAGGTAGTACTCAGCCTTCAATTAGGTTTTGCTGTGATCCCATTGATACACTTCACCAGTGATAAAAGTAAAATGGGAATTTTTGCCAATAAACTTTGGGTTCAAATACTCGCCTGGGTTATTGCACTCATTATTGTTGGATTGAATGTTCAATTGGTTATTCAGGAAGTGACTGGCTGGTTAAGCGCTGCCGGAGACAATGCCTGGATTATCTGGATAACGGTAATACCGGTTTGCGCAGCGGCTGCACTGCTATTGGTTTATATTACCTTCAAACCCCTGATTGACAAGAGAAGTATGGACAGAGCTTCACGCATTCCGCACGGCACGGCAGTTACCTTAACTGATCTGGTTAAACCTGTCTATAAACAAATTGCCATCACGATTGATTTTACCGATGTAGATGCCATCGCTATACAAAATGCTATTTCACAAGGTGGCAGCGAAGCCCGGTATCTGCTTATACATATTGTTGAAACTGTAGGTGCTATGGTTTATGGAAGTTCTATTGCCGATAAAGAATCGAGTATCGACAAAGAGGCGCTGAATAAATATGCTAAGCAACTTACTGAAATGGGCTATAACGCTGAGATGAAAATCGGGTACGGAAATCCAAAAAGAAAAATCCCAGAAATGGTGAAAGAGTTTGATGCCGATTTATTAGTGATGGGTGCCCATGGCCATAATCTGGTGAAGGATTTAATTTTTGGAACCACTGTTGACACCGTGCGACATCGGGTTAAAATTCCTGTGTTGATTGTACGAGAAACAAATTAATTTATTTTTTTAACCGCAAGGACGCGAAGGCGCAAGGTTGAATTTTATCCTAAGTCAGATCGAAAGACGGGCTTCCGCATCCTTTATAGTGTAAATTTTTCCTTCCGCTATATCTTTTTCTGATTGCGAAGCCCTTTTCGTTAGTTCTCTCTCAATCTCTGGATCCAAGTTTAATTCGCCCAAAAGAGACTCCATTTTGTTCAATTCTGCCTCGGTAAATCGCATTACATGCGCAATCAAATTATATTTCCTCGCCTCGATTGTCATAACAGTTTTCTTTAATACAAATTAAACAATTTTTTCTGTTAATCAGGTGAAACTTTGTGGCTCCGCATCTTTGCGGTTTTAAACTTATCTTGCGGACAATGTCTGGAATACAATTAGCTGATGATACTATTATTGCTTTGGCTACACCCCAAGGGGCAAGTGGCTTGGCCGTTATTCGGCTTTCTGGAAAAGATTCTATAAAAATTACGGATAAAGTATTTAAAGGAAAGCGATTAACCGATCAACCAACTCACACCGTTCATTTCGGTACGATTGGCGAACACGATAAAATCATCGATGAGGTTTTGGTAACAGTTTTTAAAGAAGCCAATTCGTTCACCAAAGAGAATTCAACGGAAATTTCATGTCACGGATCGCCTGTAATCGTTCGTCAGATTATAAAGTTATTTCTAAAACATGGAGCACGACTTGCCGAACCCGGTGAGTTTACCAAGCGTGCATTTATGAATGGTCGGTTTGATTTAGCTCAAGCCGAAGCAGTAGCCGATCTCATCCATGCTGAGAATGATAATGCACGCCAGGCCGCATTGAATCAAATGCGAGGTGGATTCTCGAGTGAGATTGCTCATTTACGCGAAGAGTTAATACACTTTGCTTCGCTAATCGAATTAGAACTTGACTTTGGTGAGGAAGATGTTGAGTTTGCCAAGCGCGATGATTTGCTGCTGCTTGTTGAAAAGGTTCGGAGTTATCTCACCCGATTGATTGCCTCCTTCGATCAGGGCAACGTGATAAAGAATGGTATTCCCACCGTAATAGCGGGCAAACCGAATGCGGGTAAATCAACTTTGCTAAATGCGTTGCTAAATGAAGAGAAAGCAATTGTCTCTGAGATTCCAGGAACCACCCGTGATGTGATTGAAGATGAAATCACACTTGGTGGCATCACCTTCCGGTTTATGGATACCGCTGGCTTACGCGAAACACAAGATTCCATAGAGGCTCTTGGGGTTTCTCGCACGCACGAGCGTATGAAAATAGCATCATTAATCCTTTATCTCTTTGATTTATCCAATACAACCATTGAAGAAATAGCCGATGAAGAGGCTAGATTAAAGGCAATTGGCAGACCTTACATAAAGGTGGGGAACAAAGTGGATAAAGCCCCGAAGCCACTAATAGATGCCATTAGCGATCAGGATTTTGTGCTGATCTCCGCTTCTTCTAAAACCAATCTCGAAACATTAAAAAAGGAAATCCTATCTAAAGTCAACATTCAGGAAGTGAAGCAAGGCGATGTTTTGGTAACAAACCTTCGTCACTACCAAAAACTATCTGAAACCAAGGAAGCCTTAGAGCGAGTAGTTCATGGATTGCACACGGGAATAACAGGTGACTTTATCGCCATGGACATTCGGCAAGCATTACATTTCCTTGGCGAGATCACGGGCCAGATAACAAGTGATGACTTACTCGAAAATATCTTCGCAAACTTTTGTATCGGTAAATAGTCTAATAATTATCAGATTTTAGATAACTTAAAAATAAAATCAAATTTCAATTCAGCGAATTTATCTTAGACTTTCCGATGCTGAACTCTTTTACATTTGATCAAAAATAACAAAAAATAAAAATATTCTTGTTTCCTTCGATTTCTCAAAGCTGCGATTGATTCGTTTCAATTTGCATTGGATGCAGCCGTGCAAAAAAGTTTATGGAATTGGATAAATCTGAGCATCTAGTTGCATATAAACAATCTTGACATGAAAGCTTCCTTCACTTTTGTTTTCGTTCTAATCGCTGGTTTTTCAGCCTATTCTCAAACCCTGGGGGAGTTTAAACTTCCCAAAACCTGGGAGAAAGACTTTACCGTCAGTCTCGCCAATCATGGCAGCATGAGCGCTGGCGCTACGGACCTCCGGTTTACCTACGATTCATGCATCTACACCGTGAGCTCAAAAAACAAAGCCAAAAGAAAGGTGTATCTCCTGAAAGAGCTGGATCGCGTTTCGATACTGCGCAAGTTACAAGAGTTAAAGGTTGACGAGATCCGTCCAAAGAGCACCTACGCAACGGTAAACGATGGATGGTCGGAGTCACTTTGCTTCAGCATTAACTGCATTGAAGGCGGTACATCTGTCGAACTGACCGACTCGGATAGAATTTCATTTTCGGGTGCCTATCGGTTCCTGGAAGAGTTTGCGATCAAAAAAACGCGCTAGCGAAAGCTGTTTGGTTTTTCACTATAAAAAAGGATTGACCTAACCCAAAATGAAAAAAGAGGATCAATTACTTCAATGCTATATAGGTTGGCAATTGAAACACCTCTGCAGCATAAGAAACCAACAGCTGAGCTTTATGATTAGCCCATGATATTGGAAATAAGAATGACTTGGCTAATCAACATCCTATCGAAGTAAAGAGGATATCAAGCCTTTTAGGCAAGACCTTGAAGGAACGAAACGCATTAATGCCTATTTAAGAAACTACCGGAAGCCCGTACTCTTTCCGGACGAAGTAACATTGAAGTGAGGTGTTCACATCATACCAGCAATCAAGCAAGGAACCTAAACATCCATTCATAGCACTTAACTTTGTTTATGAACCTTAAAAAATAACATACTAGTTCTTGCATAGGTAAATATTTCTAACCTACTTTTACATACAGAGTTTTGAATAACTCCTCAAAAAAAATAAACCAAAAAAATTATGGCAAAGAAAAAAGCAAAAAAGGTAGCTAAGAAAGCGGCCAAGAAGGGTAAAGCAAAACCTAAGAAAGCAGTTAAAAAGTCGGCAAAGAGACCAGCAAAAAAGTCGGCTAAAAAAACAGTTAGAAAGG
>JAGPBO010000059.1 GCA_018063305.1 Cyclobacteriaceae bacterium
TAAGCTGGAACGACACGCGGGTCGGTAATGAATCGACTATAGGAAAAGTAAAAGTGTTTGATGGAGCTAGCTATTCCGATGGAAATGTCTTGGAGGCTTATCAGGGTGGTTTTGTTTTTGTTCAAGGTGCTGCACCCATTAGTGTTAAAGTTCGATTTAATGGAATAACTACCGGAGGAAGAATTGCCACTGAAGAAACTTCTCTTGACTTATCAAAACCAAATTGGGCATTGCCTCTTACCGTTAAAAGCAACGAGATAGCTAATTCGATTGGAGGCATTGGCATGAATGAGAAAGCTAAAATGGGATGGGATCAATATGATGATCGGAATCCACCGCGTTTTCTCGACTATGCCGAGCTTTCCTTCCGTAAAACAAATACTGATGTAACCGATTTGGCTAGAGACATTATCTCGACTCAAGACGAATACATTTGGGAGTTTTCGGTATTAGCAGAAGGGAATACCAACCTAACCTGGGCCCATGAACTTATCTCGGGTGATAAGGATCTGCTTCTTTTCGATCTCACCAGCCAGCGCGTAATTGATATGAAGGCGACAGGCACTTATTTGCTTAATCCTAAAGAGGGAAATAACTTCAGAATTTATTTTGGCAACAATCTTCATGATTTGATTAAGCCTACCGCTATTGTGCTTGGTAAAGCATTTCCTAATCCAGCACAAAATGAAACAAATATTGCCTTTACTCTACCCGAAAGCCAGTCCACCTACCAGGTACAACTTGAGGTGTATAACTCCGTAGGGCAGCGGGAAGCAATCCTGGCCAACGGCACATTTTACGAAGGCTTCTACTCCACCAATTGGAATACTGAAAACAATAATAACGGTCTCTACTTCTACCGTCTCACGGTTTCTACCAATGGTATAAAGAAAACGTTAACTGAAAAAATTATCATTAATCGATAAAGAAAATGAAAAAGAAAAATTGGATTGTCTTTGTTGGTGCCTTTCTGCTTTGCTCATGGAGTTTGGCTCAGACGGTTACCACGCGCACCAATGAGTTTGAGGTTGACTTTAGCAATCCTCAAAAATTGGTGAGCACAACTATTCCGGTAATAAATTGGATTACGCCCGTTCCGGAAACAACTTTTGCTCAGGATAGCAAATTCAAAATTAAGGTGGAGATAGAATCGATTAGTCCACTCAAAAACATAACTATCTCGATAAAAGAAACAGCTGAGTCGACTACCCGAGGCTCCCTGAGTATTCAACCGGAAGGAAATGAATTATATAAATCGGTGGTCGAGAAATCACTTACACTAATGGATGGAGAGAATATTCTCGAAGTAGTGGCCGAAAATATTGATGGCACGAAAACCGTTAGTTATAAAAAAGTTCATATTGGTAGCGCCTCTTTGGCCGATGCTACAAAATTAAACCGAACTGATTACGCATTGATTTTTGCTACCGACCAGTATGACAACTGGACTGACTTGGTAAATCCGGTTTTTGATTCGCGCACGATTGCTGAAGACCTAAGAAAAACCTATGGCTTTAAAGTAGAGATGGTTGAAAATGCTACGCAATCTGAAATCTTACGAAAGATCAGAGAGTACGGAGAAAAAAAATATCAACCGCTCGATCAGCTCTTTATTTTCTTTGCGGGCCACGGCACATATGACCAAACCTTTGGTGAAGGTTTTGTTGTTACCCGGGAGTCTTTATTAAATGACGAAGCAAAGACCACCTATCTTTCTCACAACCGCCTCCGTTCTATTTTAAATAACATTCCCTGCGAACATATTTTTCTGGCTATGGACGTATGCTTTGGCGGAACCTTTGATCAGGCGCTTGCTTCCTCGCGTGGCAATGAAGAAGAAGTTTACAGAGAGCAAAATCAAACAGAATTTATTACCCGAAAACTCACATACAAAACCCGCAAATTTCTGACATCTGGGGGCAAGACGTACGTTTCGGATGGTATTCCGGGTAAGCACTCTCCGTTTGCAAAAAATTTTATTGATGCGTTGCGTTCGCGCGGTGGTCGCGATGGTATTTTAACATTACCCGAAATTTTCTCGTATGTAGAAAAGCTTAAAATTCAGCCACGCTTTGGCGAGTTTGGCGACAATGCACCGGGAAGTGATTTTATTTTTGTTGCCCGATAAAATTTTATAAAACTTGTTTTTAAAGGTGAGGTTAGCCCTCACCTTTTTTATTGCTCTTGATTTGATCTATTTTTAGAGTTCTTTTAACCTATGCGTGTAGCCGGCCTCATTTTTTTGTGGATTACTTCCTTCGCGCTTCATGCTCAAAAGGGTAGCTATTTCCTTTCCCACTATAACCCTGCAGACGATCGCATCGACTTTCGAAGTGTTGATATGGTGCAAGATGCACAAGGTGAGATATACTTCGCTAATAAAGGCGGGGTCTTGGAGTTTGATGGGAAAAACTGGCAAATCACGGCTGTGCCCGGGGCTGTAAACTCTCTCGCTCTTTATGGGAACCAGGTTTTTGTGGCGGGTTTGGCGGGTGCGGGCATGCTTGATTCGCGAAAAGAGCATCACCGGCCTTTTGTAACTATTGAATCTGAATCTGATTTCTTTACAACACTTGCTATTGATGAAACGATCTACTTCTGTGGGAAAGAACTTCTCGTATCCTATTCACCAAAACAGAAAAAAACAAACTGGCTTTTAAAACCGGATAGTTCACAAGGTGGTTTTATGGGTGCCTATGACGTTAACGGCAAACTCTATGTACGCACATCAAAGCGGGGATTACTACAAATCGAGAATCAAAAATTAATTGCCTCCGACATCATCCCAGGTAATCTTATTTTCTCATCTCCGGATGCCAGACAAAAGAAATTTCTCGTGGGCATGAGCGATAATCGTGTCTTCATTCAGGAGAACAAGAATTTTCGCGAACTTATTTTAAAAGATCAAAGCTTTTTGAATGAGCACGTACTGGTCGATGGTGTATGGGTATATGATTCCCTGATTGCTTTAGGCACTTTGCGTGGAGGTGTTCTCTTTGTAAACCCTCAAACAGGCGCAACCGTTCAGGTTGTAGACTATCTGAGCGGCCTGCCCGACAATGAAGTATATGCACTAATGACCGATCGGAGACAAGGTGTGTGGGTAGCTCATGAGTATGGCTTCACACGAATTGCTCCCAATATTCCTTTTCGCTCATTCAATCATTTTGAAGGACTTGCCGGTAACCTGATGTGCGCACAATCCTATCACGGAAAAGTGTTTGTTGGAACCACCTTAGGTCTATTTCAATTAACAGAAGATGCACCTGTTCCCAAGATCATTCCCGCCAAGGAAATTAAGAGTGCAAAAGGGAAGAAGGGCTCTAATAAAAAAAAGAATGCTCCCATTGAAGTCGAAGTAAAAAAAGATTCCATCCCTGTTACGGTTAACTTTATTTATAAAAAAGTAGCCGGCATTGAGGGGAAGGTTATGCAACTGACGGTTGTTAATGGAAAACTTATAGCCTCGGGGCTGAGTGGCGTGTTTGAAATCGATGGAACAATGGCTAAGCCAATCATACAGGAGCCCGTTCGATCAGTTTTCTTTTCCCCCTCTTTACAGCAATTATTTATTGGCACCTACAGCGAGCGGCTTAAAACAATGACATTTGTAAATAATGCCTGGCAAGAAACTAACCTGCTCGACTCTCTCCATGATTTGATAAGTCATGCCTTTGAAGATCGTCTTGAAAATGTTTGGCTTTGCGGCCGAAAAAAGATTTATAAAATAGAAACCGTAGATGGGGATGTCACCGATATTATTGGTATGCCCATTAACAATCCATCGCAAGATGAAACAGTAGGGCTTGCCTATGGCACTGAATTATATATAGCCGCATCCGGGCAATTTAGTCGATACGATGGTAACCGTGGTTTTGTCAAATTTGATTCTCTTCCCGGGCTTCGAAAGTATTTTGCTTCTGCCGGATATTTTTGGTTTAATGATGGAACGCGTTGGCGCACGGTAGATAAAAAAATGCAAACCTTAAAGCTAAATTGGTTGGGGTTGTTTCCAAACCTTCGTTATCTCGCCCCGGATAATCAGGGTGAAGCGCTGTGGGTAATTTCTGCAAATAATGAACTCTATAAATTTACTAATACCCTCGATGAACCCATGGCTTCCCGATACCCCTTGTTTTTACGAGATGTACGCGGTCAAGACGTTGAAATTGCTAATCGGATTGAGATAGAACAAAATGAAAACTCAGTGGTCTTTGAATTTATCCAGCCTGATTATCTGGGAATCAATACAACTCAATATAGGTATCAGCTAAAAGGCCTTAATGCACTCTGGTCCGCCTGGTCCGCTTCTAATAATATCATCACGTTTTCGTACCTGCCGGCAGGCAAATATTGGTTGGCTATTCAATCGCGCGACCTATTGGGAACGGAATCAAGTATAGAACAAATTGACTTCCGGGTGTTACCGCCCTATTGGAAGCGCTGGTGGTTCTATGCGTTAGAGTTTATCATCTTCAGTGTATTAGTAATCTTATCTATGCGCTTAGGCAGGGCCAACACGCGGTATCGGTATATCAGTCAGATTTTATCGCTGCTCACTATTGTTATGCTGATTCAGTTTCTACAAACTATTTTAAGTGCTTTAATCGGAATTAAAACTTCACCAGTTATAGAATTTATGATTCAGGTTTTTATAGCGTTGGCCGTTTTTCCGGTAGAAATTTTTGCCCGCGATGCTATGATGAAGTATTCACAGGGGAAATATCGGATAACCCGATTCGGGAATAAAGGGAAATCAAAAAAATAGCCCGGTATCCAGGGCTACAAATCATAGTGTCCTTCACGGCATTTCAGATTTTTGACTACCTTCACTTATCTCAAAAAATCAGCCCATGAAAACTTTACTTTCATTAATTCTTTTAGCAACGATCATACTATCGTGTGCGCCAAAAGAATCACCCAAAACACTGGCAGAACAAAACCCTGCCTGTGAAGGATTCGATAAAATTGGATCCGATCCAGCGGCCATTCAATTAGCCGACAGCATTATGCAGGCCATGGGTGGACGTGAAAACTGGGATAAAACCAGATTCATTTCCTGGAATTTTTTCGGTCGCAGAGATTTAACCTGGGATAAACAAACGGGACAAGTGCGAATTGAAAGCGCCCCCGACAGCACCATTTATCTGGTAAACGTAAATACCGGAGCGGGCAAAGTAAAAATCAAAGAAACCATCATCGACCAACCGGATAGCCTCAGGAAACTACTTGATAAGGCTAAAGCAATCTGGATAAACGATTCGTATTGGTTGGTGATGCCCTTTAAATTAAAAGACAGCGGGGTTACTATAAAATATATGGGAGAAGATACGCTCGCTCGAAACCGGTATAATTCTTTACAACTAACCTTTAGTGCCGTAGGGGTTACGCCTCAAAACAAATATAAATTGTATGTGGGCAAGCAGGATAAATTAATTCATCATTGGGCCTATTACGCTGATGCCTCTCAGGCTGCTGCAAGTTTTACAAGACCTTGGGATAACTACCAAAAGTATGGCAACATTTTACTATCCGGAGATCGCACCGATGGGGCGGGTCCTAAAAATGTAAAGGTTGATGAGTCTTTGCCTGAAACTTTATTTACTGAATTTTAAAAAATAGTCTATGCTTCTAAATCTGGGAACCGTACCAAATTATTATAAGAATTACGTTAAGCAAATTGATGAAACTGATTTGCTGCAGGCACTTCGGATTTCGGGACACCGCGCCCTTGAGTTGCTCCACGCCATTCCACAAGATAAACCAGATTTTAGGTACGCCCCCGAGAAGTGGACCATACGGGAGCTGTTGTGCCACATGCTCGATACCGAGCGAATCTTCACTTACCGAGCTTTGCGATTTGCCCGAAAAGATAGTACCCCGCTGGCCTCGTTTGATGAAAATTTGTATGCCCCACAAGCAAATGCTTCTGGAAGAAGTCTTCAAAAAATTGCTGTCGAAATGGGACATGTACGATCTTCTACCATTGATTTATTTGAGAGTTTTACACCCGAGATGCTGCTGCGTAAGGGACCTTCGGGCACAAGTGAAATATCCGTAATGGCTCTTGGTTTTATTATTGCTGGCCACGAAACACATCATTGCCATATTCTGAAAGAGCGGTACCTTGCCTGATGAATGAAGATTCATATTTACTTTCTGTTAGTAGCACTGCTGGGTAGTGCTTGTTCGCCACGTGGTATAATTGTAAAAGAGGTTAAGCGCACGGAGCAAGACCTTCAGGACCATACCGGTTTTGCACTATACGATCTTTCTTCTAAAAAATTTCTGGTCGACTACCAATCCGATAAATACTTCACGCCAGCCTCCAACACAAAAATTTTTACCTTTTATACATCCCTGATGTTATTAGGGGACTCAGCCACCGCGTTCAAATATTCGCAGCATAGCGATTCATTAATAATCTGGGGAATGGGCGATCCATCCTTTTTATACCCCAATACATTTAACAACGATCGCGTCTACTCATTTTTGCATAATACAGAAAGTGAATTGTACTATTCTTCTTCAAATTTTAAAACAGAAGTATTAGGGACCGGCTGGGCGTGGGACGACTACCCGTATAGTTACTCGGCTGAGCGAACAGCATTTCCTATGTATGGAAACTTGGTTTCCATTGGCAAAGATTCCGTTGGGTTTACCATCACGCCAAGATATTTTATGGAGCATTTCACAGAAGCTATCGAACAGCACGCTTTTGAGGAAATACTGCGTGACTTTGACAGCAATCAGCTAACCTACTTTCCCGGAAAATCTTCGGACAGCGAATGGCTTGTTCCCTTTCATTACAGTAGCGATATGGTGATAGATTTATTGAGCGATACACTCAAAAGACAAGTTCAGGAAATTTCGCTTCCCCTACCCCTTGATGCGCGTTCATTTAAGAGCATTCCCCTCGACAGTCTCTATCGGGTAATGATGCAAGACAGTGATAATTTTATTGCCGAGCAATTGCTGCTGCAATGTGCCGGAATTTTAAGCGATACCTTAAAACCAGAAATTGCAATTCGATACGCGAAACAAAATTTTTTATCAGACTTGCCGGATGAACCTGCCTGGGTAGACGGCTCAGGGCTCTCGCGCTATAATCTTTTTACTCCGCGCACAATAGTTAAGTTGTGGGAAAAAATATATCAGCAAGTGCCACAAGAACGTTTGTTTAGTTTGCTGGCTGTAGGTGGAAGAAAGGGGACAATCCGAAATTGGTATAAAAATGAACCTCCTTTTATTTATGGTAAAACCGGAACGCTGAGCAACAATAATTCGCTGAGTGGGTATCTGATAACCCGAAAGGGTAAGGTATTGATCTTTAGCATGATGAATAATAACTACCTTGCCCGCACAAACGAGGTGCGTAAACACATAGAGAAAATATTATTTACAATCCGCGAAAAATATTAACCTGATCTATCGTAATGAAAAAGTATTTGTTCATTTGTTTCTGTTGCTTTTTGAGTAATTCTGTTAATAGCCAGGCCGTTGATATTCTGGATATAAAGATTGGGCAAATGATTTTGATCGGTATGCCCAAGGCAGAGTTAGACAAAAAAGTTTTAGAAGAAGTGCGAAATGGAAAAGTAGGGGCGTTGATTTTCTTTGAAAAAAATATTCCGAATAAACCCAATGCCTTTGCCAGTGTAAAAAACATGACCTGGACGTATCAAAAGGCAGCCTCTATCCCACTGTTTATTTGCATCGATCAGGAAGGTGGAAAAGTAAATCGTTTAAAAGAAAAATATGGATTCCCCCGATCAATTACCGCAGGCGCATTAGGTAAATACAAGTCGTTGGATTCGGTTCGATTTTATGCCGAGGTTACAGCAGCAACTCTCGCGGGCCTGGGCTTCAATGTAAATTTTGCCCCCGTTGTTGATCTTGCTACAAATAAGGACAACCCCATTATAGCTAAACCCGAGCGTGCTTATTCTGCCAACCCAGATACAGTGGCCATGATGGCAAAGGAAGTGGTTAAGATGCATCGTAAGTATGGCGTAATTACTTCGCTCAAACATTTTCCCGGACACGGAAGCTCAAAAGATGACACCCATCTTGGCGTGGCTGATGTAACGAATACCTGGAGCGAAGACGAATTGAAACCGTATAAACTATTGATTGACTCCGGCTATGTCGATGGCGTGATGACCTCACACATTGTCAATAAAAATCTGGATCCGAAAGGATACCCCGGAACTCTTTCAAAAGATATTCTAGATGGTATTCTTCGTAAACGATTAGGATACAATGGCGTTGTGTTTTCGGATGACATGCAAATGCACGCCATTTCAAAAAATTATGGATTGGAGGAAACGATTCGGTTGGCGATTAATGCCGGAGTAGACGTGATGTGCTTTTCCAATAATATAGCGGGCAGTGATGAGCGCACCGTGGATAAGGTGCATGTTATTATTAAGAAACTGGTTTCGACCGGTGACATTAAACCCGAGCGAATAGATGAATCATTCCAACGCATTTTACAATTAAAAGCCCGCATGGGTAATCGCGACATCGCTTCTTATAAAGCAGAAATAACAAAACTTCAAAATCAATTAAAAATTCAGACTGAAGCGACAATTGCAGAAACAAAGAAAGAAGAACCAACGACAGTTGAAGCGCCCGTTAAGAAAAGGAAGAAGTCAAAAAAGAATTAACGTAATCTTATGAGTAAGAATATTGTTATTGTACTCCTTGCTTTAGCTGCGTTGGGGGCTTTGTTCTATGGTTATCAACAAAAGATCACTGCGAGTGAATTTCAATCAGCATGCGAGAAGGAAAAAGAAACTCTCATCGCCACAGCACGCCAGCAGCAATTAGAAGCAAAGGCATTTCAGGAGTTAGCAGCAAAGGCACAGCAAGAAGCGGAGGTTCAACGAGCCATTTGTGAATCTTTGTTGAATAGCAAAACAAAATAATGATCCATAAAGGTATAGCCTAAGGGAGACTTGAAAATATATTAAAATCAAGCAATGGTTTATTCCATAAATAAAGCAACCTCTTTTGAGGTTCCAATTCTTATCAGCGTTCCGCATTGTGGAACTGCCTTTCCGGATGATTTAAAGTCTCAATATAAATCCAAATTAATCAGTGCCCCGGATGATACCGATTGGTTCGTTGATGTGCTTTATGATTTTGCCCCTTCGCTGGGCATCACCATGATCACAGCCAACTATAGTCGCTGGGTGATCGATTTGAATCGTGATCCGCAAAGCAAACCGCTTTACAGCGATGGAAGAATAATAACAGCGCTTTGCCCGGCAACAACTTTTTTAGGAGAATCACTTTATAAAGATGAACGCAAAGAAGTTGATGTTGCTGAAGTAAATAGAAGAGTAGCGTTATACTATAAACCCTATCATCAACAAATAGAATCTTTGCTTCAGCAGCGAAAAGAGAAGTTTGGCAAAGTTTTATTGTGGGATTGCCATTCTATCCGGCAGTTAGTTAAGACTATTCAACAGGATAAATTTCCAGACTTGATTTTAGGCGATGCCGATGGTACCACGGCTTCGCCCGGTTTAATCGAAACCGCACTTAGCACCTTGGATCATGGTGCGTATTCCATTCAACATAATCATCCCTTTAAAGGCGGGTATATAACGCGGCATTTTGGCAAGCCCTCCGAAAATCAACATGCACTTCAATTAGAAATGACGAAAGTGAATTACATGGACGATGGCGAAACGAAGTATGATCAGGTACGGGCAGAGAAAATGAGAGTTGTGCTGAAGGAAGTTTTTGAAAATTTGATTGATGTTTTGGAGAGTCCCTCACCCCGTCACGCTGCGCGCGACACCCCTCTCCCTAGGGAGAGGGGAAGGGGTGAGGGAGTTGAAATATGGACCAGAAATAAAACTCCAGACTCAATTCTTACCGATGCCCGATCGATGAGAAAAAATGAAACCGAAGCTGAAGAGAAACTTTGGGAGCATTTGCGAAATAGAAAACTTGATAACCTGAAGTTTCGCAGGCAGCAACCCATGGAAGGTTTCATTTTAGATTTCTACTGTCAGGAAGCTAGACTAGGTATAGAAGTTGATGGCGAAATCCATCTGGAGACGAAACAAAATAAATATGACCAACAAATGACCGAGTATCTTGCCGAGCTGGGAATTAAAATAATTCGATTCAGTAACGATAGTGTGATGAATGATGTCTTTGAAGTATTGGACATAATAAAAAGAGAAGCTCATGAAAGATTTGGTAGGTAATCCCTCACCCCGTCCTCGTACCTCGGACACCCCTCTCCCCGGGGAGAGGGGAAGGGGTGAGGGATTGAGGTTTTACTATTTCTCCTCACTCCTCCAAAAAACCGGTTGGCTTTCACCTGCCTATGTGGGTGTTGATGGAAGCGGGACAATAACATACTTATCAAATAAAGCTCCTGCTGAAGTAATTGCGATTGAGTCTGTGCAAGGCTTTGCATTACCGGGCTTTCAAAATGCGCATTCGCATGCCTTTCAATATGCTATGGCTGGTCTGGCAGAAAATCATGCAGCGGGTACACAAGATGATTTTTGGACCTGGCGCGAAGCCATGTATCAATGTGCACTTTCGGTAGATCCTGATCAAGCGGAAGCTATTGCAGCCATGCTATATGCAGAGATGGTACGGGTTGGCTACACGCATGTTGCCGAGTTTCATTATTTGCATCACGATAAAAATGGAAAGCCTTACAGCAATCTTGCTGAGATGGGCGAACGCATGGTTGCGGCTGCGCATAAAGCAGGAATTAAGATCACCCTGATTCCTGTCTTTTATCAGAAAGGAAGTTTTGGACAAGACCCGCAGCCAAGACAACGAAGATTTATATCCATCACAGTAGATGATTATTTCAAACTTTTAGAGAAATCTAAATCAGTACTCAACAGTTATGCTGATGTTTCATTAGGATTCAGTGTTCACTCTCTGCGGGCTGTGGAGTTGGTTGACATTAAAACTACATACGAAGAGGGACCTAACGATTTACCTTTTCATCTTCACGTAGCTGAGCAAAAAAAAGAAGTGAACGATTGTTTCGTTTATTGCGGCAAGCGGCCCATGCAATGGTTACTCGATAATCTGAATGTAAACGATCGTTTCAATCTGGTTCACTCCACTCATTTAAATGATGATGAGCTCAAAAGATTAGCTCAATCAGGTGCCACAGTGGTGCTATGTCCTTCCACAGAAGGAAATCTTGGTGATGGCATTTTTAGAATGCGTGAGTATGTAAAGTTAGGTGGTCGTTGGTGCATCGGCACAGACAGCCATATCGGATTAAGTCCGATGGAAGAGTTCCGCATGATTGACTATCGCCAACGCTTAATCTCCAATCAACGTAATACTTTTGAAGGCGATGCCGCAGCTTATATGATCAACGAAGAAATTGAGTCCGGAAGAAAAGCTGTGGGTGCTGCCTCAAAAAATCATTTCGAAATAGGAAAATCTTTTGATGCCGTTATTTACAATGCACAAACACACCTATTAGCCGACACATCCGAAAAAAACAAATTGGCTACCCTCCTTTTCACTTCAGACTCCAGTCGGATACTGGGTACAATCATTAATGGGAAATGGGTAGTTAAAGACCAGCATCACATGCAGGGTCATCCGATAAAAATGGCTTTTTCCAATGCCATGCGCGAACTGAAAAATCGGTAATCCCAATGAAAAGACTCCAGGCAATTATTATTTAGTCCTGCAGCCTAACAACACCGCATCTTTAAATTTCTTATCGCTCTTAAGCGTTTCAAAAAATTCACCTACGAATTTTTCGATTCCCTTATAATCCTTTTCACTATAAAGCGAATGATGGTCACTGATTACTTTCATGATTTCCGGTTCCAACCGAAGGTATTCGCTTCTCACATACTGCATCAGCGATTCACTACGGCAAAAGCCGCGGTACAGCCTTTCTTGAACGCTACTTATCGATAGGGTTTCACTTACGGTTGCATAGGGCGCATTGACCAAGCCAGCCATATCAAAATCATACGTGAGCGGAATCTTCTTATTTGCCGTCTGAATGATCTTTACGTTGTGCTGTTGAGCCGCTGACCAGTCTGTATTGCCAATCAGGTATTGGAAAAAATCAAAAATAACAGAGGTGGTATCGCTTAGGGTAAGCGGATGAAGCTCTTGTTCTATAATTTTTCCATTAAAACGCTTAGCAATTAGGTCATCATCTTCTATCAAAAAACTTTTTACCGAGTAGGTCTTAGGCTTTCCACCAGTATCCGTAAGCTCTAGATCTACCAATCGGGTATGAAAGAAATAGGGCGTTAAAGGTTCAAGCATTTTATAACAGAGATATTCTCTCAAAATCAGATCGTTACCCATTTTACCCGTTTGGCAGGGCAAAACCAATTTGAAGTCTTTATTATCTACAAAAGGGGTTCCCTCAGCAGTCTTCTTCTTAAACTTGACCCGAATGGGGGGATAAAAGCAATTGTTTCTTCTGAAGTTGCCCCGCGCCCGGACTTTTATTGCAATAGAATCGGATTGGCCTTTATAATTTTTGTATCCGAAATAAGTTGGGAAGTAAATCGAATCCACTTTTTCTTTCTTCACTTCCTTAAAAGAGAATTTTAAACTCAATGCAAGCGGTTGTTCTTCCTGAAAAATTGATGGTACATCCTTTTGTTGTGCCAGCCCTGTAATCGCAAGGGTCAGCAGCAAGGGAATAAAGACTAGATTTTTTTTCATGAGTTAGTAGTAATAGATTTTAATAACGGCTCGGTTCTTCACTAAATCAATCTCTTCAATACTGGTTTTTTTAATATCAAGGCCAGTGCGTGTCCGTAAGTCCTGCAGCAACAGGGCATGATGTTCGGGTTTAATATTTTCAATTTTATCATACTCAACAATTTTTATTTTTTGATTGCGCATCAGCTGGTTGCCATCTACCGCATAGACAACGGCTGCTATGCCTAGATTAATTCCACTGATTTCGAGATAAGTTCCTTTCATCACTGAATTAATAAGGCCTACTGCCATCATTATAAAAAGATAAGTCATGTCTTTGGTCGTCAATGTTTCGGTTCTAAACCGAAGAAGTGAAAAAGCTGCCAGCAATCCGAACGCGCTACTTAACGAATTAAATGCTTTGGCTTGTTCAAGCATGTACGAAAGCAGAAAAACAATAAAATTGAGTAGAAAAAAAGTAAAAAAAAGATCGCTTTTGTGATAGGTTTTGAAGTAAATCACACGAACCACCAAAACCATAAAAGCCGTATTGATCAATAGCCTAAAAAGGAAGAAATCCGAAACAAGTGTATGTCCGTCCATCTTATAAAGATAGAAAAGTGTTTGAATTAACCTCTATGGTTGGTTGCTAATGTTACCCTCTATTGGAAAGAACCCGCTTGCATAATTTTATACCAAAACTCTATTGTTTTTTCGTAATTCTGAATCTCCAAATTCTAAGATTATGCGTCAATTATTATTAGTCGTTTTCGTGTTTGCGTTTCTAAGTTCGTACTCACAAAAGAAAGGAACCCCTCCTGCTTCGGGCGTAACCTTTGATCAGTCTCTTTATTCGGGTATACGCTGGCGCGAACTTGGCCCTTTTCGAGGAGGAAGATCGGGTACCGTTACGGGTGTGGTTGGAGAACCAAACCTATATTATTTTGGTGCTGTAGGCGGTGGCGTTTGGCGCACAACCGATGGGGGCCAAACCTGGGGAAACATTACTGACAATTATTTTGGTGGAAGCATAGGTGCCGTAGCTGTTGCCGAGAGCGACCCTAATGTAATTTATGTGGGTGAAGGCGAGCAAACAGTACGCAACAATGTTTCCAGCGGCTGGGGAGTTTGGAAATCCACCGATGCCGGCACCAGTTGGAAACACATTGGCCTTTCTGACTCAAAACATATTTCGCGTATTCGTATTCATCCAAAAAATCCGGATGTAGTCTATATAGCCGCTATGGGTAATCTATGGAAGCCAAACGAAATGCGTGGTGTGTTTCGCAGTATGGATGGCGGACAAACCTGGAAGAAAATTTTATATATCAACGATACCGCTGGGGCGGGAGATTTAATTTTTGATCCGAACAACCCACGCATCATGTATGCTGCCACCTGGAACATGAAACGCAATGGCTACCGCATGGATAGCGGTGGCCCCGATTCGAAACTATGGAAGAGTACAGACGGAGGAGATACATGGGAAAACCTTTCGGATAAACCGGGTATGCCTAAAGGCCTTAATGGAATTATTGGGGTAACCGTTTCGCCAGTAAATACAAATAGAGTTTGGGCAATTATTGAAAACTCAGAAGCGCCTGGTGTGTACCGATCGGATGATGCCGGCAAAACATGGGCTCGCATTAATCAGGATAGAGCTTTGCTGCAACGTTCCTGGTATTATTGTCGCATTTATGCCGACACACAAAATGAAGACAAGGTGTGGGTGATGAATGTGAGCTATGGCGTTTCCAAAGATGGCGGCAAAACATTTGAATTAAAAGATGCACCCCATGGCGATCATCATGATTTATGGATTGACCCAACTAACAATTTACGCATGGCTATAGCCGATGATGGCGGTGCACAAATATCAACCGATGCCGGTGAAAACTGGACAACTGATCACAATCAACCCACGGCACAATTTTACCGAGTTACTACCGACAATTCATTCCCCTACAATATCCTCGGAGCACAGCAAGATAATAGCAGCGTGCGCATTCCGCATCGCACCAGTAGTTCCAGTATTTCTGAAAAAGATTGGATAGCCCTTTCCATTGGTGAAAGTGCGCACCTCGCACCAGATCCTACTAATTCTAACATCATCTACGGAAGTGATTTTAAAGGTTACATGAGCATGACCAACATAGACAATGGGCAGCAGCGCAGTACTAATGTGTGGCCGGATCTACCGGCAGGCTCTGGTGTGGATGTAATGAAGTATCGATTTAACTGGAACTTTCCGCTGGTGTTTAGTCATCATGATCCAAAGAAATTATATGCTGGCTCAAATCATTTGCATGCCACAACCAATGGCGGCCAAAACTGGGAAGTAATCAGTCCGGATTTGACACGAGGCGAACCCGAAACGATTAAATCATCTGGTGGGCCGATCACACAAGACAATACCGGAGCAGAATATTATGCAAACATTTTTGTAATCGCTGAATCGCCTTATACGAAAGATGAAATCTGGACGGGCTCGGATGATGGGTTGATTCACGTAACCACCGATGGTGGCAAAAACTGGAAAAACGTTACACCTTCTATCTCACCAAAACTCAATATGTGGAATAGTATTGATGTGAATCCCTTTATAAAAGGGGGTGCCTATGCGGTAGCCACATCCTATAAGTTTGGTGACTACACCCCTTACATTTATAAAACTACGGACTATGGTAAAACCTGGACGTTGATCACCAATGGAATTCCAAAAGAAGAATTTGCGCGTGTAGTGCGGGCCGATCCTAAACGACAAGGATTATTATATGCCGGTACTGAGAAAGGAATGTGGTTATCGTTTGATGATGGAGCAAGTTGGTCGAAGTTTCAACTGAATTTGCCTCCTGTTCCCGTTGCTGATTTGGCAATAAAAAATGATAACCTGATTGCAGCCACGCATGGGCGAAGCTTTTGGATGATTGATGATCTTACTCCTTTGCATCAATTAACAAAAGAAAACAGCACAAAAGACGTGGTGCTATTTAAGCCTATGTCAAGTTACAGAATGCCCGGAGGTAGCGGCTGGCGCAGTGCGAATAGAAAGTTGGAAGGTGAAAATCATCCGGGTGGTGTAATGATTCATTACTTTGTAAAAAGTGTAGATGAAAAATCAGATGTTAAAATTGAAATTCTGGAAACAAGTGGAACAGTTATTTCCGCGTATAATTCAAAAGACAAAGGCCGGCAACAACTTCCTGTAAAATCTGGTGGTAATCGTTTTGTTTGGGATATGCGTTATCCGGGCTATACAACCTTCCCAGGCATGATCTACTATGATTCGCCTAATCAAGGGCCTAAGGCTGTACCCGCCAAATACAAAGTAAGATTAACAGTTAACGGAAATTCACAAGAGCAAGAGTTTGAAATTTTGAAAGACCCTCGAGTACCCTCGACACAAGAAGATTTGCAGGCGCAATTTGACTTTTTGGTGAAGGTGCGCGACAAAGTAAGTGAAGCGAATCAAGGTGTAATTGATATTCGTAAGATTAAAGAAGACCTTGACTTTTTGAAAAGCAAAATTGGCAGTGATGCGCAGTACAAAGAGCTCAATGAGTTGGTAAAACAATTTGAGGAACAACTAACTACACATGAAAATAATATTCATCAAACAAAAAATCGTAGTGTGCAAGACCCACTTAACTACGGCATTAAAATGAACAACCGCCTGGCCCATTTAATGGGGGAGCAGGCACAGGGAGATTTTCGGCCAACGCAACAAGGGGAAGAAGTTCGTCAAATGCTTACTCAAATGGTGGATGAAGAGTTGACGCAGTTACGCACCACTATCGATAAGAATGTGGATCGAATTAATAATCTGGCCAAAGAAAAAGGTGTGGAGGTTGTAATGGTGAAGAAGGGAGCGGTGGTAAATTGAACCTTTGGGTGGGCAGCGCAAGGGCCGAAGGGTGCGAGAGGAAGTCTCGTCCTGCGGCACCTGTATTTTGTAATGGGTTAAACAAAGTCTATAACACAATGCTAACGATCGTTTCCTCTTTTATCCTTTGAAAACTCTTTCCGGTTGAGGAAGTTAAATTTCTTTAGAAAAAGAAGAACAAACTTCATTTTTTATCGTTTTATGAGGGTACGTTATGCCTTCAATTGGCCTTATAGGGATTACTTTTATGATCGGCCTGTCTATTTAAAGTAGCTAATTTTCTAAGATGTTTGATCATAAAATCAACTTTGTATAAGTTTGCACCCCCGATGAGGAAGTTTATAGTCAGATTTGTTTTGCTGCATTGCCTTTTGTT
>JAGPBO010000269.1 GCA_018063305.1 Cyclobacteriaceae bacterium
TTATTCGTTGTCGGAACTCACCGTTCTTCTTAAAGATTTTTACATCACACTCAAAGATTTCATCATACTTATCGATAGGGTTGATGGCCTGTAAACCACCCACTAATTGAAAACTTGAATTAGGAGTCAGATTAAAGCTCGTTTTTGTTGGATCTTCGCAAGGAAACTCAGAGGAATATAAATACCAATCTTTATCAATCGTTGCCTTGAAAATAAGCTCTACCTCATCACCAATCTTTGCTTCCTGTAAGGATGTTGCGTAGCTCCACTTTGCGGGAGTTAATACCTGAGCCTGCGTGGTTAGCGTGATGGAGAAAAGGACAAAAATCAAAAGAGATCTCATGCAATTGGAAATTGAATTCAAAAGTAACGAAGCCGACCGTAACTTCGTTCAGTTTATACCGCGATAAGTTTATTCGAAAGCGAAATTAAGAACTCCTTTAACAAATTAGGCGTGGCACTTAGTTAACGCTGATCTCATTTCTTGTCGCCAAAGTGTTTGTAAAAGGCAATAATGGTTTCGATACCAATCAAAAAGTTTTTAATCCCATAATGCTCATTAGGCGAATGAATAGCATCGCTATCTAACCCAAATCCCATGAGCACGGTGTCCAGACCAAGTTCCTTTTTGAATAAAGAAACAATGGGAATGCTACCACCATCGCGGGTTGGTATAGGTGTTTTTCCCCACACCTCTTCAAAGGCCATGCTGGCAGATTTAAACGCCTTTGAGTCGGTAGGCGTTACGGCAGGTTCGCCACCATGCAAGGCAGTAACTTTAACCTTTACGGATTTTGGTGCATGAGATTCAAAATGTTTTGTAAACAATTCGGTTATCTCATGATTGTTTTGATTTGGCACTAAACGCATCGAAATTTTTGCAGATGCTTTGGAAGGCAATACGGTTTTAGCCCCTTCACCTGTGTAGCCGCCCCAGATTCCGTTGACATCTAAGGTAGGTCGGGTGCCTGTGCGTTCTAATGTAGTGTAGCCCTTCTCACCCCTTATGTCTTCAATATCTAACTCCTTTTTATAGTCGTTGAGATTGAATGGAGCTTTGTTAAGGGCTTCGCGTTCTGAGACCGACAGTTCGGCAACCTTATCGTAAAAACCCGGAATAGTTACGCGTCCATTTTCATCATGCAGGGAAGCAATCATGCGGCTTAATATGTTGGCTGGATTAGCGACCGCGCCTCCATATACACCCGAATGCAAATCGCGGTTAGGCCCAGTAACTTCAACTTCAACGTAACTTAATCCGCGTAACCCCACTGTGATGGATGGTGTATCCAATGAGATGATCGATGTATCTGAAATCAAGATAACATCAGCGTTCAGTTTACTTTTATTTTGTTGTACAAAAATGCCCAGGTTATCAGACCCTACTTCTTCTTCGCCCTCAATCATGAATTTAATATTGCATGATAGCGTTTTAAGTTTGGTCATGGCCTCAAAAGCTTTGATGTGCATATAGAACTGACCTTTGTCATCGCACGAACCGCGCGCATAAATCTTTCCGTCTTTTACAACGGGCTCAAAAGGAGGAGAGGTCCATAAGTTTAACGGATCGGGAGGTTGCACATCGTAATGGCCGTATACCAATACAGTTGGTAACGCAGCGTCAATTATTTTTTCTCCATAAACAATAGGATGGCCTGCGGTTTCACAAAGCTCTGTGGTATCGGCTCCGGCATCTTTTAATTTCTTCACTACATATTCTGCAGCCTTGCGCACATCGTTCTTGTGGTTACTGTCGGCACTTACCGAAGGAATGCGAAGCAGTTCGAAAAGTTCATCCAAAAAGCGTTGCTGATTCGATTGAATGTATTCTTTGATCATAGAGATTAAATTTAATGGCGCAAGGTAAGATTTTCTTTAATCGGGATCATGAATCACAAACAATCATTTGACCAGGTTCCTTTCTAGTCGTATAAGAGTTAAATTACTGAATGGACAATCGGTTGCCACAAGAACTTATCAAGAAGGCAGTTACGGGGAATACCAATGCCTTCGAGACGATTGTCAGAGAGTATCAGTCCTTTGCTTATGCTTTGTCTTTTCGATTTCTCAGGCAACAGGAAGAAGCAGAAGACGTAGTGCAGGAGGCTTTTATCAGACTTTGGAAAAACATGTATAAGTACAAACCAGAAATAAAACTAAGCACCTGGCTTTACAGGATTATCACCAACCTGTGCCTCGATTATTTGAAATCAAACTATGCCAGACAGAAAATCAATCAACAGGATATGAAGTTATTGAGTGAGATGAAGTCTTATGACCAGGCAGATAAAGCCCTAAGGGCAGAAGAATTGAATACCTTAATTCAGGAAATAGCCAGCGAGTTAACCCCCAAGCAAAAAGCAGTTTTTATTCTGCGCGATTTAGAAGGGCTATCGGTTGAAGAAGTTTGCTCTATTCTTTCGCTATCAGCAGGAAGCATAAAGAGTAACCTTTACTATGCCAGAAAATTTGTAAGTGAGAAGTTGAAAATGGTTTATCAAACAACAGATAAAGTTATTACTATATGAAATGTAAGGAGGCAGAGAAGAGCATTTATTTGTATGAAGAATTATCACCTTCAGAAAAAAGTATTTTGGACATGCACATTGCCCACTGTGCTGCTTGCCGTGCATTGGTGGCTCAGGTCATTGAATCCCGTTCTATCATTAAGAAGGCTCATAGCACTATCCCCGAGATCATTAATCCGAATCTGGTAACACAGCGAATCATGCACGAAATTAATGCACAAAGCAAAATTGGTCTTTGGAGTCAAATCACCGCGAATGTAGATACCGTTTTTGTTCGCTACGCATTTTCTGCAGTATCTCTTGTTTTGATTTTAGCTTTTGTTTGGGAGTGGCAAATACCGGAGGATAATGAGAAGACTCTAAATAAAAAGGTAAAAGTTACGCAAGGATCTGTTTTAAATATGCAGGAGATTTCTAATCGTTATTTTAAGAAAAGAGAATCTGATAAACCCGAACAAGTAGTCTCACGCTACGCCAATTTCAAACAAAACTCGAATAGATAATAAATCCAAATATGAAACCAACGTTAAATATTTTATTGCTTGCTATCCTGATCTTTTTTGTATCGTGCGAGCACAACGTGTCTATGGAAACCACTGTCCATGAAGATGGCTCGTTGGACAAGACAATAATTCTTGAATTAGAAGACACCACAAAAAATTTTCTGGGTATTGGCTCTGATTCGGGATGGAAAATGAAAACGGTACCTATGGAAGATTCAACAAAAGAGAAGAGAAAGGACGACAAGAAATGGAAAGTTACTTATCAGAAAAAGTTTGCCTCTTCGGAGGAAGCCAATCAGGCATTGGCCGGAGATTCAGATTCTTTATTTAGGGTTAGTAGCAAGTTTGAGAAAAAATTTAAATGGTTTTATACCTATTTGTATTATTCTGACACTTACCATAAGATTAATCGAATGGCATTGCCCCCCGATGATTATATCGCAAAAGAAGATTATGGTTTTATAGAAAGATTGCCTGCGGAAGGGTCACTGATTTCAAAAGCCGATAGTTTGTATCTGGCAGACCTCCATAAAAAGATTTTTGATGTGTATGGGTTGGAAGCTTTGTTTCAAATGTATTATTCACTGAATGAAAAACTAATTGCTGAAAGTGGAATTGAAAAACGGTGGCTTGACACTTTGCGGAATCATAAGACGCCACTGTTTGAATTACTCTCCAAAAATCAAAACCTGCCCGATGATTATTTATATCGGGCCATGGATAGCCTGGGCATTCCGTTCCCTTATGAAAAAATGCAAACGCGGTATGAAATGATGAATACCGAGCAAGAAGCAAAATTGAATTTTATTAATCATGCCAGTGAGGGTAAGTATACACACATCATTACTATGCCTTGGCCAATAGTACGAACCAATGCCGATTCAGTTCTTAACGAGCGGCTGCAGTGGAATCCGCCATCTCTTAAATTTCTGTTGAGCGATTACACCATGTATGCCGAAGCCCGAAAGGCAAACTATTGGGCATTTGCTATTTCTGTTGGCGTATTGATTTTTACAGTGTATTTGTTTTTTCGAAAAAGGAACTCAACGAAACTATAGCTTGCTAAAAGGCACTATGTTCTACAATTCCTCAATAAAAATATTGCGCCATTTAACCTTAACGCCACCACCATCGTGAATCTGCAAAGCAATTTTTCCTGTTCGAGAACCAATTTTCTCGTCCGTAAGCGTAATCATTTGCTCGCCATTTAGCCACGTAGTTACTTCATTTCCCTTCACTCTGACTTTCATGGTATTCCAGGCCCCTTCTTTCAAGGCCTTTTCTTTATCGGCTGTTGGTTGAATGAGCCAACCTCTTCCATACGATTCATAAATGCCGCCACTGTGCATATTCATTGGCGCCACTTCCGCTTGCCAGCCGTTTACGATAGTTCCTTCAATCTGAGAGTGAAAAAACACACCACTATTTCCGTTTGACTCTTGTTTAAATTCGAGGGTCAGTTCAAAATTTTTGAATTCTTTATCAGTAGCAAAATAGCCATACTGTTTATCGGGGCCGCTTTCGCAGATGAGTTCAGCTTTTTCGACATACCATTTTTCGGTACCATAAATTTTCCAACCCGTTATATCTTTTCCGTTAAATAATGATTGCTTTGTTTGAGCTACTGCCAATGAACCAAACACCGAGGTAACCAATAAAATGAGGATTCTTTTTTTCATAACACGCTAATTATCTTACCAAGGTAGGAAAAACGGAAGAGCCAATAAGTCTACCTCATTTTTTGTAGTTTTATTTATAGTCCTAAATCACACGCCTTATGCGGATTTTACTTGTTGTCCTATTTG